>NZ_JBVJIM010000006.1:0-447933 GCF_055586305.1 Nonomuraea sp. NPDC051298
CCACCTGGAAAACCATGGCCACGCCTGGAGAACCGATGTCCGCGCACCTGGCAAACCAATGCCCGCCTACATGGAAGTCAGCGTGTCCGTTGACAGTCACCTGGCGGTGTCACCTGGCGGTGTCACCTGGCGGTGTCACCTGGCGGTGTCACCTGGCGGTGTCACCTGGTCTGCTACTGGTAGCGCTACCGGTCTGTCGTTGGCAATGACGGCGGTTTGCCAGCGGCGGTGTCGTGTCGCTTGCTGGTGGTGGGCAAAACGGGCGGTAATGGGGGTGTCTGGCTGAATGTGGAGATGCAAGCCTGTAAGACACGCTTGATGACGCGTTTGCTTGCTCGTGACCTGTTCGACGCATAACCTCGACGGCAGTGAGGAGTTACTCCGCGCAGCGCGGATTGCCATACCGGTGAACGACGGACGAACGAGCTTGGTTGACAGAGGCAGGCGAGGTGTCGGCTTTCGCGGTCGACGCCCCATCCGCCTTGGCTTGACATCGATCCCGGCGACGACGCCGTCCGGGCTGTCCGCAGCGCGCCTGTGACCCCTCCCGTTTTTGTGGCCGCGTTATGAGTTCTTGACGACGCGAGGAGGGCGGGGCGCACATGGGGCCGCTGGTCGTGGTGCTGATGGTGGCGGTGCTCGTGCTCGCGTTCGGGATGATCGTGGCGCTCCTCGTCGTCGTACGGCGCACGTCGGGTGGCGGGTCGCGCGCCGCCAAGCCGACCCCCGAGCAGGCGCAGGCCGTGCACGAGGAGTTGGAGGAGGCGCGCCAGGAGGCCCGCGAGATCCGCCGCAAGGCGGAGACCGACGCCGAGGAGATCCTGCGCAGGTCCGAGTCGGCGGCTCAGAGCGCCACGGAGATGCGGCGGGAGGCGGAGGAGGAGAGCCGGACACTCAAGTCCGAGCTCAAGGAGCAGCGCACCGACCTCGAGCGCCGCGAGGCGCGGCTGGCCGAGCGGGAGCAGCGGCTGGACGAGGAGGCCCGGCGGCAGTCCGAACGCGACAGGAAGCTGGCCGAGACCGAGGTCGAGCTGGCCGACCGCCGCGATGAGCTGCTGCAGGTCGAGGAGGAACGACGGGTCATCCTGGAACGGGTGGCCGGGCTCACCGGCGAGCAGGCCAAGTCCGAGCTGGTCAGGGAGATCGAGAACCAGGCCAAGCGCGAGGCGGCGCTGATCGTCCGGGAGATCGAGGGGGACGCCCGCAAGGAGGGCGAGAAGCGGGCCACGAAGATCGTGACGCTGGCCGTTCAGCGGTTGGCGGCCGAGCAGACGGCCGAGTCGGTCGTCAGCGTGCTGCACCTGCCCGGCGACGAGATGAAGGGCCGGATCATCGGCCGCGAGGGGCGTAACATTCGGGCCTTCGAGTCCACGACCGGGGTGAACCTGATCATCGACGACACTCCGGAAGCCGTGCTGCTGTCGTGCTTCGACCCGGTCAGGAGGGAGACGGCGCGGCTCACGCTGGAGAAGCTGGTGCTCGACGGACGCATCCACCCGCAGCGCATCGAGGAGGCGCACGACCGCAGCCGCCAGGAGGTGCAGGACCTGTGCGCGCGGGCGGGTGAGGACGCCCTCGTCGAGCTGGGCATCACCGACATGCACCCCGAGCTGACGCTGCTGCTCGGGCAGTTGCGCTACCGCACCTCGTACGGGCAGAACGTGCTCAAGCACCTCATCGAGTCCGCGCACATCGCGGGGATCATGGCCGCCGAGCTGAAGATGAACCAGACGCTGATGAAGCGCTGCGCCCTGCTGCACGACATCGGCAAGGCCCTGACCCACGAGGTCGAGGGCAGCCACGCGCTGATCGGCGCCGAGATCGCCCGCAGGTACGGCGAGGAGGAGGACGTGGTGCACGCCATCGAGGCGCACCACAACGAGGTCGAGGTGCGTACGGTCGAGGCGGTGCTCACGCAGGCGGCCGACGCGATCAGCGGCAGCAGGCCCGGGGCCCGGCGGGAGTCCCTGGAGGCGTACGTCAAGCGGCTGGAGCGGCTGGAGGAGATCGCGCAGTCGTACGAGGGTGTGGAGAAGGTCTTCGCCATGCAGGCCGGACGGGAGATCAGGGTCATGGTCAAGCCCGACGCGATCGACGACATCCAGGCCCAGGTGATCGCCCGCGACGTGGCCAAGCAGGTGGAGGAGGAGCTGACGTACCCGGGGCAGATCCGCATCACGGTGGTCAGGGAGTCGCGCGCGACCGAGTTCGCCCGCTGAGCCCTCGGCGCGCGGAGGGCTCCGGGTGGCGGGCGGCGCGCGGCGGGTGGCAGGGAGCGGGCGGGCGAGGGCACACGGTGAACGGGCGGGTCTGAGTTGCGTGGTGAGCGGATGGGCCTGGAGTCGTGTGGTGGGTGGACGGGCCTGAGTCGCGTGGTGAGCGGATCGGCTGGGCGGCGGGGTGAGGGGTGTGGCTCTAGCCGAAGAGTTGCTGGTAGAAGGCCAGTTCGGCGGCGAGGGCGGCGGCGCGGGTCTCGGTGCGGCGGAAGCCGTGCGCCTCGCCCTCGAAAGCGAGGTACGTGCACGACACTCCCCGCTCGGACAGCGCGTCCGCGAAGGCCGTCGACTGCTCGGGCGGCACCACGGGGTCGTCGAGGCCCTGGAGGAGCAGCATGGGGCAGCTCACCCCGTCCACGAGGGCGAGGGGTTCGCGGGAGGCGTACACCTGCGGGTCCTCCGGCCCCACGAGCCACTCGACGTAACGTGACTCGAAGTCGTGGGTGTGCGCGACCAGCGGGGCCAGTGCGCTGACGCCGTAGTACGACACTCCGCCCGCGAAGACGTCCGAACGGCAGCAGGCCGCCATAACGGTCCAGCCCCCGGCGCTGCCCCCGCGTACGGCGATCCTGGCGGGGTCGGCCAGGCCCTCGGCGGCCAGCCATTCGGCGGCGGCGATCGTGTCCTCCACGTCCACCACGCCCCACTGCCCCTTCAGCCGGTCGCGGTAGGCCCTGCCGTAGCCGGTCGAGCCGCCGTAGTTGACGTCGAGCACGCCGATGCCCCGCGAGGTCAGGAACGCCTTCTCCAGGTCGAGCGCGGTGTCGGCGTGGGCAGTCGGGCCGCCGTGCACGAAGATCACAAATGGCGGCTTGGCCTCGTCACCGTCGGCGGCCGTGCCCGTTGAAGCGGCGGCAGCCCCGGCGGCGGTGGGGAAGGCGGGGGTGGGGAAGGCGGGGGCGGGGGTGCGCGGCGGATACAGGAACGCGTGGATCTCGCCGTGACGCCCCGACACCACGGTCTTCCCTGCCGGCGGCGTCACGGGCTCGCCGCTCGGCGTCTCGGCGAGGTCTGCGGGTGTCGCGGCCTGACGGCTGGGTGCCCCGGTGCGGCTTCCGGGAACTGCGGTCTGGTCTCCCCACGCCGGGACCCGGTCTTCCGGCGTCGATACCTGGTCTCCCGGCGTCGAGACTTCCGCCGTCGAGATCTGGTCTTCCGGTGCTGAGACTTCCGGCGTCGGGAGGTGGTCTTCCGGTGGCGTCGTGGGACGGTCGTTCGGCGTCGTGGGCGGGCTTTCCGACGTTGCGGGCTGGTGTTTCTGGGGCGTGGTGCGGGCTTCGGGGGTGTCCGGGTGGCCGGGCTCACGGGTGTCGCCGCCGGGCACGCGTACGGCCCGGGGGATCGGGAGGTAGGACGGGTCGGGGAGGGTGGACAGGTCGCGTTTGAGCGCGTGGTGCTCGCCCGTGCCCATGTCCACGGTGACGACCGTGCGGGGGGTCGTGGCGGTGTATCCGATGCCCGCCACGGACGTGCCGTCGGCGGTCAGCGCCGCGTCCCAGCCGGTGTAGGGGAGCGCGAGGTCGGTGAGCGCGCCGGAGGCGGGGTCGAGCACGGCCAGCCGCAGGTCCCCGCGCCCGTGCAGGACCGCGAGCCGACCGTCCGCGAGCACCGTGTACGGCATCCCGCCCAGCCGCCACGGCGGCAGCGTGAACTCCTCCTCGGCCGGGTGCACCGCCTGGGCGCCGTCGCCATGGAGGCCGATCTCGTACAGGTTCCACCAGCCGTAGGAGTCGGAGATCAGGTAGAGCCGGGAGTCGTCCTTCCAGAGGGGGGCCAGCACGGACTCGGCGGGGCCGCCCCGTACCGTCCACGAGCCGCCGGAGGACAGGGCGGTGACGCGCAGCTCGGTGCCGTCCCACGGCATGCGGGGGTGGTTCCAGCAGACGTAGGCGAGGTGCCGTCCGTCGGGGGAGACGGTGGGGGAGGCGTAGAAGTCGTGGCCGGTGGCGCGTTCGCGGATCTGGCCACCGGTCAGCGGGATCGACACGATCGCGCGGGTGACCTTGCCGTTCCCGGCGTGCCGTTCGCGTACGCACCAGACCTGGCCGTCGTGCACCAGCAGGTCCGCGTAGCGGCAGCCCTCGTCGGTGAGGGGTTTCGGATGGCCGTTTTCACCCAGTACGTACAGCCGCTGGTCCTTCAGGTTGGCGAAGACGACCTCCCCCTCAGGGGTCACGGCGTAGGGGCGGCCGCCGTACTCGTGCACCCGGGTGCGCGCGCTCCACGGGGCGGGCAGCAGGTCACGGTGGGTGCCGTCGGCGGCGCGGCGCACGATCGTGGTGCGCCCGCCCTCGCCGGGACGGTCTTCGGTCCACCAGACCCGGCCGTCGCGGGCCGTGGGCCAGCCGGGGCGCACGCCCGACCCGGCCACGTCTCTGGTCGAAATGGGGGAGGGCCAGAAAGGCATAATCGCATCCTGCCGGAAGATCACCGGGAGTGCGGGCCGGTCCCCACAGTTCAGGGCCCGGTTTCCACACTTCGGGGTCGCTCCCCATGGTCCAGGGCCGACTCTCCCGGTTCAACCCGCCGCCGTACGTTTCACGCCCTCAGGGTCACATGCCCAGGGTCGAGCGCTCAGGGGCAGCCCTCGGGAGGCGGAAGGGTCGAGGGGAGCTTGATGTCCGTCCGGCCGAACCACTTGCGCAGCAGTTGCGCGGCCGTCCCGTCGTGCCACATGTCGGCGATCGCCCGGTTGACGGCCTCGCAGGTCTTGGTGTCGCCCTTCTTCAACCCGACGCCCCACTTCTCGACGCTGATCGGCTGGTTCAGCAGGCGGAAGCGGCCGGGCTCCTGCTCGGCGTACCCGGCCAGGGCGAGGTTCTCGGTGCTGATCGCGTCGAGCAGGTCCTCGGAGAGCTTGCGTACGCAGTCGGAGTAGTTGCTCGCCGACACCAGCTCGGCGGGCAGGTCCAGCTTGCCGTCCGGCGGCGGGTCCACGATGCGCCGGTACGAGTTGGAGCCCGCGGCCAGGCAGATCCGCTTGCCGCGCAGGTCGTTCACGTTCTGGATGCGCAGGTCGTCGGCGCGGACCATCGTGTCCTGGCTGACCGTCACGTACGGGCCGCCGAACGTCACCTTCGGCTCGCGTGCCTTCGTGATGGAGTAGGAGGCCACGATCATGTCAACGGTGCCGTTCTGGAGCAGCGCCTCGCGGTTGGACGAGGGCGACTCCCGCCAGGTGATCTTGACGTCGGCCCGGTTGGCGAGGCGGCGGACGATGTAGCGCGCGACGTCGACGTCGAACCCCACGGGATCGCCCTTGCCCGTACGCAGGCCCAGGCTCGGCTGGTCCCACTTGGTGCCGATGATGACCGTGCCGGTGCCCCTGATCTTGTCCACGACGGTCGTGTACGAGCCTCCGCCCCCACAGGCCGCCAGGCCCAGGGCCATGGAAGCCCCGGCCGCCAGCGCCGTCGCACGCCTGGTCGCCGCGACAGGCCCCCTCGATTTACCCACGACTATGGGTAACCCGCGCCTGCCCATCACAGGGCCGCCTCGACGCAGTTTTGGCACATTTTTGGGGGTCTACCGGTAAAAACCGGGCGGCGGGCTTACGTGCCCGCCGCCCTTGGATCACTCCACGGGACGGTCGGGCGCCACACCGCCGCCCTCGGTCCCCTGCCCCGCGGCCACGCCCACCTCGGCCGAGCCGGGTGCCGTGACCGGGGCGGCCGCGGTCTTGCGGCTGCGCCTGCTACGCCGTTCCAGCCAGGTGGCCAGGAAGCTCAGCGCCATGTTCAGCGCCACGTAGATGATGCCGATGACGATCGCCGCCGGGATCAGGGAGCCGAAGAAGCGGGCCGGCAGGATCTTGAACCCGGTGTTGAGCAGGTCGACGTAGGCGATGATGTAGCCGAGCGCGGTGTCCTTCAGCAACACCACGAGCTGGCTGACGATCGCGGGCATCATCGCCGTGACGGCCTGCGGCAGCAGCACCAGCCGCATCACCTGGTTCTTGCGCATGCCCACCGCGTACGCGGCCTCCGACTGCCCCTTGGGCACCGCGTGCACGCCGGCCCTGACCACCTCGGCCAGCACCGAGCCGTTGTAGAGCATCAGGCCGACCACGACCGCCATGAAGGCGTAGTCACCGCCGCCCAGCACCGCGGGCGCCAGGTAGAAGATGAAGAAGATCAGCAGCAGCAGGGGGATGGCCCGGAACACCTCGACCACCACACCGGCCGGGACCCGGATCCACGCGTGGTCGGAGAGCCTGGCCAGGCCGAAGATCGCGCCGAAGGCCAGCGCGAGCACCGCGGCCACGGCCGCCGCCTGCAAGGTGCCGATCAGGCCGGGGATGATGTAGAAGTCCCACGTCTCCCACATCAGGAACGGCTGCCAGATCTTGCCCTCGAACTGGCCCTTGGCGTCGAAGCCGCGGTAGACGCCGTACAGGGCGGCGCCGACCAGGATGACGCTGACCACGGTGAGCGCGCTGTTGCGCACCCGCCCACGCGGGCCAGGGGCGTCGAACAGGACGGTCGTGCTCATCGGACCACCGCCAAACGCCGCGACAACCAGCCGGTGAAGAAGCCGACGGGCATGGTCAGCGCCATGAAGGCGAGGACGATGCCGAGGAAGATCGGGATCGACGCGCCCGTCGTGTCGAAGACTTCCTTCATGGTCGCCGCCGCGTCGGCGAGGAACCCGCCCGCGGTCGCGACCGTGGTGTTCTTGATCATCGCGATCATCACGCTGCCGAGCGGCGCGACGACCGTGCGGAACGCCTGGGGCAGGATGATCATCCTGAGGGACTGCATGAACGTCAGCCCGATCGCTCTCGCCGCCTCGGCCTGCCCCATCGGCACCGTGTTGACGCCGGCGCGCAGCGCCTCGCACACGAAGGCCGCGGTGTAGAGCGACAGGCCCATCGCCACGACCCAGAAGGAGTTGGTCAGCGGCGTCTCGGAGAAGACCAGCCCGAGCTGGTCGCTCAGCCCCAGCGCCGAGAACGCCAGCACCAGCGTGAGCGGGGTGTTGCGCACCACGTTGACGTAGACGGTGCCGGCCACGCGCAGGACCGGGGTGGGGGAAAGCCGCATCGCCACCAGGACCGTGCCGAGGATCAGGGAGACGACCGCGGCCACCAGGGAGAGCTTGACGTTCTCCAGGAACCCGATCCCGAGGTCGGGGGCATATTTGATTAGTTCGTCCATCGTGCTCCACCGCATAGGGCAGCGGCGACCGGACCACCGGCCGCCGCTTCTGGTGTGATCAGGCGCAACCCTCGGCCGGCGGCGCCGCCTCGGACACCTTGAGGCCCTGGATGCCGCCGAACCACTTGTCCAGCAGCGTCTTCATGGTGCCGTTGGACCACAGGGCCTGCACGGCCTTGTTGACGGCCTCGCAGGTCTTGGTGTCGCCCTTCTTCAGGCCGATGCCGTACTTCTCGTCGGTGAAGCCCTGGCCCAGCACCTTGAAGTTGCCGCCGGCCTGCTTGGCGAAGCCCGCCAGGATCAGGTCGTCGGTGGTGACGGCGTCGAGGTTGCTGCCGGTCAGCTTCTGCACGCACTCGGAGTAGTTCGCCGCGTCGACGGTGGTGGCGTCGATGTCGAGCTCGCCGTCCGGCGGCGGGTCGGTGATGCGCTTGTAGGAGTTGGAGCCGGAGGCCTTGCAGATCTTCTTGCCCTTGAGGTCCTGCGGGCTGTTGATCGAGGTGTCGTCCTTGCGGACCATGACGTCCTGGTGGGCCACGACGTAGGGGCCGCCGAAGGTGACCTTGGCCTTGCGCTCCTCGGTGATCGAGTAGGTGGCGAAGATGATGTCGACCGTGCCGTTCGCGAGGAACGGCTCACGGTTGGACGAGGCCGACTCCTTCCACTCGACCTTCACGTCCTTGCCGCCGGCTATCTCCTTCAGCACGGCCTTGGCCACGTCGACGTCGAAGCCCTCGGGCTCATTGCCCATCTTCAGGCCCAAGCTCGGCTGGTCCCACTTGGTGCCGACCACGACGGTGCCACCGCCCGTGATCTTGTCAGCCACGGTGGCGAACGTCCCGCCGCCGCCGCTGTCGCCGCCACAGGCGGTCAGGCCCGCGGCCAGGGCCGCTACCGAGAGCGCTGCTCCCGCTCGACGCATGTGCATGTGTACCTGCCTCAGTAATCAGTGCGTGAGGATCTTCGAAAGGAAGTCGCGCGCCCGGTCCGTCTGCGCGTTGGTGAAGAACTCGTCGGGGGTGTTCTCCTCCACGATCTGACCGTCAGCCATGAACACCACCCTGTTCGCGGCCCGGCGGGCGAACCCCATCTCGTGCGTGACGACCATCATCGTCATCCCGTCGCGGGCCAGCCCGACCATGACGTCGAGCACCTCCTGCACCATCTCGGGGTCCAGTGCGGAGGTGGGCTCGTCGAACAGGATCATCTTCGGGTCCATGGCCAGCGCCCTGGCGATCGCGACGCGTTGCTGCTGACCGCCGGAGAGCTGGGCCGGATATTTGTCCGCCTGCGCCGCGATGCCCACCCGGTCGAGCAGCTCCATGGCCCGCTTGTCGGCGGCGCCCTTGGCCAGGCCGCGGACCTTGGTCGGGCCGAGCGTCACGTTCTCCCGGATGGTCTTGTGCGCGAACAGGTTGAACGACTGGAAGACCATTCCCACTTCGGAACGGAGCTTTGCCAGCGCCTTCCCCTCGGCGGGCAGCACCTTGCCGTCGAACACGATCTGCCCTTCGTTGATCGTCTCCAACCGGTTGATCGTGCGGCAGAGCGTGGACTTCCCGCCGCCCGAAGGGCCGATGACGACCAGGACCTCGCCACGAGAGACGGTCAAGTTGATGTTCTTCAGGACGTGCAATGCCCCGAAGTGCTTGTTGACGTTCTCCAACCGGACCAGTGGAGTGGCGTCGCCGTTCTCCGTCATGGAGTAAAACGTAGAGGCCCTTGGAGCGCCGCGCACTAACCAGGCGGTACCGATCCGATCACATCACGCCATCAAGCTGGCCTTTTGGAACCGCAAGGGCCGTGTCAAGCCTGACTGCGACTACCCTTGAACGTGCCATGACTGTGACCCAGGAGGGCGCCCGCACGTACGAAGTGCGCACATACGGGTGCCAGATGAACGTCCACGACTCCGAGCGGCTCTCCGGCCTGCTGGAGGGGGCCGGCTACGTGGCCGCCCCCGCAGGGGAGACGGCCGACGTGGTCGTGTTCAACACGTGTGCCGTCCGGGAAAACGCCGACAACCGCCTCTACGGCAACCTCGGCCACCTCCGGCCCGCCAAGGTGGGCAATCCGCGCATGCAGATCGCCGTCGGGGGCTGCCTGGCGCAGAAGGACCAGGGTGAGATCGTCCGCAGGGCGCCGTGGGTCGACGTGGTGTTCGGCACGCACAACATCGGCTCGCTGCCGGTGCTGCTCGAACGGGCCCGCATCGAGGGCGAGGCGCAGGTCGAGCTGAAGGAGTCGCTCGAGGTCTTCCCCTCGACGCTGCCCACCAAGCGCGAGTCGGCCTACGCCGCCTGGGTGTCCGTCTCCGTCGGCTGCAACAACACCTGCACCTTTTGCATCGTGCCGTCGCTGCGCGGCAAGGAGAAGGACCGCCGTCCCGGCGAGGTCCTCGCCGAGGTGCAGGCGCTGGTCGAGCAGGGCGTGCTGGAGGTCACGCTGCTGGGGCAGAACGTCAACACCTACGGCGTGGAGTTCGGCGACCGGCTGGCCTTCGGCAAGCTGCTGCGCTCCTGCGGCGGTGTCGAGGGCCTCGAACGCGTGCGCTTCACCTCTCCGCACCCGGCCGCCTTCACCGACGACGTGATCGCCGCCATGGCCGAGACGCCCAACGTCATGCACCAGCTCCACATGCCGCTGCAGTCGGGCTCCGACCGGGTGCTGCGGGCGATGCGGCGGTCGTACCGGGCCGAGCGTTACCTCGGCATCATCGAGCGGGTGCGCGCGGCCATGCCCGACGCGGCCATCTCGACCGACATCATCGTCGGCTTCCCCGGCGAGACGGAGGAAGACTTCCAGGGCACCCTCGACGTCGTCCGGCAGAGCCGCTTCGCCAACGCCTTCACCTTCCAATACTCCATCCGGCCGGGCACGCCCGCGGCCACCATGCCCGACCAGGTGCCCAAGGAGGTCGTGCAGGAGCGTTACGAGCGGCTGGTGGCGCTGCAGGAGGAGATCTCCTGGGCGGAGAACAAGCGGCAGGTGGGCCGCAGGCTCGAGGTGCTGGTCGCCGAGGGTGAGGGCCGCAAGGACGAGGCCACGCGACGGCTGTCGGGGCGCGCTCCCGACAACCGGCTCGTGCACTTCGCCGTCGGGGCCGAGACGCCGCGGCCGGGCGACATGGTGACGGTCGAGGTCACGTACGCGGCGCCGCACCACCTGGTGGCCGACGGGGCCGTGCTCGAGCTGCGGCGCACCCGGGCGGGCGACGCCTGGGAGGCCCGTCAGGGCGGCGGCGCGGCCGGGTCGCCGGGCTCCGGGGTCCTGCTGGGCATGCCGACCATCGGCCGCCCGGCTCCCCTGCCCGCCGCCACGGGCGGCTGCTCGGCGCACTGAGTCTCACGGAGGTTCACGGACTCCCGAGGAGTTCTTCGGAGGGCGGCACCGGTCGATCCGGTGCCGCCCTCCTGTCGTGGTCAGCGCGTGAGCCGGTTCAGCACGTCGTAGCAGGCCTGGCGGCGGAAGTCGTGGAACGTGGCGCAGGGGAGGGGCATGCCGCGCTCCTGCGATGACGGTGGCGGGTCCGCCTCGCGGATCGGCTCCGGCAGGAGGCGTTCGCGGGGAGGCGCCTGTGGGGACGCCTCCGGGGCCGGGGCGCCCCGCCGCCCGGGAGGACGTTCGCGCGGGGGCGTCAGGGGGCGCGCGGAGGGGGACCGGGGGCGGTCCGGCCGGGCCCGTACGGATGAGGCGGGGGAGGATCCCGGCGTCGGCAGGAACCCAGGGGTGCCCGCCGTCACGGGTGGGAGGGCCGCCGCCCACGGCGGCACCGCCTCGACCCAGGGCGGCGGCGAATGACCGGGAAAGACGTCGTCCGGGTGCGGCGAGGGGAAATGGAGCGATCCATGGGAAGGCGTCGCCGGCAGAAGCGCCGCGGTCGCTGTTTGTGTCATATCCGATGCCCAGAGTGGTGAAGCCGGACGTGGGGAAAGCGGGGTTTCCTGATCAAATTCCTGAGGTCTTTGCGGTGAAGATTCGGGCGAGTTGGTGAATGCCAGAAATATCCCCAGCACCGCGGTGACGAGTACCCCGACGGCTCCGGCCACCGGTGCCAGGTGGGTGCGGCTACCTGGGCGAATGGATCTAAGGGGTGACAAGTCGTGATTCCTTTGTGATTGTTGTGCGAGCATTCCTCCGTTGCGGCTAGTGTGGTCCATCACCCGCGGAAGCCGGCGAGCTTTCCCCGATACGACCGCAGGGAGCTGTAACCCCATGCAAGATCCGAACGAGGCGGACCGTCAGGAGATCCTGTACGGGCCGGGAGACGCCCGTCTGGAGACGCGCGACGAATCCTCCTCCCGCAAGGCGCCGAAGAACAACCAGAAGATCATTTTGATCGTCGCCTCGGTGCTCGTCGGCCTCCTCGTGGCGGGCGGCGCCGGCTACCTGCTGGCGGGCAACCCCGGCGGGAGCGCGCAGCGGAGCACCGGCGGCCCCGCGCCCTCCCAGACCGCCGGGGGCGCCGACGACCTCCAGGGTGACGACGAAGCCACCATGGGCGACGCGGCCACCGACGCCCCCGACGGCGGCCTGTCCACCGACCCGCCCGACGACGGCAGCATGGGCGACGTCGCCGACCCCGGCGCGGGCGGCGACCCCGCCGACAACGGCTCGACGGGCTCAGATTCGACGGGCTCAGACTCGACGGGCAACGGCTCCTCCGACGGCAACGCCCAGGGAGGCGACGGCAAGAAGCCGTCGACCGCCTCCCCCTCCAAGCCGCCGCAGTCGTCCGGGAGCGGCACCCCCGCGGACCTCCCGGCGGACGGCCCGGCCGGTGAGGTCAGCGGTCAGTGCGCGACGAGCGGCTGCTGACCAGGGAGGAAGGCGCGTCGTTCCACGCCCGCCCCGCCGCCTGAGGCGGCGCGGGCGGTCGCCGACGCCCGGTGACGTGCGCCTGGCGTGGGTCCCTACGAGTGCGGGGGAGTGGCTCGCCGTAAATGTGGCGCACTGGACCTTCAGCGGGTGTCACCGCCTGCGTAGGGTCGGGGCATGACGACTGACAGAGCGTCCGAGCTGCGTGCGCTGCACGTCCCGGGAAGCCCGGTGGTCCTCCCCAACGTCTGGGACGCCGCCTCCGCCCGCGCCGTCCAGGACGCCGGCTTCCCCGCCGTGGCCACCAGCAGCGCCGGCGTCGCCCGTGCGCTGGGCTACTCCGACGGCGAGGCCACACCGGTCCACGAGATGATGGCCGCCGTCGCGCGGGTGGTCAGGGCCGTCGGCGTGCCCGTCACCGCCGACATCGAGCGCGGTTACGGTCTCAAACCCGCCGAACTGGTCGAACGCCTGCTCGCGACCGGTGCCGTGGGCTGCAACCTGGAAGACTCGGTGCCGCCCCGCGGCGGCATGGTCGACGTGGCCGAGCAGGCCGACTTCCTGGCCGAGGTACGCGCCGCCGCCGGGGACGCGCTGGTGATCAACGCCAGGATCGACGTCTACCTGCACGGAACGGCCACCAGGCAGGAGGCCGTCGCGCGCGGGCGGCGCTATCTGGAGGCGGGCGCCGACTGCCTGTACCCCATCGGGCTGGACGACGGCGACGAGATCGAGGCGCTGGTCCGCGAGGTGGCGGGGCGGCCGGTCAACGTGCTGTTCAGGCCGGGGACGCCGGATCTCGCCGGGCTGGCGGGGCTCGGGGTGGCCAGGATCAGCTTCGGGGGCGGGCTGTACCAGGCGGTCCACTCCTACGCCAAGGGTCTGTTCGCCAGGGTGCGCGAAGGGCACAGCCCCTACTGAGCGAGGTCCACGGGAGAACGCCGCGGGAGGGCGTGGTGCCCGTGGTGCGGCGGGGACACGTACGCTTGCGCCCGTGCTCGTAGCCGCGGCCGTCTGCCCGCCAACCCCGCTGGTCGTGCTGGGGATGCCCGACCTCCGCTCCGCCTGCCACACCGCGATCGCCACCCTGCGCGAGGCCCGCCCGGACAGACTGGTCGTCGTGGGCGGCGCGGACACCACGACCGCGTACGACGGCGGCGCGACCGGCACCCTGCGCCCCTGGGGACTCGACCACACGTCCGGCACAGGCGAGCCGGTGCTGCCACTCTCGCTGACCGTGGCCCGCGCCCTGCTGGGCGACCGCCCGTGCGACGGCCTCCAGTCCGTGGCCTTCGACGCCGCGAGCGAGGAGTGCCGGGCGGTGGGCGAGGGGCTGGCCACAGGCGGGGAGAGGGTGGCGCTGCTGGTCATGGCCGACGGCTCGGCCTGCCTCAGCCCTCGGGCCCCCGGCCGGTACGACGAGGCCGCCGGGCCGTTCAACGACCTGATCGCGAAGGCGCTCGCCGCCGGCGACCCGGCGGTCCTGGCCGGGCTCGACCCCGTCCAGGCCGACCGGCTGTGGGTGAGCGGCCGGGCCGCCCTGCAGGTGCTGGCGGGCGCGGCGGGCGGAAGGACGTACGAGGGACGGCTGCTGACGGCGGTCGCACCCTACGGCGTCGGCTATTTCGCCGGGTCGTGGCTGTCCTGACGCTTCGGCACGGGGATGCGCATCAGGTCGCGGGCCAGCACCACCTCGCCGTCGAAGTTGCGGCGCACCTCGGCGGTGAAGACGGGCTCGGAGTCGAAGCCGTACCGTTCGGAGAAGTGGGTGAGCACCAGCCTGCGCACGCCCGCGTCGGCCGCCACGACCCCCGCCTCGAACGCCGTCAGGTGCCCGTACTCCTTGGCCAGCGCGCTCTCCGACGACAGGAACGTGGACTCGATCACCAGCAGGTCGGCCCCCGAGGCCAGCTCGAAGACGGCGTCGCAGAGCCGGGTGTCCATGATGAACGCCACGCTCTGCCCCGGCCGGGGGACGCTGCACTCGGCCAGGGTGACGCCGCGTACGGAGCCGGTGCGCTGCAACTCGCCGACCTCGGGGCCGCGGATGCCGTGGGCGGCCAGCCTGTCGGTGAGCATGCGGCGCCCGGCCGGCTCCTGGACGCGGTAGCCGTAGGACTCGACGGGGTGCGACAGGCGGCGCGCGACGAGCGGGCCGACACCGGCCAGCTCGCCGGAGAGCGGATGCTCGGAGATGACCTGGGTGTCGGCGAAGACGGCGGCGTGGCGGAGCCTGCGCCAGTACGTCTCGCCGGAGCCAGGGAAGACGGCGCGCACCGGATGGCGTATCTTGTCGCGGGCGATCCGCTGCACGACCCCGGGCACGCCCAGGCAGTGATCGCCGTGGAAATGCGTCACGCAGAGCCAGTGCACGTCGCGGGCGCTCACCCCGGCGTGCACCATCTGCCGCTGCGTGCCCTCGCCGGGGTCGAAGAGGAAGCCCTGACCGTCCCAGCGCAGCAGGTAGCCGTTGTGGTTACGGTGACGGGTAGGAACCGCGCTGGCCGTGCCGAGTACTACGAGTTCGCGGTTTGACACGAGCGCGATGCTAAGGGTTCGGTGCGGATGTTGGCGATTCGTGTCCCGATCGAGGGCATCAGGGATGGTGTGATCCGACAGACCGTTCCCAGCGCCGGAAACGTTCGCGTAGCCTCGTGATGTCGTCGGCCGACAGGCCATGGTGAGCGAGCGCCTGATCAGGGATTCGCCTGAGAGCGGACAGGGCCACGGCGAACATGGCCTTGTCGAAGCCTGGATCAGCTTCAGCGGCGAGTCGGCTCAGATCGTCCATGGTGTAACGGTCACTGCGCAGGACCGCGTCAACGTCGACGAAGTCGCGGACTTCGGCGCGGCTGTAGAGGGCGGCCACCTTGTTCGCGACGGCATCGTCCTGGTGCAGAACAGGGCCGATCTCCAGCCGGACCGGTGGATGGGCGCGCCAGTCGACTCCCAGCTCGACCTTCACTGAGCGCCCCACGTCATCGACGACCAGTAGGCGGGCGAAGCCTGGACTCTCCTGGGCGATCTCAGCCTTCATACCGGCTTCGCGGTACGCCGCTACGGCCGCGCGTACCGCGAGATCGAAGTCGCCACCAGCAGAGGTGAAGAGATCCACATCCTCTGAACGCCGGGTGAGGAATCCATGAGCCTGGACGGCATAACCGCCGGCGAGGGCGAAGCCGAAGCGCTCGGTGGCGAGCAAGCCGATCTTGGTCACCCGTTCGTGCAGAGGGTCCATGGTCGCTACGCGGCCCGCGACAGAGGTCGGAAACGGGCTTCCCACGTCTGCCTCGCCTGCACGGGCAGGAAGAGGCGCGGCCAGATGCGGATCAGGACCGAAGCGTTCAGGTAGGCGCGGAGGTCATCGATGTGAGCCGCCTCACGGATAACACGCTCGTACATGAGGCCTAGCTGGGCAGTGTCATCCAAGTCGTAAACCCGCTGCTCCGACCAGTCGAGGTGGATGGGCAGCCGGACCACGCCGGTGACCGGCCCGGCCAGCTCATCGAGACGGGCGGGAACGAGGTACGGTCGGCGGCTTGCGTATCGAGACCGAGTGTCCACACCTCCAGTCTGCCCGTTCCTGGACGCTTCCGCAGTTCACCACTGGCCCGCCGGTTGGTCATACTCGAAAGAAATTTCTACCCGTTGTGGTTACGGTGACGGGTAGGAACCGCGCTGGCCGTGCCCAGCACCACGAGCTCACGTGAGGACATGATGCCCGCCCAAGAGGAACGCGCCCGAGTGGAGTCCGGCCGAGAGGAGCCCACCCGGGAGGGGACGGCCGGGGAGGGGACGGTCGCCTTTGCCGAGGTGGCCACGCCGGTAGGCCCGTTCGTGCTGGCCGTCACCGAGATCGGCATTGTGGCCGCGGGCTGGGTGTCGGGCCGGGTGCCGGCCCCTGGCGCGCGCGCCCGGCTGGCCGGCCGCCTCGAGCTGGCTGAGGTTCATGATGCGGATCGTACGGCCTCCGCCGTCGCCGAGCTGAGAGCATATTTCGCCGGAGAGCTGAAGGCGTTCGAGACGCCGATCGACTGGCGGCTCATGTCGGGCTCGCGGCTGCGGGTGCTGCGGGCGCTGTACGGCGTCCCGTTCGGCACCGCCGTCACCTACGGCGAGCTGTCCGGTCTGGCCGGGTCCTCCGTGCCCGCCAGGGGCATCGGCTCGATCATGGGCTCCAACCCGATCCCCATCGTCGTGCCCTGCCACCGCGTGATCGCGGCGGGCAGCGGGCTGGGCGGGTTCAGCGGGGGCGAGGGCGTCGAGACCAAGCGGTGGCTGCTGACCCACGAGGGATATCTGCCACCGTCTCTCCTCGATCTCTAGCAAACTGGTCGACGTGCGCCAGCCAGTCATCGCCGTGGTGGGCCCCACGGCCGCGGGAAAGTCCGACCTCGCCGTCGACGTCGCCCTCCGCCTCGGCGGTGAGTGCGTCAACGCCGACTCCATGCAGCTCTACCGCGGCATGGACATCGGCACGGCCAAGCTCACCCTCGCCGAGCGGCGCGGGGTTCCGCACCACCTGCTCGACGTCTGGGACGTGACGGTGACGGCCAGCGTGGCCGAGTACCAGAAGCTGGCCAGGGCCGTCATCGACGCCGTCGAGGTGCCCGTGCTGGTCGGCGGCAGCGGCCTGTACGTACGGGCGGCCATCGACGACCTGGAGTTCCCCGGCACGGAGCCGGAGATCAGGGCCAGGCTGGAGGCGGAGCTGGCCGAGCGCGGCCCGGCCCCCCTCTATGAGCGCCTGCGCGAGCTCGACCCCGCCGCCGCCGCGGCCATCCTGCCGAGCAACGGCCGGCGCATCGTGCGCGCCCTCGAGGTGATCGAGCTGTCGGGACGCCCGTTCTCGGCCACCATGCCGTCCTACGACGCGGTCTACCCGAGCGTGCAGATCGGCCTGGAGGTGCCCAGGCCGGTGCTGGACGAGCGGATCGAGGTCAGGGTCGAGCGCATGTGGCGGGCGGGCCTGGTGGACGAGGTGCGTACGCTGCTCGGGCAGGGCCTGGCCGAGGGGCGTACGGCCGGCCGCGCCCTCGGCTACGCCCAGGTCGCCCGCTTCCTCGCCGGCGAGTGGAGCGAGGACCACGCGATGGCCGAGACGGTCAGGCTGACCAGGCGTTTCGCCCGGCGGCAGGAGTCGTGGTTCCGCCGTGATCCGCGGGTGCGGTGGCTGCCGTACGACGCTCCCGATCTCCTTGATCGGACCCTGGCTCTCATTGCCGGACACTCGTACGAATAAACTCCTGCAATGCGCTTTCTCAAGGGGCACGGCACCGAGAACGACTTCGTCATCCTGCCTGATCCCGACGGGGAGGTCGACGTGTCGGCCGCGCTCGTCGCCAGGATCTGCGACAGGAGAGCCGGCCTCGGGGCCGACGGCGTGCTCAGAGTGGTGCGTACGAAGCGCAGCCACGAGGTGGCCGAGCACTCGTCGGCGGCGGAGTGGTTCATGGACTACCGCAACTCCGACGGCAGCGTGGCCGAGATGTGCGGCAACGGCATGCGCGTGTTCGCCCGCTACCTGCTCGACGCCGGGCTGGAGCACGCGCCGGAGTTCGGGGTGGCGACCAGGGGCGGCGTACGCAGGGTGCGGGTCGAGCCGAACGGCGACATCACGGTCGACATGGGCAAGCCCGTCGTCCAGGGCGAGAGCGTGGCGACCGTGGGCGGTCAGGAGTACGGCGGGCTCCACATCAGCCTCGGCAACCCCCATCTGGCGTGCGCGATCGGCGACCCCGTCGTCCAGCTCGACCTCAACCACCAGCCGGGCTTCGACACGGCGGTCTTCCCCACCGGGGTCAACATCGAGCTGTTCAACCCGGTCGGCACCAGCCGCGTGGTCATGCGCGTCTTCGAGCGCGGCTCCGGCGAGACCCGCTCGTGCGGCACCGGCGCGGTCGCCACGGCCGTCGCCGCCGCGAGCCTGACGGGCGACACCACCGGCACGTGGACGGTCGAGGTGCCGGGCGGCACGCTGACCGTCATCCTCGACGAGGACACCAGCTACCTGTCCGGCGCGGCGGTGATCGTGGCCAGCGGCGAGCTGATGCTTGCAGAATGAAGTTCTAATAGGGAATGCTGGGTTCACTTCACGAACTGAGAGGTGGACATGGCCGACCCGCGCACCACCGCCGCCCAGGTCAAGGGGCCCATCGGCCGGCTCGGCGGCGGATTCATGATCTCCAGAGAGGCCAAGGCCGTCTGTGAGGAGTACGGGCTCGGTCCCCGGGAGTTCTACTTCAGGGGCCGTTGCGGCGTACTCGGTGAGTGCGAGGCCGACGTCGTCACGTCGGTGGCGGTCTTCTTCCCGCCCGCCCACGTCGAGGAGAGCTGGAACGGCGGACGCAAGCTCGCGGTCGACCGCGCCGTCGAGCTCTACGCCGAGGTGTGCCAGGCGTGGGGCAGGCGCAAGCTGGGCGGCCACCACGGCTGCGCCAGGATCGCCGAGCTGCTCCTGCCGGTCGTGGCGCAGGCGTCCTGCGTCGGGGCGCCGCTGTTCGCGGGCTGGCGGGCCGTGCCGCTGCCCGCCGACCCGCCCGCCAGGGCCGCGCAGCTCATGCACGTCGTACGCGAGCTGCGCGGCGGCCTGCACGCCAACGCCGTGATCGCGGCGGGGCTGCACCCGCTGGAGGCCACACTGGCCGCGGCGCACGACACCACGCCCTTCTCGGGCCCCTTCGGCGCCATCACCGGCGCGGACGTCGCCAGGTTCTTCACCTGGCCCGAGCCGTACGCCGAGCCGGGCCCCGCAGTCGTGGCCGAGCGCGCCGCCGTGGAGGAGATCACCGACGACCTGATGGCGGAGGTGTTCGGGGTCCTGACCGACGCGCAATCCGACGAGCTGATCGAGCTCCTGCGTTTTGGGGACGCTCGTTGACCTGGCAGACTGGCTGCCCATGGACGTGGACATCTGGGCCTGGGTCGGCGAAACCCAGCAGCAGCTTTCCGAGGCGGGCAACGTTGGCCTCGCCATGGCGCTGGGAGACCTCCCCGCACAGGCCTACGAGGGCCGATATCCGCAGCTCGACGTCATGGCCCCGGCCATCGCCCAGCAGGCCGAGGCGCTGGAGCTGCCCTGGCTCGAGTTCTACTCCCGCTACTGGCACCTGGTCGGCCGCATCGGCGACCGGGCCCAGGGAGCGGTCGCCCTCGACGACGCCCAGCAGCTCCTGTCGTTCGCTCAGCGCGAAGACGTCCGCGAGTGCCCGGCCACCGTGGCCGCCGTCGAGGCGCTGGCCGTCGCGTGGGCCAACACCGACGGGCCCGGCCACGCCGCCGAGCGCCTGGAGACGCTCGGCGGCCACATCGAGGGCCTGAGCCCCGAGAAGCCGGCCTTCGCCGGGCTGGTCACCCAATACGTCGCCGCGCTCATCGACGCCGGCAAGCCCGACGAGGCGGTCACCTACGCCGAGTCCGCCGTCGAGCGGCTGCGCACGGCCGGCCGCGAGGCGAGCTGGGAGCTGGGCGCCGAGAGCGCCCGCGCGCTGCTGGCCGCCGGCCGCGCAGAAGACGCGCTCAACGCGCTGCAGGCCGCGGCCGAGTTCCAGGCCGACGACCCGGTGGCCAAGGAGCACCGCGACGGCGTGCGGCGCGCGCTGATCCTGGCCACGCTGGGCCGCACCGCCGAGGCCGTCGACGCGCTGCCCGACCTCGACGTGGTGGGCGAGCACCCGCGCGTCTGGGTCGAGTGGGCCCACGCTGTCAGCAAGCTCGCCGACTCCGCCCAGATCACCAACACCTGGCAGCTCGGCCGCGTCGTGCGCCAGTGGATCGACTACTTCGGCATGATGGGCGGCTACCGCGCCCGCGTCGAGCTCGCGCTGGTCGCGGGCGAGCTGGCCCTCGGCAGGAAGGGCGCCTGGCAGGCCAGGCTGCTGGCCGACGTGGCCGAGTCCGCCGCCGCCGAGCTGCGCGAGAACGCGGGCGTGGCCGAGCGCATCGCCGCCCTGCGCGCCGCCGCCGACACCACCGAGGAGCCCGAGGCCCCCGGCCCGCGGGAAGAGCTGGTGGGCCTGTTCGACGCCGCCGACGGCTTCAACGCCGACCCGGAGAGGTGGGTCGGCTGGCTGGCCCCGCTGTCCGGCCAGGATCTCGAGGCCACCCGCCGCCACACCACCACGATGGGCTTCCTCGGCTACCCGGCCACCGGCGCCGACATCTACTGGAAGATGCTGGTCGACACCGACGGCATCGCCACCGCCGACCCCGACGACGTGGCCTACCTGACCACGCTGCTCATCGAGGCCCGCCAGGACGAGCGGCTGGAGCAGATGGCCGCGCTGCTGCCGCACGCCGCCCAGCACCTCACGCTCGCCAGGCTCCACAGCGCCCGCGAGCGCTGGCAGGAGACCGTCGACTCGGGCGAGCACGCCATCGCCGCCGGGGCCGGCATCGAGGCCCGCCGCCTGCTGTCCGGCGCGGCCCAGCAGCTCGACCAGAACCCCCGGGCGGCCCAGGTGCTGCTGGAGGTGCTCGACGAGCTGACCGACGAGGACGTCTGGCGCATGATCGTCATGGCCACCTCGGCGGAAGACTGGGAGACCGTGCGCAAGGGCGCGGCCAAGATCGGCATGCCGATCAAGTCGAACGAGGGCCCGATCGAGGAGGAGATGGGCCTCATCAGGCTCATCCTGCCCGCGCCCGACGGCGGCCAGCGCCAGGTGCTGTCCATCCGCACCGGCCCCGCCACCGCCCGGCTGGCCCTGCCGCAGCCGCGGGGGATGGACTACAACGCCGGCGACCTGGTCGTCTTCGACCCGCAGCTCCTCGAGCCCGTCCCCGACGACCCGCAGGAGCAGCAGAACTTCGTGCCCCCGTTCGCCGCGGTGCGCATCCTGCGGCCCGGCGGCTACACCAGCTTCTTCTTCGACGGCGCCGCGCCGGGCGAGTCGGACTGGGCGGAGTTCACCGAGGTCATGGCCGAGCGCGGCTGGCCGATGTGGGTCTACAGCGACGAAAACTACACCGTCACCCACCCCAGCTCCGGCGAGCCGCTGCCGGGGGTGTTCGGCTGGGTCGCGGTGCCGCCCAACGTCTCGGCCAACGAGGTCGACGCGCTGCTCGACGACGCCACCGAGCGGTGGGTGCACCCGCTGGCCTGGCTCGACCTGGCCCGTGAGATCGACGTCGAGGTCGAGCGGCACGAGCGCATCGTCAAGGAATACGGGCTCTAGGCCCGCTTTCCCCGCGGCCGCCGCACCACTTCGGGGCGGCGTGCCGCTCTCCCAAGTCGCACCCGCACCACTTCGGGGCGGCGTGCCGTTCTACCAAGTCGCACCCGCACCACTTCGGGGCGGTGTGCCGCTCTACCAGGCCGCACCCGCACCGCGTCGGGGTGGCGGGCCGCTCTCCCGCGCCGCCGCCGCGTCATGCCGGGGGCGTGCCGCGCGTGGTCGTCCGGGTGGAAGGTGGGGCTGACGTGCTGGAGCGGTTCCGGCTCGACGGCAAGGTCGCGATCGTCACCGGGGCGTCGTCGGGGCTGGGCGTGGCCTTCGCCCGCGGCCTGGCCGAGGCGGGCGCCGACGTGGTGATCGGCGCCCGGCGCGCCGAGCGGCTGGAGCGGACGCGGCGGCAGGTCGAGGAGACCGGCCGCCGCTGCCTGGCCGTGGCGACCGACGTGTCCAGGCCGGAAGACTGCGACGCGCTCGTGGCCGCCGCCGTCGAGGCGATGGGCGGCGTCGACGTGCTGATCAACAACGCCGGGGTCGGCACGGCCGTGCCCGCGGTGCGCGAGACCCCGGAGGAGTTCCGCCGCGTCATCGACGTCAACCTGCACGGCGCCTACTGGATGGCGCAGGCGTGCGCCAGGGTGATGCGGCCCGGCTCGTCGATCGTGAACATCGGCAGCGTGCTCGGCGAGACCACGGCCGGGCTGCCGCAGGCCGCCTACAGCGCGTCCAAAGCGGGGGTCGCCGGGCTCACCCGCGACCTGGCGCAGCAGTGGACCGGGCGGCGTGGCATCCGGGTCAACTGCCTGGAGCCCGGGTTCTTCGCCTCGGAGATGACCGAGCAGTACCCGCCGGGCTATCTGCCGAGGATGTTGGAGTCGCGGGTGGTCATGGGGCGGGCGGGCGATCCGGACGAGCTGGTCGCGGCCGCGGTGTTCCTGGCGAGCGACGCGGCGTCGTACGTCACGGGGGTGACGCTGCCGGTGGACGGCGGGATCCTGATCACCTGAGCCCGTCGCCCTCGGCCAGGAGGTCGTTCTGGGCGGCCAGGAAGCCGGCGTGGAAGCGGGTCCTGGCACCCAGGTGATCGACGAGCACCTGGACCCGGCGTTGCACCGTACGCGAGCTGAGCCCGAGCTGCCGGGCGATGGCGTCGTCCTTCATGCCGGCCGCCAGCAGGGTCAGCACCTCCGTGTCGGGGGCCTGCGGCCACGCCTCGGGCCCCGGGGTGTCCTCCGCCAGGCGCAGCGGGACGGACGCCCGCCACAACGTCTCGAACAGCCCGACCAGGGCGTCCAGCAGCGCCGACGGGTGCACCACGAGCGCGCTCTCCACGGCCCGGTCCTCGTCGGAGACCAGCGGCAGGATGGCCGTGCGGGCGTCGGCGACGGCCAGCTTGACGGGCACCTGGCCGAGCCTGGCCTGTTCGCCGTCGGCGACGGCGCGGCGGGTGTGGTCCAGCATGCCGGGCTGCTCGAAGGCCAGCGGGCTGTAGATGCCGCGGGTGACGAGCGCGCCCTGGCGGGCCGCGCGCTGGCGGTTCTCCCTGTCGTCGCTGATGTCCACCGCGTACGGCGGATGCACCAGCACCAGCATCTCCTGGGTGGCGTTGCGTTCGAGCTGGAGGTAGCGCCGGGCCACCGCGTCGCGCCCTGTCACCACCTCCAGCACCTCCTCCGGATGCGGCCCGCCGCGCTCGGCGACCTCGGTGGCCAGCAGCGCGGCGGCGGCCCTGCTGTGGGTGATCTCCTCCTGGCGGCGGGCGACCAGGATGTCGACGGCGATGTTCGGCGGCGTGGCGACCACGCGCAGCGGCCGTCCGGCGACCCGGGAGCAGAGCGCCAGGTCCTCCAGCCGGGGCAGCATGCGGCGGATGGCGGCGGCCGACGAGCCGGTCTCGGCGGCCAGCTCGCTCAGCGTGGCGGGGCCGTGCCGGAGCAGGGCCCGGTAGGCGGTCTCCTCGGTGACGGTGACACCGAGCCCCTCGAGTAAGCGACGTTGCGCCATGTCGCCCTTTCCCCTGCGATGATCCGAGGTCAGCGTACTCGGCCGGGCCGCGCACGGAAATGATCTCCGCCGGTGACGCCGTCGTGGACGCCCTCGCTGTCCGGATCGGCGGGGTAAGGCGGCTCGCGTGGCTCTTGTTCCGGCGGGTCCTGGACTCTATCGTCGTTGCGTAGTCCGGCGCGTGTTGCGTATTAAGGAACAACCGGAGGCGCCATGAGCCGACCTCGTCTGGTGATCGTGGGAGCGGGGATCGTCGGCTGCGCCCTGGCCGATGAGCTGACCGAGCGGGGGTGGACGGACGTCACGGTCGTCGACCGGGGCCCGCTCTTCGCCACCGGCGGATCCAGCTCGCACGCCCCCGGCCTCGTCTTCCAGACCAACCCGTCCAAGACGATGACCGGGTTCGCCGCCTACACCGCCGGCAAGTACGCGGCACTCGGCGCTGAGTGCTTCCGCCAGGTCGGCGGGCTGGAGGTGGCCACCACCCCGGAACGCTGGCTCGACCTGCACCGCAAGCACGGCTGGGCCGAGTCGTGGGGCGTCGAGGCCCGCCTGCTCGACCCCGCGGAGTGCGCCGCGCTGTGGCCGCTGCTCGACCGGGACAAGGTGCTCGGCGGCTTCCACGTGCCGGGCGACGGGCTGGCGGCGGCGGTCGCGTGCGGCCGGGCGCAGGCGGCGCGGGCCACCGAGCGCGGGGCCAGGTTCCTGCCGCGGCACACGGTGGTCGGCATCGAGCAGCGCGGCGGCCGGGTCACCGGGGTGACGGTGGTGACCTCGGGCGAGTACCGTACGATCCCGGCCGACGTGGTGGTGTGCGCGGCGGGCTTCTGGGGCCCCTCGATCGGCGCGCTGGCCGGGCTCACCGTGCCGCTGCTGCCCCTGGCCCACCAGTACGCCAAGTCGGGCCCGCTGCCGATGCGGCGGCCCGCGAACGAGCCGGGCCCGATCCTCCGCCACCAGGACCGCGACCTGTACTTCCGGGAGCACGGCGACCGCGTCGGCATCGGCTCCTACGCCCACCGCCCCATGCCGGTCACCCAGGACGAGATCGGCCGGAAGGCCACCACCATGCCCTCGGTGCAGGCGTTCACCACGGAGGACTTCGACCCGGCCTGGCGGGACGCGGTCGAGCTGCTGCCGGCCCTGGCCGAGTCCAAGTACGAGGACGGCATCAACGGGATCTTCTCCTTCACCCCCGACGGGTTCCCGCTGATCGGCGAGGCCCCGCACCTCGACGGGTTCTGGCTGGCCGAGGCCGTCTGGGTGACCCACTCGGCCGGGGTGGCGCGGGCGCTGGCCGAGGTGCTGGTGGACGGGCGTTCCGAGGTCGACCTGCATGAGTGCGAGCTGAACCGGTTCGAGCAGGCGCAGCTCTCGCCCGCCTTCGTCGAGGAGCGCGGCAGGCAGAACTTCGTCGAGGTCTACGACGTCATCCACCCGTTGCAGCCGATGGAGTCGCCGCGGCCGCTGCGTACGAGCCCGTTCCACCAGCGGCAGCGGGAGCTGGGGGCGTACTTCCTGGAGGGGGCCGGGTGGGAGCGGCCGCAGTGGTTCGAGGCCAACGCGCCGCTGCTGGCCGACCTCGTACGGCGGGGCGACTCCGAGGCGCTCACGGGCACCGGGCGGCGCGACGCGTGGGCGGGCCGGCACTGGTCGCCGATCGCCGCCGCCGAGTCGTACGCCACCAGGGAGGGGGTGGCCCTGTACGACATGACGCCGCTCAAGCGCATCGAGGTCGCCGGGCCGGGGGCGGCGGCGTTCCTGCAGCGGATGACCACGAACAACGTGGACAGGAAGCCCGGCTCGGTCACCTACACCCTGCTGCTGGACGTGCACGGCGGCATCCGTTCCGACCTCACGGTGGCCCGGCTCGACGAGGACACGTTCCAGGTCGGCGCGAACGGCCACCTCGACCTCGACTGGCTGACCCGGCACGCCCCCGGCGGGGTGCGGGTGCGCGACCTCACCCCGGGCACCTGCTGCGTCGGCGTCTGGGGGCCGCGGGCCAGGGAGCTGGTGCAGGGGCTGACCGACCTGGACCTGTCGAACGAGGGCCTGCGCTACTTCGGCTGCGCGAGGGGATACGTCGGGCATGTCCCGGTGCTGGCGCTGCGGGTGTCGTACGTGGGCGAGCTGGGCTGGGAGCTGTACACCAGCGCCGACATGGGGCTCAAGCTCTGGGACACGCTCTGGGCCCCCGGGCCGGCGGTCGCCGGCGGCCGGGCCGCGTTCAACAGCCTGCGCCTGGAGAAGGGCTACCGGCTCTGGGGCGTGGACATGACCACCGAGCACAACCCGTACGAGGCGGGGCTGGGCTTCGCGGTCAAGGCCGACAAGGACTTCCTCGGCCGCGACGCGCTCTCCACGGACGTGCGCCGCAAGCTGGTGCCGCTGCTCAGCGCCGAGGTGGTCATGGGCAAGGAGCCGGTCCGGCACGACGGCCGCACGGTCGGGTACGTCACCAGCGCCGCCTACGGCCACACCCTCCAGCGCCCCATCGCGTACGCCTGGCTGCCGGCCGAGCTGGCGACACCCGGGACGCAAGTGGACATCTCCTACTTCGGCCGCCGCGTCCCCGCGGAGGTCGCCGCCGAGCCGCTGTACGACCCCGGGATGGAGAAGATCAGACGTTGACCCACCCCGACTTCCTCTGGCGCAACCCGGAGCCCAGGCCCTCCTACGACGTGGTCGTCGTGGGCGGCGGCGGGCACGGCCTGGCCACCGCCTACTACCTGGCCAGGAACCACGGCCTGACCAACGTCGCCGTCCTGGAGCGGGGCTGGCTGGCCGGCGGGAACATGGCCCGCAACACCACGATCATCCGCTCCAACTACCTGTGGGACGAGAGCGCGGCGATCTACGAGCACTCGCTGAAGCTGTGGGAGGGGCTGAGCGCGGAGCTGGACTACGACCTGCAATTCAGCCAGCGCGGGGTGCTCAACCTGGCGCACAGCCTGGGCGACGTGCGCGAGGGCCGGCGCCGGGTCAACGCCAACCGGCTCAACGGCGTGGACGCGGAATGGCTCGACGCCGACGAGGTCAGGAAGTTCTGCCCGATCGTCAACGTGTCACCGCGGGCCCGCTACCCCGTCATGGGCGCCACGTTGCAGCGGCGCGGCGGCATCGCCAAGCACGACCACGTGGCCTGGGCGCTGGCCCGCCGGGCGGACGCGTACGGGATCGACCTCATCCAGGGCTGCGAGGTCACCGGGTTCGAGATCGCGAACAACCGGGTCACGGCGGTGCGCACCTCGCGCGGCCGGATCGCCGCGGGGAAAGTCGCGCTCGCCGCGGCCGGGCACACCTCGGTGCTGGCCGCGCACGCCGGGATCCGGCTGCCCCTGCAGTCGCACCCGCTCCAGGCGCTGGTGTCGGAGCTGCTGGAGCCGGTGCTCGACTGCGTGGTCATGTCGAACGCCGTCCACGTGTACGTGAGCCAGGCCCACAAGGGCGAGCTGGTCATGGGGGCGGGGATCGACGCGTACAACTCGTACGGGCAGCGGGGCGGCGTACACGTGATCGAGGCGCAGATGGCGGCGGCGCTGGAGCTGTTCCCGATCTTCAGCCGGGTGCGCGTCCTGCGGACGTGGGCCGGCATCGTGGACGTCTCACCGGACGCCTCGCCGGTCATCGGCCGCACCCCGGTCGACGGCCTGTACGTCAACGCCGGATGGGGCACCGGCGGCTTCAAGGCCACCCCGGGCTCCGGCTGGGTGTACGCCCACACCATCGCCCACGACCGTCCCCATCCGCTGGCCGAGCCGTTCGCGCTGGAGAGGTTCAGCACGGGGGCGCTCATCGACGAGCACGGCGCGGCGGCGGTGGCGCACTGATGCTGCTCATCGACTGCCCGCACTGCGGCCCGCGCGACGAGAACGAGTTCCACTACGGCGGCCAGGCCGGGATCTCCTACCCCGAGAACCCCGCCGCCCTCTCCGACCGGCAGTGGGCCGAGTACGTCTTCCTGCGCGACAACCCCAAGGGCTGGTTCCGCGAACGCTGGTTCCACGTGCACGGCTGCCGGACCTGGTTCTCCGTCGAACGGCACACCGTGACCCACGAGATCAGGAAGACGCCATGAGGTTCACGTTCGACGGCCGTTCGATGCGGGGCGAGCTGGGTGACACGCTGGCCGCGGCCCTGCTGCGCAACGGGGTGCGGGTGGTGGGCCGCAGCGTGGAGCTGGGCCGGCCGCGCGGGATCTTCAGCGCCGGTGCGGAGGAGCCGAACGCCCTGGTCCGGGTGGGCCAGGACCCGATGCTGACGGCCACGACGGTGGAGCTGTACGACGGGCTGGAGGCGTGGAGCCTGCGCGGCAAGGGCCGGGTGGACCTCGACGCGACCGACGATCGCCGCTGCGACAAGGGCTACCTGCACTGCGACGTGCTCGTGGTCGGCGGCGGCCCCGCCGGGCTGGCCGCCGCCGTGGCGGCCGGGCGGTCGGGCGCGCGGGTGATCCTGGTGGACGAGCAGCCCAGGCTCGGCGGCGACCTGCTGAACTCACGGCTGCTCCTGGACGGCGCGCCCGCACCCGATTGGGTGGTGGGGCTCGACCTGCCGGGCCGGGTGCTCACCCGTACGACCGCTGTCGGCTACTACGACCACAACTACGTGGTGGCGGTGGAACGGCGGGCGCGGGGCGAGCGGCTGTGGCACCTCAGGGCGGGCCGGGTGGTGCTGGCGACGGGGGCGCACGAGCGTTCCGTCGCCTTTCCCGGCAACGACCGGCCGGGCGTGATGCTGGCCTCGGCCGCCCGCGCGTACGCGAACCGGTACGGGGTCGCGCCCTGGCGGCGGGCGGTGGTCTTCGCGTGCGCCGACTCCGGGTACGAGGCGGCGCGGGACCTGGCGGCGGCCGGGGTGGAGATCGCCGCGATCGTCGACCCGCGCCCCGGCTCGCCCGGCGCCCTGGCCGGACAGGTGGTCACCGGCACCACGGGTGACGAGGAGGGCGTGCTCACCGGCGTCCGGGTGGGCTCGGCAAACTTCGAGGCCGACCTGCTGGCCGTGGCCGGGGGCTGGAACCCGGCCGTGCACCTGTTCAGCCAGTCGCAGGGGCGGGTCCGGTTCGACGAGGCGCTGCAGGCGTTCGTGCCGGGCGCCTCGGCCCAGGCGGAGCGGTCCGCCGGGGCCTGCAGGGGCCTGTACGGCACCCGCGAGGCCATCGCGGACGGCTACGCGGCCGGGGCCGAGGCCGCCGGGCACCATCCGCGCGGCCTGCGGGTGCCCGAGTGCGACGAACGGCCCCCGCGCCCGCCTGCCGCCCTGTGGGCGGTCGAAAGCGCCACGGGTGACGCGGACGTCGCCGAAGAGCCGGAGGAGCCCGCCTTCGCGGACCTGCACCGCGACGTGACCGTGGCCGACCTGGCCAGGGCCGCCGGTACGGGCATGCGCTCGGTCGAGCACGTCAAGCGCTACACGACCGCGGGAACCGGCGCCGACCAGGGCAAGACCTCGGGCGCGGTCGTCGTCGGCGTCATGGCCACGCTCCTCGGCGCGGATCCCGGCCAGGTGGGCACCACCACGTTCCGGCCCCCGTACGCGCCGGTCTCCTTCGCCACCCTGGCCGGGCGCGACCGTGGCGAGCTGTCCGACCCCGTCAGGACCACCGCCATGCACGACGCGCACGTGGCCAGAGGGGCGGTGTTCGAGGACGTCGGCCAGTGGAAACGCCCGTGGTACTTCCCACGGGACGGCGAGACGATGCGGGCCGCCGTCCGGCGCGAGTGCCACGCGGCCCGCACCGGCGTGGCCGCCATGGACGCCTCCACCCTCGGCAAGATCGACATACGCGGCGCGGACGCCGGGGCCTTCCTCGACCGGATCTACACCAACCTCTACTCCACCCTCCCCGTCGGCGCCTGCCGCTACGGCCTCATGTGCGGGGCGGACGGGATGGTCTTCGACGACGGCACCACGACCAGGCTGGCCGAGGACCACTTCCTCATGACCACGACCACGGGCAACGCCGCCGCGGTGCTCGACCGGCTGGAGGAGTGGCACCAGACGGAGTGGCCCGGCCTGGACGTCTCGTTCACGTCGGTCACCGACCACTGGGCCACCGTGGCCGTCGCCGGTCCGCGCGCCAGGACGGTGCTCGCGTCGGTCGCGCCCGGGGCGCTCGACCTGGCGTTCATGCGGTACGCGGCCACCGACGTGCTGGGCGTGCCCGGCAGGGTGTTCAGGATCAGCTTCTCGGGTGAGCTGGCCTACGAGGTCAACGTGCCGTGGGCGTACGGGCGGGCGCTGTGGGAGGCGGTGCTGGCGGCGGGCGCGGTGCCGTACGGGACGGAGACCATGCACGTGCTGCGGGCCGAGAAGGGGTTCGCGATCGTCGGGCAGGAGACCGACGGCACCGTCACCCCGCAGGACCTCGGCATGTCCTGGATCGTCTCCGCGCGCAAGCCCGACTTCGTCGGCAGCCGCTCGCACGCCCGCCCCGACACCGCCAGGGCGGGCCGCAGGCACCTGGTCGGCCTGCTGCCCGACGATCCGGCCGCACTGGTGGCGGAAGGCTCCCAACTGATCGCCGCCGGCCCCTCACCGGCCCCGATGCTCGGGCACGTGACCTCCAGCTATGTCGGGCCCGCGCTGGGCCGCACGTTCTGCCTGGCCCTGGTCAGGGACGTGGTGCCCGGCGATCGGCTCGTCGCCGTGTCAGGGGGGACGGCCCTGCCGGTGACCGTCGTGGAGCCCGTCTTCTACGACCCGGACAACGCCCGGCGCGAGGGCGAGCCTTCAGCGGAGGCGGTGAGAGGGCGGGAGGCGGGTCCTGGGCGGGCGTTCGAGGTCCGGGCCGAGAGTCCTGCCGCCGCGTTCGCGGCCCGGTTCGAGGCGGCGGGCGGCGCGTCCGTACGGCTGCGCGAGGTGCCGTTCGAGCCCATGTGGGAGACCCGGGGCCCGGATCCGGGGGTGGGCCTGCGGCTGGGCCCGTCCTGGTGGCTCGTCCGCGGGGCCGCGGAACCCCGGCGGGACTGGGTGGACGTGTCGGGCCAGCGGACGGTCCTGGAGCTGTCGGGCCCGGCGGCCGAGGACGTCCTGATCACCGGCTGCCCCCTCGACCTGCACACGCTGCCCGGCCACGCCCAGACCCTGCTCGGCAGGACCTCGGTCGTCCTGGAACGGCGGGACCCCGAGACCTACCGGATCTACGTCAGGTCGTCTTTCACCAGGTATCTGGCGGAGTGGCTGCTCGACGCGATCGACGGCCTATAGGTCTATATCAGGGTATTACCTAGACTTTACGGAAACATGGTGAAAAGTCTGGGGGCGGATGTGCGGGTACGGGCGTTGGCGGCCGGTCTGGTCGCGGTGGCGGCGCTGGCGGGCTGCGGGGGACTCCAAGCGCAGTCGGGCGGCGGGCAGACCTCGGAGCAGGACCCGGCCTCGATCTCCGAGGCCCGCGAGAAACTGGACGGGCTCGCCGTCAAGGGCCGCGCCCCCAAGACGGGCTTCGACCGCGACGAGTTCGGCCCCGCCTGGTCCGACGTCGACCGCAACGGCTGCGACACCCGCAACGACATACTCAAGCGCGACCTCGTGGACGAGACGTTCAAGTCCGGCACCAAGGACTGCATCGTCCTGACCGGCACCCTGCACGACCCGTACAGCGGCAAGACCATCGACTTCAAACGCGGCCAGGACACCAGCACGGCCGTGCAGATCGACCACGTGATCCCGCTGTCGGACGCCTGGCAGAAGGGCGCGCAGCAGTGGTCGGCGACCAAGCGCAAGGAGTTCGCCAACGACCCGCTGAACCTCATGGCCGTGGACGGCCCGCTGAACGGCCAGAAGAGCGACTCCGACGCCGCCACCTGGCTGCCGCCGCGCAAGGCGTACCGCTGCACCTACATCGCCCGGCAGATCGAGGTGAAGGCGAAATACGGTGTATGGGTGACTTCGGCGGAGAAGGCGGCTATGGAGGGGATACTGGGGAGCTGCTGACTTATGTGATATATGTCCGTAAGATCACAAAGCATGCGTGCAAGAAGATGTGCCCCCGTCATCGCCGCGCTCGCCGTCCTCACCGGCGCCCTGCTCGCCGCACCGTCCGCAGCGGCCAACGCGGCGGTCAGCGTCGTCGTACTCAACTGGAACATCCATGGCGAGACCGCCGACATGAAGGCCATCGCCAAGGTGATCCGCGACAACGGCGCCAACGTCGTCACCCTCCAGGAGATCCACCGCAAGCCGGAAGCCGACCAGGTACGCCAGCTCGCCGACGAACTCGGCTGGGACATCACCGCCAACGCCCACTTCGGCGCCGGTGACGACGTCGGGCCCTGCGACGCCCCGCAGCCGGGCAAGGCGGGCAACGCGGTCCTGTCGTCGTTCCGGATCGTCGAGCGGGTGACGATCCCGCTCACGGACTTCGCCACCTGCCCGGTCAACCGCTCGATGGCCGGGGTCAGGCTCGACCTCGGCGGCGGCGCGGAGGTGCGGGTGTTCACCACGCACCTGTCGCCCGGCCTGTCGGAGACCTCGGTCGCCCGCCGCGAGGCGCAGGCCGCCAAGGTGCTCGACTACTTCGGCACCAGGACCGGCCTGATCCTCACCGGCGACTTCAACGCGCCGCCCACGGACGCGCTGTCCAAGCGGTTCGTGAGCGCGGGCTGGGTGGACACCGGCGCCAGGTACGCCCCCGAGCCCACCCTCGGCGACGCGCGCATCGACTACGTCTACACCCGCGGGGTCACCACGACCAGCGGATCCGTGCTCTCCACCACGCTGTCCGACCACCGGCCCATCATCATGCGGATGGTTCGCTGACCTCTCGCCTGTCACCGGGGCTCAGGGGCCGCGAGGAGCACCTCCACGCGTGCCCCGCCCCCGGCCGGTCTGGAGACCGTCAGGCCGCCGCCGCCCGACGACTCCGCCGTACGCCGGGCGATGTCGAGCCCCAGCCCCGTCGAACCGCCCCCGCTGCTGCCCCGCCCCAGCAGCGCGGGCTCGAACCCGGGCCCCGCGTCCTGCACGGCCAGCAGGGCTCCGGGAGGGTGGGCGCGCAGGCGTACCGACATGGCGACCCCCTCGGGGGTGTGCGCGAAGACGTTGCCGAGCAGCGCGTCCACGCACGCGGCCAGTTCCTCGGCCCCCACCGCGACCGGCAGCGGCCCGTCCGGCAGGGAGACCGTCACCTCCCGCCCCTGGTCCTCCGCCAGGACCGACCAGAACCGCACCCGCTCGCGCACCACGGCCGCCGCGTCGCACGAGTCGCGCCCGGCCGTGCGGCGCCGCGCCTCCGTGATGACCGCGCTCACCGCCCGCTCCAGGGCGTCCACCCTGGCCTGGACGCGCGCCGCCTCCTCCGGGTCACGCAGCGACTCGGCGTCCAGCCGCAGGCCGGTCAGCGGCGTACGCAGCCGGTGCGACAGATCGGCCACCGACTCCCGCTCGGCCACCAGCAGTTCGTCGATCCGCCCCGCGAGCTGGTTGAGCGCCAGCGCCACCGAGCGCACCTCGGGCGGCCCGCCCGGCTCGGCCCTGGCCGTCAGGTCGCCCCCGGCGAGCCGGTGCGAGACCCGCGCCAGGCCGTCCACCGGCCGCGTCACGGCCAGCGCCAGCCGGTCGGCGAGCACGATGCCCAGCACCACCAGCCCGAGGCCGAGCACCAGCAACGCCAGCCACGCCTCCCGCACGCCCCTCGTCAGCTCGGCGTCCCGCACGAACACCCTGATCACGGCCGTGCCGTCCGGCGACTGCGCCGAGACCAGCACCTCCCTGCCACCGGGGACGGCGGCGGTGACGCTGCGCCCGGTCGCGGCCAGGCGTACGGCGTCGGACCGGGCGGCCGGAGCCCCCACGGTGTTCCCGCCCTCGTCCGGCAGGAACACCGTCACGGGCCGCGCGACCTGCTCCACCGCCAGCTCCAGATCGGGGGTGCCCACCGCGACGGCGACCGACTCGGCGGCGGCCGTGGCCCGGCTCATCGCGCCGTTCTCGGCCACCGTACGGATCAGCAGCGCCATCGGCACCAGCAGCGCGATCAGCACCAGCGACGTCGTGGCCGCGACGAGCAGCGCCAGCCAGCGCCTCATGACGGCTCGACGAGCTTGACGCCGACACCTCGTACGGTGTGCAGGTAGCGGGGCTCGGCGGCCGTCTCGCCCAGCTTCCTGCGTAACCACGACAGGTGCACGTCCACGGTCTTGTCGGCCCCGCCGTACGGGAGCTGCCACACCTCCGTCAGCAGCTCCCGCTTGGTGACGACCTCGCCGGGCCGCGCGGCGAGGTAGTGCAGCACGTCGAACTCGCGCGGCGTCAGGTCCAGGGCCGTGCCGTCGAGCGTGGCGGTACGCGCCCGCGGGTCCACCCGCAGCGCCCCCACCGCCAGCGGCGCCTCGGGGGCCGCCCCGCCCGCGCGCCGCAGCACGGCCCGCACCCGCGCGTCGAGCTGCGCCGCGCTGTACGGCTTGACCACGTAGTCGTCGGCCCCCGCGTCCAGCACCGGCACCATCTCCGCGTCCCCGTCGCGGGCCGTGGCCACGATGACCGGCACCCGGCTGACCGCCCGCACCATGCGCAGCAGCTCCACGCCGTCCAGGTCCGGCAGCCCCAGGTCGAGGACGACCAGGTCGGGCCGGTCCTGTACGGCCCGCCGCAGCCCGTCCAGCGCGGTGGGGGAGGAGGAGACGGCATGGCCCAGCTCCCGCAGCCCGCGGCTGAGCGCCGTACGGATCGCCGCGTCGTCCTCGATGAGCAGAATGTCAGCCATAGCACGAACGTAGACCGTTTCCTGGCGGAGCTTGAGCCGTCTTAGCGTCGGCTTAACCTGGCCTTAGCCGTACATGGGGGAGCGTGGGCGGGATGAAGAGACTCGTCGTGGCCTGGGCTGCCACCGCGGCGGCCGCCACCAGCGCCGCGGTGGCGGTGCTCGGGCTGCTCGGGACCGGCCTCACCGGCGCCGACAGCCACGTGCTGGGCCCGGAGGAGGTCCGTGCGGCCCTGGCCACCGCCACCACGCGCACCCCCACCACACCGTCAGCCGCCGCACCGTCAGCCGCCACCCAACCGGCGGCCACCCCGGGTGCCACGGTGACGCCGACGTCGCAGGGCAGGCTCATCCGCAGCGCGGGCGGGACCGTGATCGCCTCCTGCGCCGACGGCCTGGTCACGCTGCGTTCGTGGAGCCCGGCCCAGGGCTACTCGGTGGACGGCGTCGAGCGCGGGCCGGCCTCGGAGGCGAGGGTCGAGTTCGAGCCGGACGAGGGCGAGGAGGTCAAGCTCAGGATCGTCTGCTCGGATGAGGGCGCGGGGCAGGGTGAGGTGCCCACGGCCCGGCTCCACTCGTGATCCGGCGTTCCTGGCCCGCCACGGCCGCGTCGGTTCACGGCCCGGCGCCGAGTGCCGCCCTCGTCAGCTCGGCCTGGCGGCGGATCTGCGCCATGACGAGGGGGTTGACGCCCTTGGCGGCGAACGTGGCGACCATCCGGTCCAGGACCGCGCCGGCCCGTACGAGGTCGCCCCGCCGCGCCTCGGCCCTGGCCAGCCGCCGCATCACCAGGTTGAGCGTGATGTTGTCGAGGACGGCCGCGTCGGCGACCCGGCTCAGGAGTTCGATGCCCTGTTCGGGGTCCGGCGGCCGGACGCGCAGCCGGTTGTCCCGCGTCAGCTCCTTGAACTCCCGTTCGGCGTTGAGTCCCTTGACCAGCCGGGCGTAGACGGCCAGTGGGTGGCCGCCGTGGCGGTCGATGACCTCGTCCAGCGCCAGGTTGCCCCCGCGCAGCTCCGGAGAGTCGGAGCCGAGCAGCGAGAACAGCTTGCCCTGGTCCTCGCCCAGCATCAGCTCGGCCACCCGGTGGTCGTCGCGGGTGACCGGCGGGCGCACCCTGACCGGGCAGGCGGCGGAGACGACGCGGGAGCCGTCGGCGGCGACGTACTGGGCGCGCACCTGGTACTCGCCGGGCTGCTGGAAGTAGTGGCCGTCGCGCCCGTGCCCGATGTACGCGCTGCGGTACATGGCCGGGTGGCCGGCGTCCAGCCGGATCTGCGGTGAGGTGTCCACGCAGTGGCGCATCATGGGCCGGTAGAGCACGGTCCCGCCGCCCGGCCGGGTGATCGACACCTGGGCGAACTCCGTGTCGGGGTGCAGGTGGCCGTGCGTGACGCGCGGCTCGCCCGTGACGGAGACCTGATCGAGCACGAGCTTGAGCTCGACCACGACGGGCTCGCCCAGCTCGAACGACTCCTTGGCTCGCACCTCCAGCCGCAGCCCAGAACGGTCCTCGACGGGCTGCTCGAAGGGCTCGATCTCGGCCGCGCCGGCGCCGAACGCGTTCGCGCCCATGGCCACGTCCCGGTAGAAGCCGTGCCGCAGGTGCACCAGCTCGGCGTCGGTGAACCGGAACGGGAAGGCGGCCCAGTAGCCCTGTTCGCCGCCGGGGCGGTAGTTCTGCACGTAGTTCATCCACGACAGGTCGCCGAAGCCCCCGTCGGGGCCCAAGGGCTGGGGCGGGTCGGCGAGGTGCTTCTGCCAGGAGTGCAGCAGGTTGAAGGCGTGCCCCAACTCGTGCACGTACGTACGCAACTGCGCCCGCTGCGACTCGGGCGTCGTGCCCTTGATCACGTCGTGGAAGACCGCGGCGCCCTGCCGCGGGTGGGCGTCGCCGGAGTCGAACATGATCCCCCGGTAGCCGCCGACATGCCTGCTCGCCACCAGCAGCCACACCCGCCAGGCCGGCGCGTCGCCGAACGCGCTGAAGTGCCGGGTCATCGCGTGGTGCAGCTCGGCGTCGTCCCAGGCCAGATCCGCGCCCGAGCCGTCCACCGGGATCACCCCCGGCTCGGCCAGGGTCAGCTCGACGCCCGCCTCCGCGTACGCCGCGCGCACGCTCAGCTCCCTGGCGGGCGACCCGGCGGGCCCCGGCAGCGCCCCCGTCCGGTACGACACGAACGGCACGGTCCCGGCCACGGAGTCCTGCTCCAGCAGCACGCTGCGGAAGAACGCCGAGACGAACGACACCGCGTACGTGCGCCCCGCGACCTCGGCCGTCCCCGCCCCGTCGGCGATCGTGACGCGCACGTCGCGAGCCGGGGCGGCGAACGTGAAGTCTCCCCGCCCCTCGATCCGCCCGTCACGCACGCCTGGGGCGCCGACCACGAACGACCCGGCGTAGGAGGTGGTCGCCCCGGTCACGGTGAAGAGGTCGCCGCTGACCCGCCCCATGGGCCTGGGCCCGTCGACGTCGACGCGCAGCGCCAGCCGGGAGTCGCCGTCCTGTCCCTGGTACAACCCGCTGATCATGACAGCTCCCTGGGGGTCGCTGGGGCTCTCTCCAGGCAGACTTCTCCCGCGGACCGGCCCTGTCAACGACTCCCGCGAACTTGGAGCGAGGCCAGCAGCTCTTCGGAGGCCCGGGTGATCGTCTCGACGGCCCGGTCGAACGCCTCGGCGTTGTGCGCCGCGGGCGCGCGGAACCCGGAGATCTTCCTGACGAACTGCAGCGCCGCGGCCCGCACGTCCTCCTCGGTCACGCTCTCGGTGTAGGGCGGGCGGAGGGTCTTGATGCTTCTGCACATGCCCTAACCGTAATAGCCGATGCGCTGGCTTATCTCCCGCGCGCCCGCCACCAGCAGCGCCCCCACCTCCGGCAGCCGGTCCGGCGTCAGCCGATAGGACGGCCCCGAGACGCTGACCGCGGCCACCACGGACCCGTCGGCGCCGCTGATGGGCGCCGCCACCGCGTTCAGGCCCACCTCCAGCTCCTCCACCGTGGCGGCCCAGCCGCGCCGCCTGATCTCCGCCAGCCCCAGCCCGGCCGGTGAGGTGACGGTGTGCGGCGTGTACGACTCCAGCTCGGCCGCCGGCCTCAGGGCGCCGAAGGCCAGCAGCACCTTCCCGCTGGAGGTGGCGTGGGAGGGGGTGCGCTGGCCGACCCAGTTGTGGCCGCTGATGGCGGCGGGGCCGCGGATCTGGCTGATGTTGACCGTGTCGCCGTCGCGCGGCACCGCGATGTTGACGGTCTCGCCGACCTGCTCCGCCAGGCGCAGGCACACCGGACGGCTCTCGCGCGACAGGTCGAGCTGGGCGGTGGCCGCGCCCGCCAGCCGTACGACGCCGAACCCGAGCCGGTAGCGCCCCCGGTCGCCGCTCTGCTCCACCAGCCCGCCCTGTTCGAGCGCCGCCAGCAGCCGGAAGGCCGTGGACTTGTGCACGTCCAGCTCCGTCGCCAGGTCCGTCACCCTGCTGTCGCCGTCGCGGGCGAGGATCTCCAGGATCGCGATGGCGCGATCGACGGACTGAACCGACGCGCTGTTGCTCATAGCGCAACAGAATAGCGTTCAGCCGCCGGCCGGGCCGAGTTCGCCACCGAAGTCGACGGCGATCCTGCCCAGGGCCGCGGCCAGCTCGTCGCGATCGAGTGCGTCGATGCGCTCGGCGGGCCCCGAGACCGACATCGCGGCCACCACGCGGTCGCCGTCGCGCACCGGCACGGCCAGGCAGTGCACGCCGAGCTCCTCCTCGCCCAGGTCGAGGGCGTAGCCCCGGTGCCTGACGGCGGCCAGCTCGGCCAGCATGGCGGTCAGGTCGGTGATGGTGTTGGGGGTGCGGCGGGGCATGCCGGTCCGCTCGAACACCGCGACCGCCTCCGGGGCCGGCCGCCCGGCCAGCAGCACCTTGCCCACCGCCGTGCTGTGCGGCAGCACCCGCCGCCCGACCTCGGCGAACATGCGCAGCCTGCGCGGCGAGGGCACCTGCGCCACGTAGACGATGAAGTCGCCTTCGAGCACGGCCAGGTTCGCCGTCTCACCCGACAGCTCGACCATCCTGGCCAGGTACGGCTGCGCCCACACGCCGACCATGCCCTCGGCGACGCCGCCCAGCCGGACCAGCCCGCCGCCCAGGGCGTAACGCCGGTCCGACTCCTGGCGCACGTAGCCCCGGGCCAGCAGGGTCCGCAGCAGCCGGTGGATGGTCCCGTACGGCAGGCCGGTCCTGGCCGCGATCTCCGAGAGCCCCGCCTCGCCCCCGTGCTCGGCCAGCGCCTCCAGCACGTCGAGCGCCCGCTCGACCGACTGCACGCTCACAGCGGGACCCCGCGCAGCGAGGCGTCCAGCACCTCGGCCGTGTGCGCCACCCTGATGTCGGCGCCCGCGCGGCGCATCGCCGCCGCGATCTGCATCGTGCACCCGGGATTGGCCGAGACCAGCAGCTCCGCGCCGGTCGTGGCGACCGCCCCGGCCTTCCTGTCGCCCAGGTCGCGGGCCGCCTGCGGCTGCAACAGGTTGTACGTGCCCGCCGACCCGCAGCAGATGGCCGACTCGGGGATCTCGCGCACCAGCAGCTCGGGGATGGCGCTCAGCAGCTCGCGCGGCTGCGCCCGGACACCCTGCGCGTGGGCCAGGTGACAGGCGTCGTGGTAGGCGACGGTGAGCGGCAGGGGGTGCCGCTTGGCCACCGGGCCCAGCTCGGCCAGGTATTCCGACAGGTCCACCACCCGGAAGCCCGGCTCGCGCCCGAGCAGCTCGGCGTACTCCTTCATCGAGGAGCCGCAGCCGGCCGCGTTGACCACGACGGTGTCCACCCCGGCCCGCTCGAACGTCCTGACCGTGGCCCGCCCCAGCCGCCCGGCCTGCGCGCCGAGCCCGGAGTGCACGCTGAGCGCCCCGCAGCAGCCCTGCTCGGGCGGGATCACCACGTCGCAGCCCTCCAGCGCCAGCACCCGCGCGGTGGCCGCGTTGACCTGCGGGAAGAACTCCCGCTGCACGCACCCGGTGAGCATCCCGACCGTGGCCCGGCGCTCGCCCCTGGCCCTGACCAGGCGCGGCAGGCGCTGCCGGTGCTCGACGCGGGGCGCCAGCGCGGCCATCGCCCCCAGGCTCGGGTGCGCCCTGGTCAGGAACGGCGCCATCCGCTCGGCCAGCCACATCGTCGGCCGCAGCAGCCGCAGCCTGCGCGGGTAGGGGAACAGGCTGAACACGATGCCGCGCACCGCCCGCTCGCGCGGCGGGCGCACGTGGTGGCGTTCCACCTCCACCCTGGTCTGCTCGATCAGCCGGTCGTAGCGCACGCCGGAGGGGCAGGCGGTGACGCAGGCCATGCAGCCCAGGCAGGCGTCGAGGTGCCCGGCCATCTCGGGCGTGATCGGCGTGCCCTCGACGTGCTGCCCCATGAGGTGGATGCGCCCGCGCGGCGAGTCCATCTCCTCGCCCCACAAGACGTACGTGGGGCACGTCGGCAGGCAGAACCCGCAGTGCACACAGTCGTTGATCAGCTCGGGGTCTATGCCCATGGTCGTCAGATCCCTCCCACGAACCGGCCGGGAGACATCCTGCGCCCGGGATCGAACCGTTCCTTGACCCGCCGCATCAACGGCAGCGCGCTCACGTCGCCCCACCTCTCGACGCTCTCGTACGGCGCGGCGAGCACGTTCACCCGCCCACCGGCCGCCTCGGCCCGCTCCCGCAGCCCGGCCACCGCGGCGGCCAGCTCGTCCTCCTCCACGGCCTGCCACGACTCCAGCAGCACCCGCCCGGAGGCGGGCGAGCCCCGCAGCGGCAGCCCCGCCTCGGCCGCCGCGTCGAGCACGGCGCCCGTGGCCGACGGCGGGAAGCGCACCTCGACCAGCACCTCGTCCCGCTCGATCAGCCCCCACCAGGGCGGCGGCTCCCGCGTCACCGAGCCCGCGCCGATCAGCTCGCGCAGCGCCCCCGCCCTGTCCTCGGCCGCCGTGCCCTCGACCAGCGCGGCCAGCGTGATCGGCCCGCCGGGGTCGGGCCGGTCCACCTCGACCGCGCTCGGCTCGGCCTGCGAGGCGGCCAGCGCCGCGGCGATCCGCGGCGTCTCGGCGCGATCGAGCCCGGCGACCACCCAGCGGCGGTCGGGCGGCAGCGGGTGCAGGCGGAACGTGGCCTCGGCGATGACGCCGAGCGTGCCGTACGAGCCGGTGAACAGCTTGCCGAGGTCGTAGCCCGCGACGTTCTTGACCACCTTGCCGCCCGACCTGGCGATCGTGCCGTCGGCCAGCACGACCGTGATGCCGATGAGCAGGTCGCGGGCGCCGCCGTAGCGGAAGGCGCGCGGGCCCGGCGGCGCGGCGGCCAGCGTGCCGCCGACCGTGGCGTGCTCGGCGAACGGCACGTCGAGCGCCAGCTCCTGCCCCTCGCCCGCCAGGACCCCGGCCAGCGCGCCCATCGTCACCCCGGCCTGCGTGCGCACCACGAGGTCACCGGAGGCGTGCTCAAGGATCTCGTTCATGCAGCACAGGTCGAGCAGCACGTCGCAGCGCTCGGGCGGCGGGGCCCAGTGCAGCTTCGTGCCGCCGCCCGCGGGCACCACCGCCAGGTCCTGCCCGGCGCACGCCCGCAGCACGGCCGCGACCTCCTCGACGGTCTCGGGCAGCGCCACCCACCGCGGGCGCACCCCGCCGACCGCGTCGTCCGCGCCCGCCTGCCTGACCGTCACGCCGCCGATCAAAACTGCTCCGCCTTCCCCTGCTCGACCAGCGGGTGCACGCCTTTGCGCACGCCCGGCACCTCACCGCACAGCCGCGGGGTGGGGAACACCTTGCCCGGGTTCGACAGGCCCTGGGGGTCGAACGCGCACCGGACGAGTTGCATGGTGTCGAGGTCGTCGGCGCTGAACATCCTCGTCATGTAGCGGGACTTGTCGACCCCGACCCCGTGCTCGCCCGTGATCGAACCGCCGTGCTCGATGCACAGGTCGAGGATCGCGCCCGAGACCACCTCGGCCCGCTCGCCCGCCCCCGGCTCCCCGTCGTCGAACAGCACCAGCGGGTGCAGGTTGCCGTCGCCGGCGTGGAAGACGTTGGCCACCCTGATGTGGTGCTCCAGGGAGAGCCGGTCGATGGCGGCCAGCACGGTGGGCAGCGACGTGCGCGGCACCACGCCGTCCTGCACGATGTAGGCCGGGCTGATGCGCCCCACGGCCGCGAACGCCGACTTGCGGCCCTTCCAGATCGCCGCCCGCTCGCCCGCGTCGGCCGCCACACGCAGCTCGAACGCCCCCGAGCAGATCTCCCGCAGCCGCGCGAACTGCCGGTCGACCTCGGCGGCGGGCCCGTCCAGCTCGACGATCAGCACCGCCCCCGCACCCTCGGGATAGGCGCAGGCCACCGCCGCCTCGGCCGCCTCGATGGCCAGCGCGTCCATCATCTCGATCGCGGCCGGCACGATGCCCGCCCCGATGATCGCCGAGACCGCCTGCCCGCCCTGCTCGATGCTCTCGAACGCGGCCAGCACCGTGGTCACGGCCTGCGGCGCGCGGCACAGCCGCACCGTGACCTTGGTGGCGATGCCCAGCGTGCCCTCCGAGCCCACGAACGCCCCCAGCAGGTCGTAGCCGGGGTCCATGCGGTCGAGCGTGACCAGGTCGCCGTCGGGGGTGACGATCTCGCAGGCTTCGACGTGGTTGACGGTGAAGCCGTACTTCAGGCAGTGGGCGCCGCCGGAGTTCTCCGCGACGTTGCCGCCGATCGAGCAGACCTGCTGGCTGGAGGGGTCGGGGGCGTAGTAGTAGCCGCGGTCGCGCACGGCCTCGGTGATGGCCAGGTTCGTGACGCCCGGCTCGACGACCGCCCTGCGATTGTCCAGGTCGATCTCCAGGATCGAACGCATCTTGGAGGTGACGATCAGCACGCCGTCCTCGCGCGGCAGCGCGCCCCCCGACAGGCCGGTGCCCGCGCCCCTGGCCACGAAGGGCACGCCGAAGTCGTTGCACAGCCGTACCACGCGGGCGACCTGCTCGGCCGTGCCCGGCAGCACGACCACGCCGGGGGTCGCCCGGTGGTAGGTGAGGCCGTCGCACTCGTACGTGCGCAGGCGTACGGGGTCGGTGATCACCGAGTCGTGGGGCAGCAGCGTACGCAGAGCCGCCACCAGCGTGTCCATCACCCGATCACCTCCGCTTCACGACTTTCCTACGGCATCCGCGCGTAGGCGGGAAGAGTCAGGAACTCCGCGAAGTCGTCGTCCAGCGCCACCTCTTTGAACAACGCCGTCGCCTGCCCGAACAATGCCTGGTCGTAGCCGGGCTCCTGCGAGATCTTGGTCAGCTCCTCGGAGATGATGCGTTCGACCAGCTCTTTCGTCACCTGCGCGCCCGTGTCGGCCAGCGTGATGTCGTTGTGGATCCACTGCCAGATCTGCGAGCGCGAGATCTCGGCGGTGGCGGCGTCCTCCATGAGGTTGTGGATGGCCACCGCGCCCAGCCCGCCCATCCAGGCGGCCAGGTAACGCAGCGCCACGTCCACGTTGTTGCGCAGCCCCGTCTCGGTGATCTCGCCGGGTGTCTCGGAGACGGCCAGCAGCTCCGCGGCGGAGACGTTCACGTCTTCGCGCACCCGGTCGAGCTGGTTGGGCCGCGAGCCCAGCACGCCGTCGAACACCTCGCGGCAGATGGGCACCAGGTCGGGGTGCGCCACCCACGAGCCGTCGAACCCGTCGCCCGACTCGCGCGTCTTGTCCGCCCGCACCTTCTCCAGCGCCACGGCGTTGACCTCGGGATCCCTGCGCGAGGGGATGAACGCCGCCATTCCGCCGACCGCGTGCGCCCCGCGCTTGTGGCAGGTGCGCACGAGCAGCTCGGTGTACGCGCGCATGAACGGGGCCGTCATCGTCACCGCGTTCCGCTCGGGCAGCAGGAACTCGCGGCCCCGGGTGCGGAACTTCTTGATCACGCTGAACAGGTAGTCCCAGCGGCCCGCGTTGAGCCCGGCCGAGTGGTCGCGCAGCTCGTAGAGGATCTCCTCCATCTCGAACGCCGCCGGGTACGTCTCGATGAGCACCGTCGCCCTGATGGTGCCGTGGGGGATGCCGAGCAGCTCCTGCGCCCTGGTGAACACGTCGTTCCAGAGCCGGGCCTCCAGGTGCGACTCGATCTTGGGCAGGTAGAAGTAGGGGCCCTTGCCCTGGTCGATCTGCCGCTGCGCGCAGTGGAAGAAGTAGAGCCCGAAGTCGAACAGCGACCCCGAGACCGGCCGCCCGTCCACCCGGGCGTGCTTCTCGTCGAGGTGCCAGCCGCGGGGCCGCACGACCACCGTGGCCAGCTCGTCGCCGGGGCCGAGCGCGTACGCCTTGCCGCCCGCCTCGAAGTCGATCGTGCGGTCGAGCGCGTCACGCAGGTTGAGATGACCGGCCACGCAGTTTTCCCACAGGGGGGAGTTGGCGTCCTCGAAGTCGGCCAGCCACACCTTGGCCCCGGAGTTGAGCGCGTTGATGGTCATCTTCCTGTCGACCGGGCCGGTGATCTCGACCCGGCGGTCCTCCAGGCCGGGCGCCGGGGACGCGACCTGCCAGTCGGCCTCCCTGATCTTCTTGGTCTCCGGCAGGAAGTCGAGCGTGCCGCCCGCCGACAGCTCCGCCTGGCGCGTCTGGCGCAGCTCCAGCAGCTCCAGCCGCCTGGCGCCGAACTCCCGCTGGAGAGCCCCCACGAAATCGAGCGCCTCCGGCGTGAGGATCTCGTCGAACCGGTCGAGCATCGGGCCGGTGATCTCCATGGGCTTCTTCCCTTCCACGGTGTTTCCACATAGTCCGCGATGTTTCCACAATATGGAAATAGCATTCTGGATTGTGGAAATGACGCTACTCCCCTGATCTTCGAGGGTCAAAGGTTGGGGACATCCCTGGGCGTCTTCCGGGTGTTCCCCGATGTGGCCGGCCCGGCGGGCGCGACATGATTCCGGCATGAAGACGATTGCGATGGCGGGCGCGCTGGCGGCCTCCGCCGTGCTGCTCACCGGGTGCGGCCTCGCGAGCCTCGCCGGGCCGGGCAACGAGGAGAGCGCCTCGTACCAGGTGACGGACAAGGTGACCAAGCTTCAGCTCAAGAGCGGCTCGGGCGACGCCGTGATCAACGAGACCGACGGCACCGCCGTACGCGTCGTCGAGACCCTCCGCTGGCGCGGCGACGACAAGCCCGTGTCGGAGCACAACGTCGAGGCGGGGCAGTTGTTCCTCACCTACGAGTGCCGGGGGAACTGCAGCGTCGACTACAAGATCGAGGTCCCCAAGGGCCTCCACCTCGACCTGCGCGCCGGTTCCGGCAACCTCACGCTCAGGGGCCTCAGCGGGCCGCTCGAACTGGACATGGGCTCCGGGGACGCGGACGCCGCCGGGCTGACGGGCAAGAGGGTGCTCGCCAAGTCGGGGTCGGGGAACATCGAGCTCGAGTTCCTCGCCGCGCCCGAGAGCACCGAGCTGCACACCGGATCCGGGGACATCACGCTCGACGTCCCCGACGGCGCGTACGCGGTGAAGAGCGACATGGGGTCGGGCGACAGCAACATCTCGGTCAGGACCGACGGCTCCGCACCGAACAAGATTTCGATCACCGCGGGCTCCGGCAACGTCACCGTGTCTTGACAGTCTGTTGAGCTGCCCGGATAACCAGGTGATGGCTTCGGGGATGTCATGCCACCATCGTGGGAAGACACCGAGGTGTCCAGACGTTCCCTCATAGAGATGACACGTATGCACGAATACTCCGAGTTCGACGCGTTCGAGACCGGCGACATGGACCTCGAGGAACGCCAGGCGCTGCGCCGGGTGGCGGGCCTCTCCACCGAACTTCAGGACGTCTCCGAGGTCGAATACCGGCAGCTACGGCTCGAAAGGGTCGTCCTCGTCGGCGTCTGGACCTCGGGCACGGCAGAAGACGCCGACAACTCCCTCCTCGAGCTGAAGCTCCTGGCCGAGACGGCCGGGTCGCAGGTGCTCGACGGGCTCATCCAGCGGCGGCAGAGGCCCGACCCGGCCACGTACATCGGCTCGGGCAAGGCCCTTGAGCTGCGCGACGTCGTCGAGTCGTCCGGCGCCGACACCGTGATCTGCGACGGCGAGCTGACCCCTGGCCAGCTCCGCCAGCTCGAGGAGACGGTCAAGGTCAAGGTCATCGACCGCACCGCGCTCATCCTCGACATCTTCGCCCAGCACGCCAGGAGCCGCGAGGGCAAGGCCCAGGTCGAGCTGGCCCAGCTCTCCTACCTGCTGCCGCGCCTGCGCGGCTGGGGTGGCAACCTGTCCCGGCAGGTCGGCGGTCGCGCCGCGGGCGGCGTCGGCATCGGCGGCCGCGGCCCCGGTGAGACCAAGATCGAGCTGGACCGGCGGCGCATCCGCGAGCGCATGTCCAAGCTGCGCCGCCAGATCAGCGGCATGTCCACCTCGCGCGAGACCATGCGCCACCAGCGCCAGCGGCGCGAGGTCCCGGCCGTGGCCATCGCCGGCTACACCAACGCGGGCAAGTCCTCGCTGCTCAACCGCGTCACCGGGGCGGGCGTCCTGGTGGAGGACGCGCTGTTCGCCACCCTCGACCCGACCGTGCGCCGCGCGCGTACGCCGGAGGGCAGGCTGTTCACGATCGCCGACACCGTCGGCTTCGTCCGGCACCTGCCGCACCAGCTCGTCGAGGCGTTCCGCTCCACGCTGGAGGAGGTCGGCGACGCCGATCTGATCCTGCACGTGGTCGACGGCTCGCACCCCGACCCCGAGGGCCAGCTCGCGGCGGTGCGCGAGGTGCTCGCCGACATCGACGGCGCCGCCGGGATCTCCGAGATCGTGGTGATCAACAAGGCCGACGCCGCGAGCCAGGAGGTGCTCGACCGCATCGCCAGGCGCGAACGCGACAGCATCGTGGTCTCGGCGCGCACCGGCAAGGGCATCCCCGAGCTGATGGCGCTCATCGAGGAGCGGCTGCCGCGGCTCGACCACGAGGTGCACCTGCTGGTGCCGTACGACAGGGGCGACCTGATCTCGCGGGCGCACAAGGAGGGCGAGGTGCTCTCGGTGGACCACGTGGAGGACGGCACGATCCTGCACGCCCGCGTGCTGTCGAGCCTGTCGCAGGAGCTGCAGCGGGTGGGCAAGCCGGTGGAGCGGGTGTCCTGAGGCCGTCTCGCGTCAGGCGGGGTCGCTCGGGCGCCTGAGCCGGGGCCTGAGCCGGGGCCTGAGCCGGGGCCTGAGCCGGAATGCCCGGCCCAGGCCCGGCCGGGCATCCCGCCTCCGGCTCGTGACCATGACTTACCGGTATGGCCGGGCAGCTCTCGCCTAAAAACGCACAGGTGTGCCCAAAAGCGGCAGTGGTAGGCGACCCCTTGGCGTTGCTAGGATTGGCCAGACCTAACGTTGGTCAGGTTTTGGGTTTCGGGTTCAAGGTTTCAGATGATGACTGCACGTGTCGAAGTCGTCAACGGGGGCCATGGGGACAAGGTAGGGCTGCGTGACGGGTGTGAAGAGAGGTCTTTCTTCCGAATAACCCTGTACACCAGCCCGACATGTGAAATAACGTAACTGAACTGAAATCGCCGGATCATGCGTCCGGCGATACGGTCACCGCACAACATCGATGCGGATGAGAGCAGGAGACCCCCCATGTCGTCCGGACCCGGAGCGGACTCAGTGGGCGCGGCGAAGGCCGTGCACTGCGCTCTGCACCCGTGCGAGGGGTCGCGCTGGGTGGTGATGCGGTGACCGTTCGACTTCTGACCAACATCGGCCGCCTCTGGACCGGAAACGAGGTCCTGAGCAACGCCGCCATCCTGGTGCACAACGATCGCATCGCGTGGGTCGGCCGCGCGCCCGACCTGCCGCAGAGCGTGCCGGGCGTCGTCGACGACATCGTCGACGTCGACCACGTCGAAAACCTGGGCGGCGCGCTGGTCACGCCCGGCCTCATCGACGCCCACACGCACCCGGTCTACGCCGGCAACCGCTACGCCGAGCTGGCCATCCGCACCGGCGGCTCCACCTCCGCCTCGATCACCGCGGCCGGCGGTGGCGTCGGCTCCACGGTCACCGTGACCCGCGGCACCGACCCGTGGACGCTGTGCAACGGCGTACGCGAGCGGCTGCGCGGCTGGCTGCTCAGCGGCACCACGACCGTCGAGGCCAAGACCGGCTACCACCTCACCCGCGACGGCGAACTCGCCGACGTGCGGCTCCTGCGCGAGCTGGAGAAGGAGCCGATGATGCCGCGGGTGCACGTCACGTTCCTGGCCGCGCACGTGGTGCCGCCGGAATACTTCGGCAGGCAGCGCGAATACGTCGAGGCCGTGGGCGCGTGGTGCGCCGACGCGGCGGCGGCCGGCGCCGACAGCGTCGACGTCTACTGCGACGAGGGCCACTTCACCACCGAGGAGTCCCGCTGGGTCCTCGCCTCCGGCCGCAACGTCGGCCTGCTGCCGCGCATCCACGCCGGCCTCTTCAGCCGCCGCGGCGCCGTCCAGCTCGCCGCCGAACTCGGCTGCGCCTCGGCTGACGGTCTCCACCACATGTCCGACGAGGACATCGCGATCATGTCGCGCTACGGCGTCCCCGCCGTCGTCTGCCCCGCCACCGCCCTCCAGCGCGGCCACCTCCCGCCGGTCCGCCAGATGATCAAGCACGGCGTCCAGATCGCCCTCGGCAGCGACCACAACCCCGGCTACTGCGGCATCACCTCGATGTCCCTGGTCATCGCGATGGCGGTGTCGGCGTTCGGGATGAGCGTCAACGACGCCCTCCGCGCGGCCACGCTCGGCGGCGCCACGGTTCTGGGCGCTCCCGACCGCGGCGTCCTGGCGCCGGGGCGGCTGGCGGACATCGTCCAGTGGGACGCCGACCACGAGGGCGCCTTCGCCTGGTCCTTCGGCCTCAAGCCACGCCGCGTGTGGCGGGGTGGGACACCGGTCCAGTAGTTGATCTCGGGTTATGACGCCCTGGGTGGCCGTTGTCACGGATTCGACCGCTTACCTGGGTTCCGTGCCCGGGGTGTTCGTGGTGCCCGTCCGGGTAACGGCCCGGCCCTCGAGGGCGTACGGGGGTGAGCCGCGTACGGCGGCCGGGGGCGGGGCACCGCCGTACGGGGGCGAAGATCCGCATCCGAGCGGTCAGCCGCATTTTCTCGTGAACGACACGAGCACGAGCAGCGGTGCCCGTGCTGGTGCCCGCGCGCCGTCGTCAGCGGGAGACGTGTCCAGCGGCGTGAGGGCGGGCTTGCCGCCGTCCGCGGAGGGCTCGCACGGAGGCATCGGAGCGGGGACGCCACCGTCTGCGCCTTCCACAGACCTCCACGGTTCCATGCCACCGGCACCGAGCGTGCCGTCGGCCGACGGCGATGACTCCACGCCGCCAGCACTGCGCGCGTCGTCCAAAGGCGATGGCCACTCCGCGCCTACGCCGCTTTCCGGTGGTGGCGACGACTCCGCTCCAACACCACAGAACGCGTCGTCCACGCCCGACGATCGCCCCTCGCTGGGCGGGCGCCTCGCGAACGTCCGTCGGCCCTCGCCAGCGCAAGACCCACCCAGCGAGGCTGACCCCACCCTCCCGGCCACCGGCCACGCCGCCACCGGCCACGCCGCCACCGGCCACGCCGCCACCGGCCACGCCGCCACCTCCTACCCTCCCGCCGCCTCCCACTCCGTCGCCTCCCACCGCACCACCTCCCACCCTCCTGCCGCCTTCTCCTCCCCTTCCTCCGATGAGGACTCGTTCATCGGCGACCTCTCCTTCGCCGTCACGTCCCGCCCTTCCCCCGCCCGCTTCGCCTCGTGCTACGCCGGCCTGGCCGCAGCCGGTGCCACGGGTATCGTCTCGATCCACCTGTCCGGCGAGTTGTCAGGCACCGTGGAGTCGGCCCGCGCCGCAGCGCGCGATGCTCCCGTACCGGTGGAGGTGCTCGACAGCCGGTCTATCGCCATGGGCCTGGGTTACCCGGTCCTGGCCGCCGTTCGCGCGGCGGCGAGCGGTGCTTCGCTGACGGCGGTGGTCTCGGCCGCCCGCCGCTGCGTGGCGTCCACGCGAACGTACTTCTATGTGGACAGCCTCGACTACCTTCGCCGCAGCGGCCGCCTCGGCACGGTGGCCTCCCTCTTCGGCTCCGCCCTCATGATCAAGCCCTTACTCCACATCGTGGACGGCCGTATCTCCCTCCTGGAGAAGGTGCGTACGGCCTCGCGCGCCATCGCCCGCCTGGAGGACCTGGCGGTACAGGCGGCTGGGGACCGGCCGGTGGAGGTGGCAGTGCAACATCTGGAGGCGAAGGACCGAGCGGAGTCCCTGGCGGAACGGCTCACGAAGCGCGTACCCGGGCTGGTGGACCTGCGGATCGTGGAGGTGGGGGCGGTGATCGGCGTACACGTGGGGCCGGGCATGCTCGGCGTCACGGTCACGCCCGCCAACCCCTGACCACCGCCGCGCAACCAGCCGCCCACCATCTACCAGAACGTGGGCTCTACCCGGACGTGGGCTCCAGCGCCTGAACGACAGCCATCGTTATCCACAACCGCCTCGTCCGCCTCACCTCTCATCCCCAGAACCCCGCTCGGTTCCTCGGCGTCAGGCGCTCGGGCCGTACCTTCGCTGCCGTGCGAACCCCCGACCCGACGGCAGAGCGGGCCATAGCCGAGTCCCGGCTACGGTCGATCATCGCGCCTGCCCGCCGCTCCCGCCGGTTGCCGGCACGACCGGGCTGGGCCACGGGAAGCCGGACCACATCCCACAGCAGTCAGCACGACAAGCACCGCCAAGAAGCCCGAGACAACACAACTGCCCCTCAACCCACACCAGAACCGCAGCCTTCCACCGACCCCGCAGGCATCCGGCGATCGAGATTCCACCACAGCTCAGACCTCAACAACGCCCACCTTCACGACGCCAACGACACCCCACTCCCACCACCGCCAGTCTGGCCCCCACAACCTGAACCATCGGAATACTCGTCCCTCCACACAGCAGCTCCGAGATCTCACTCACCTGAAGCAGCGCCACCCCACTCGGAGCCCCAACCCCCACCGGCCCCGACACCACTACCTCCACTCCAACCTCCACTCCAACTGCCACCCCAACCTCCGCCCAAAACGCCACCCGCCTCCACATCCCCCTTCCCCACCTCCCTCCAAGCCCTCCGTAAGCTCCTCAGCGCCCAGAGCCCATCCCTCGACCCTGGAAAGCCCGGCCTACGCGTTCTCCTCGCCATAGGAGCCGTGGCGACGGCCGTAGCCATCTTCGTCGTCTGGCGCTCGCAGCCCTCCCCGCAGCCTCTGCCGCCCCCAACGTCCCTCCATCCGATCGCGCCCGTCACCCCGTCGTCCACCAGCGCCGTCACCAAGGTGACCGTTCACGTCGCGGGCAAGATCCGCAAGCCGGGTGTCTACCTGCTCCCCGTAGGCGCGAGGGTGACGGACGCGGTGGCAGCAGCGGGCGGGGTGTCCCGAGGGGCTTCCACAGGCCAGCTCAACCTGGCCAGACGCCTGATCGACGGTGAGCAGATAGTCGTCGGCGCACCGGCAGGCCAGGCGGCCCTCGGCTCTCCCATGGGCGCCGACCCGGCCTCCATGGTCCTCGACCTCAACTCCGCCACGACAGACCAGTTGGAACAGCTCCCAGGTGTAGGGGAGGTCTTGGCGGCACGCATCGCCGAGTTCCGTACGAGCCGTGGCGGCTTCACCACCGTCGACCAGCTTCGTGATGTCAGCGGCATAGGTCCGAGAAAGTTCGAGGAAATCAAACCGAAGGTCCGCGTCTGACATGCCCGCCCCGCCAGCCGAAGATCAGCGCCGGTCCATCCTGGCACTCCAGAGCGCCCCCGACCCCACCGACGAGGGAAAGCGCTCCTGGCCGCTGGCCCTCCCCGCCCTGGCCGCCTGGGCCAGCGCCTTGATCCTCCTGGGCTGCCCCGCACCGGTGGGCATGGTGGCCGCAGCATCGGCCCTCATCGCCGCCGCAACCGCAGCCTGGCTACCCAGAACGCCCGACACCCCACCCGAACGCGTCGGCCCCAAGCGCACCAGACAGCGCACCATCGATCACCCCGAGCACGGAGAGCCCGAGCAGGGAGAGGAGGAGCACACCAGCTACGCCACCGCCGCCACAGACTCCACCCACCACGAGGCCGACCCCACCGGACGCCACCCCACCCACTCGCACACCACCCGGCGTAACGTCAGACCCACCCCGTGGCGCAACATCACGATTGCCACCCTTATCTGCACAGCAGCGGCTTCAGCCTCGGTGGCTTTCCGCGTCCATGCCGTGACTACAGGTCCCGCCGCAGACCTCGCCCACAGGAACGCGTTCATCACCGCTCAGATCGCCCTGACTGACGACCCCAAACGCAGACCGAACGGGACTAGGCGTTTCGCTCAAGAAAGCTATGTGATCTCCGCGACCCTCGAGATCATCCAAACCACCACGACCAGACAGTCCGTCAACGTCCCCATCACGGTGTTCGCCACCGGACGGTCGTGGAGTGCTCTCCTGCCCACCCAACAGGTAGAGGTCACCGGTCGTCTGGCGAAACCAACCCACGGCACCCTGGTGGCGGCGTTCCTGCTGGTACGGGACCCGCCACGGGTCCTCACACCCCCATCCGCCCTCCAAACGGCCGCCGGAGCCCTCAGATCCGGCCTCAGATCCGCTGCCGACGTCCTCCCTCCCGAACAACGTGGCCTTCTCCCCGGCCTGGTGGTCGGCGATGTCTCCCGCATGGACCCTCAGGTGACCTCCGACCTCAGAGAAGCCGGCCTGAGCCATCTGAACGCCGTCTCCGGAGCCAATCTCGCGATAGTGGCAGGCGCGGCGCTCGCCCTGTCGCGCCTGATCGGTCTTCCGCTTCCCCTCCGGGCGGCCTTCGCGGCGCTCGCGATGCTCGCGTTCACCGTGGTGGCGCGCCCTTCCCCCAGTGTGCTTCGGGCTCTCCTCATGGGCCTGGCAGCCGCCGTCGCCATGGGCACAGGCCGTTCGAAGGACGGGGTCGCGGCCCTTTCCGCGACGGTCCTCTTCCTGGTGCTGTTCGCTCCCGAACTGGCCCGCTCCTACGGCTTCGCGCTCTCGGTCACGGCCACCGCAGGCATCCTCATCCTCGCCCCACGCTGGCGAGACAGGCTGGCGCCCCCAAGCGACGAGGAGACCGACTCAGCCCCTGCCCCGGCACGTTCAACGAACGAGCAGCCGAAGGGACGGCCGGACGCGAAGGGTACGGCGAGGACAACAAGCCGGATGGCAGCAGAAGGGCACTGGACGCCGCCCCCGAAGGGGAACAGGAGAGCGGCGACGGAGAGCACGTCCGCCACGGACGAGACCCGGGAAGAAACGGGCGACCGGCCTGAAGCCCCGCCCGACGAACCTCGGCATGCCACCATCCCTACCCTCCTGAACCGGACGCCCCGCCAGCAGCGCCCTGCGCACGAGACGCACCTGCGGTACCGCGACCTTGACACACATCAGGAGCGCCACGCGCTGGAGAAGCGCCGGCCATACCGTGAGCTGGCGACGCACCCCGGGCACCATGAGCTGGCCATGCACCCGGGGCATCGCGAGTCGGTCATGCACCCGGTGCACCCTGAGCTGGCCGTGCACCCAGGGGACCCTGACCTGGCTGTGCACCGAGAGTTGGCCGTGCACCGTGAGCTTGGAATGCGTCAGGGGCATGGCGAGCTTGAGATGCGTCAGGGGCACCGTGAGCATGAGATGTCCCAGGCGTACCGCGAGCCTGAAAAGTCCCAGGGGCACGGTGAGTTTGAGGGGTGCCGGAGAGGGCGCGGGGATGAAGGGCGCGATACGGGCCCTGACCGTGAGAGCCACGAACCCCCTGACCATGCGAAGCGCCAAAAGGGCCCCGATGGTGTGGGGCGCCGGAGGTGGCGTCTGCCCCGTTGGATGGCCGAGGCGGTGGCGGTGCCGACGGCGGCGCAGGTGGCTGTGACGCCCGTCCTGGTGTTGATGTCGGGACAAGTAACGCCGGTTGCCGTGATCGCCAACCTGCTCGTCGCCCCGGCTGTGGCACCCGCGACCCTGCTGGGGTTCGGCGCCGCGCTGGTGGCACCTCTGTGGCCCGATGGTGCGCGGCTGCTGGTGATCCCGGCCGGGTACGCGGTGGGCTGGATCGTCACGGTCGCCCGCTGGGCGGTGAATCTGCCGTTCGCCACCGTGCCATGGCCCGCAGGTCTCGCGGGGCTGGCACTGCTCCTGCTCGCCGTGGCCGTCGCGATCCCGATCCTGCGACACCGCGCGTGGCGCGCTATTGCCGTGACCGTGGCCGCAGCCGTCCTGGTGGCGGTACTGGTGGTCCGGCCGATCGCCGGTCATTGGCCACCCAGGAACTGGTTGATGGTGATGTGCGACGTGGGGCAGGGGGACGGTCTCGTCGTCTCGGCCGGGCCGGGTCGAGGCGTCGTGGTGGACACGGGGCCAGATCCGATCGCCATGGACCGGTGCCTCAGGAGAGTCGGCGTTGACGACGTCCCCCTGCTCGTCCTCACGCATCCCCACGCCGATCACGTGGACGGTCTGTCCGGAGTCCTCAGGAACCGGCGCGTCGGGGCAGTGGTCGTAGGCCCTCCGGTGACCGGTGGCCGCGCGGACGACCGGATCTCGGCCGTGCTCCGGCAGCACCGAATACCCGAAGGGACGGTCGCTCCGGGCACACGATGGCGCTTCGGCCCGTCGGAGGTGACCGTGCTGGCTCCCGACCCCACCCGAGGCGAGATGAACGGGCTGGGGGAGGGCAGCGCGATCAACAACTCAAGCGTGGTCCTCCACGTACGCTGGCGAGCCGGCTCGATCCTGCTCGGCGGCGACCTGGAAACCGAGGCCCAGGACGAACTTCTGCACCGGCTCACGGTACGGGCCGACATCCTCAAAACCCCGCACCACGGATCGAACAGGCAGTCGCCCGCCTTCCTCGCGTCCCTCGGTGCCCGAACGGCGTTGATCAGTGTCGGTGCCGACAACGACTACGGCCATCCCGCCACATCCACCCTGCGCCTGCTCCACCGGCTCGGCCTCACCGTCTACCGAACCGACCAGTCAGGAGACCTCGCCATCGTGGAAGGAGAGGACGGACGCATGGCCATAGTCCCTCGCGGCCCCTAGCCCGCTCCTGGCCGTGCACGTCGATCCGGCTCAGGCGATCGCTCGGCGAGGGCAGGACAGCCCGTGGCCTCCGGCAATGGGCGGCAGATCCCCTCGGGCAGGTGGACAGGTGGGCGGGCAGGCGGCCAGGTGGCCAGATGGGCAGGGGGCAAGTGGCCAAGTGGACAGGTGTAGGTGGGTAGGTGGGTAGCCGGGGAGCGTGCGGCAATCGGGAATCGGGAATCGCGTCGGATCGAGCTCGTCAGCAGGTCTCGGCGATCACTTTGGCTCCCACGCAACGCTCTGTGCCGATGCGTGGGAGCCTGCCGGGTGAGCCGATTGACGGGAATCCGTTCACCGTCGTTTCCTGGTGCGGTGTAAATCGTGCTGCTCTTGGCGCTAACGTGAGCCGATGTCCCGCCTGCCCGTCTTCTGTGTAGCCGTCCTGACTGTTGTGGTCGGGTTGGGAGTGCGTGCGTTGTTCGACGGCCCTGTGTCGAAGTACGCGGGCGACGCCCTCTACACCGTGCTGATCTACACGCTCGTGGTGCTGATCCTCCCCAGGACACGTCCCTGGGTGGCGGCGGTGCTGGCGGCCGGGGCGAGCTGGGTGATCGAGTTCGCCCAGCTCGGGGAGATCCCGGCCCTGCTGCGGCCGATCCTGGGCAGCACGTTCAACCCGCCTGACCTCTTCTGGTACGCGGCCGGTGCCGGGGTGGCCTGCGTCGCGCACACGTTCTGGCTACGGAGGGCCGGATGACGGTGTGGTGGCGACTAGGCTGGCCGACGGTCGCGGTGGCGGCGGTCGGCGCGCTGGCCGCCTTCGTGGTGCTGGGCTTCGCGTTGCTTGGCGTCCATCGGCTCACGGCCGTTCCGGCGGACGCTTGAGCCGCGTCTTCGTACCGCTTGCGCGAACAAATCGAACAAATCGACCTGGTTCGGGGTGCGACTTCTCGGTAGCGATCGTCCTCAGGACAAGGCTTCTCGGTGGCGATCGTCCAGGGCCCGGCTTCTCGGTGGCGATCGTCCTCAGGGCGCGGCTTCTCGGGGTGATCGTGCAGGGCGCGGCTTCTCGGTGGTGACCTTCTGGTCTGCCGCGTGCGGTACTGCCAGGTAGGTGGGCGCCTCGACGTGCGGTTCGGTGTCCTCGTCGACCAGCCGGCCAACGCACCGGCTCGTCGGCGGCGGCCACCCCGCTCAGGCCGGTGGTGCCGATCGAGGGCACTGATGGCTCCCTCCGGCTCGTCTCTCGTTCGCGACCTCAGTGAGGCTGTGTATCCGAGAGCGCCAGTTGGCCTCGTGTCTCCATCAAGGGGAAGACGGGTCCTGTTGTCGGCGGGATCGGTGGTACGCCTGCTTCAGGAGTGCTGTGGTTGAGCAGTGGCGGTAAGCGACGGACGGGCCGGTCCACTCGCTCGTCAGGCCCCGCCGAAGGTGAGCGCATCGGGGAGAGTCGCGAAGACCGACCGCAGCTCGGCCGCGAGACCCGCGTGGGTCTGCGGGCCCGGCTTGGCGCTCCAGGCCCGCAGTGCGGCGTGGAACGACGCGACCACCAGGTCCAGCGCCAGCCTCGGCCGCGGGTCGGCAGAGTCCAGGCCCAGCCTGCGCCGCAGGGTCGCCTCGACGGCCGCGCTGGTGTGGTCGCAGTACTGAAGCCCGTACGCGGCGATCGACGGTGTGCGCTCGGCCAGTTGCCGGCTCCGTCGTACGCGGGTCACCCAGGCTCCGCCGTCGTCCATCCGGGCGAGCGCCGCGAGCAACGCCTCCTGCAGCACCTCCAGGACGGGTACGCGGCCGAGTGGCAGGTGCTCCACGTCGTCCCGCAGGCCGTTCCACAGAGCCTCCAGCGGAGCGGAGGCGACTTGCTCCTTGCCGGCGAAGTTCCGGAAGAAGGTGCGCTTGGAGACCTCGACGGCCTCGCACAACTCGTCAAGGGTCACCGCGTCGAAGCCGCGTTCGGTGAAGAGCGCGAGGGCCGTATCGACCAGCGCGGTCCTGGTTCTGAGCTTCTTGCGCTCCCGCAGCGAGAGCGTTCCCGGCGCGGAGGCGGAAGAGAGGTCGGCAGTCATCGCCTCTAGTGTAACTGGAACGCAGATGCCTTCGATAGGCTTATGCTCCTGAGTGGCACTTTGTATGGATGTCTGAAGAGAGGATCACGCCATGCGCGCCCTGATCGTCGATCGTTCCGTCTCCGGCGGCCTGCGGGTGGGGGAGGTGCCCGAGCCCGTGCCCGCCCTCAACCAGGCGCTGGTCCGGGTCACGGCCACCTCGCTCAACTACGGCGAGGTCAAGCACGGCATCGAGACGGCCGAGGAGGGGACGGTGCTCGGCTGGGACGCCGCCGGAGTCGTCGTCCAGGCGGCGGCGGACGGGTCAGGGCCGGCCGTGGGCACTCCCGTCGTGACCCTTGAGGAGAGCGGCGGCTGGGCCGAGTTCCGCGCAGTGCGTACCGACTGGATCGGTGTGGCGCCCGAGGGCGCGGAGCCGGGCGCGATCAGCACCATCCCGGTCGCGGCCGGCACCGCGCTGCGCGCGCTCCACCGGATCGGGCCCATACTGGGGCGCAGGATCCTCGTGACCGGCGCCACCGGCGGCGTCGGGCGCTACACCGTCCAACTCGCCCGACTCGGCGGTGCGCACGTGATCGCCTCCACCGGCGATCCCGCCAGGCACGGCGAGGCGTTGCGCGCTCTGGGCGCCCACGAAGTGGTGTCCGGTCCTGCGCAAGTCGGCGGCAAGCTCGACGGCGTGCTCGACATGGTGGGCGGGTCGCAACTCGTGGAGGCGTTCGACCAGCTCGGCGAAGGGGGCACGCTGGTGGCGGTCGGGCACTCCACGGGTGATGGCGAGAGCTTTCCGTTCGGAGCCATGTTCAGCGGACCGGAACGTGATGATCGCTCGATCGTCACGTTCATGCTGCTGTTCTGCGGCGGCCTCGGCCGAGACCTGACCTGGCTGGCCCGGCAGGTCACGGACGGGGTGCTGAGTCCGCAGATCACGTGGCGCGGCGGCTGGGACGACGCGTCCGAGGCGGTGAGCGCCCTCGTCGAACGCCGCCTGCACGGCAAGGCGGTACTCGACCTCGCCTGACGGCCCCGCCGGTCTCAGTAGCCGCCTCCGAGCAGGTCAGCTCCCCCTGATGCTCTCCCTGACGCGGCCGGCGCGCCGACCTGAGAGGCCGACCTGAGAGTCGGACGCGCGCCGGCGTCGCTCGTGGCCGACCACACTCGGATGCCCGGGGGAGGAGCGCAGAGTACGCGGTTGTCGGTGGGGCATGGCATGCTGCCTGACATGGCGGGAACCGATCCAGCACCTGTGACCCTGGTCGTCGGCGACGAAGAGTTGCTGGCTGAGCGGGCGGTGGGTGGCGTCGTGGCGGCGGCGCGGGCCGCCGACCAGGGGTCCGAGGTTCATGATCTTGTGGGGAGCAAGGTCACGTCCGGTGAGTTGACGCAGCTCACCTCGCCGTCGCTGTTCGGTGACCGCTCGGTCGTGGTGATCCGATCAGCGCAAGACCTGGCCAAGGACGTCATCGCGGAGATCGTGGCCTACACCAGGCAGCCGTCCGACGACACGGTGATCGTCCTGGCGCATCCCGGTGGGGTGAAGGGCAAGGCGCTGGTCGACGGGGTGAAGAAGGCCGGGGCCAAGGTGATCACTATCGACAAGGTCACCAAGGCGGGAGAGCGGCTCGACTTCATCAGGGGCGAGTTCAAGCGAGCCGGGCGGAACATCTCCGGGGACGCCGCGCAGGCTCTGCTCGACGCCGTGGGGAACGATCTTCGTGAGCTGGCCGCCGCGTGCAGTCAGTTGATGTTCGACACCGAAGACAAGACGATCAGTGCGGCGGCGGTGGCTCGCTATCACAAGGGGCGGGCCGAGGTCACCGGGTTCAACGTCGCCGACTCGGCCGTCGAAGGGCGGCTGGCGGACGCGCTCGAGCAGTTGCGCTGGGCACTCGGCACCGGGGTCGCCCCCGTGCTGCTGGTGAGCGCCCTGGCCGGTGGGTTGCGGTCGCTGGCGAAGGTCGGCAGCGCTCCTCGCAACCTGAGGGGCGGGCAGTTGGCCAGCCACGTCGGCATGCCGCCGTGGAAGGTCGATCGGGTGAGACGGCAGCTCAACGGGTGGGGTCCTGACGGGCTGTCGAGGGCGATCCAGGCCGTGGCCAGCGCGGATGAGCAGGTCAAGGGCGGGGGAGCCGACCCGGCCTACGCGTTGGAGCACACGGTGCAGGTCATCGTGGCCAGCCGTACGGGGCGATAGGGCCTTCGTCGCGGAGGGCACCTCGCGAGCCGGAGGCGGGTCAGGTGGCCGGTTCGGGGCTCGGGCTCGGATGAACGAGCTTCGGCTCTCGGTGCGGTGGGCGAGCCCAGGTGCCGGGTGTGCCTGGGCTCGGCGGGCGGGTGTTCACGAGGGCGGGTGTTCACGAGGGCGGGTGTTCACGAGGGCTGGCGTTCACGAGGGCTGGCGTTCACGGGGGGGGCTGGTGGTGTTCACGGAGGGCTGGTGGTCAGGTGCGGGCGGCTTCCTGTACGACGCCGTCGGTGATCTCCAGGACGCGGTCCGCCAGTGAGATCAAGCTCGGATCGTGCGTCGCCACCAGCGCGGTAACCCCCTCACTGCGTACGAGCGCCCGCAACAGCTCCATGATCTGCCGTCCGGTCTGCGAGTCCAGTTGCCCGGTCGGCTCGTCGGCCACCAGCAGCCGCGGCCGGTTCGCCAGGGCGCGGGCGATCGCCACCCGCTGCCGCTGCCCTCCGGACAGCTCGTACGGCCGCTGGTTCACGTGCTGTTCCAGCCCCACCAAGCCGAGCAGCATCCGTACGCGGGCCTCGCGTTCCTCCACCGGGGCCCGCAGCAGCCGCATCGGCACCCCCACGTTCTCGGCCGCGGACAGTACGGGGATCAGCCCGAACGACTGGAAGACGAACCCGACGACGTCCCGGCGCACGGCCAGCAGTTCGTCCTCCGACATGGACGTGATCTCGTGCCCGTCCACCACCACGCGACCGGCGTCCGGTTTGTCCAGGCCGCCGATCTGGTTGAGCAGGGTGGTCTTGCCCGAGCCCGACCGGCCCCTGAGTGCGACCAACTCGCCGGGGAGCACCGAGAAGGACACCTCCCGCAGCGCCACGACCTCCTTGGGCCCGGTCCGGTAAACCTTGCGCAGCCCTTCCACCACGACCAGGGGCGAGTCAGTCATGCGGGGCCTCCTCCACCACGACCAGGGGCGCGTCAGTCATGCGGGGCCTCCTCCACCACGATCAAGGGCGCGTCAGTCATGCGGGCCTTCTCTCCTGCGACCAGGGGCGCGTCAGTCATTCGAGGGTTCCTCTCGGGCGGGCCACACGCCGATGTGGTCGGATTCGAGTTCGAGGCGCACCCGTCGTTCCATCTCGAGGGCGTTCATGAAGTCGCGGGGAAGCTGGAGGCGTCCCACGCGGTCGAGCACGGCGTACTCCTCGGCGATGATCTGGCCCTCCGCGCCCTCGCGCCGCAGCGTCTCGCTGCTGGTGCGTCCGTCGCGGATGCCGACCGTCCGGTCCACCTGCTCCGACACCAGCGGGTCGTGCGTCACGATGACCACGGTCACCCCCAGCTCCCTGTTGGCCGTGCGCAGGGCGTCGAAGACCTGCTCGGAGGTCTCGCTGTCCAGCTCGCCTGTCGGCTCGTCGGCGAGGATGAGCTGCGGGGAGTTGGCGAGGGCCACGGCGATGGACACGCGCTGCTGCTGCCCGCCCGACATCTCGGGAGTCTTGCGGTTCGCGCAGGAGGCGACGCCGAGCAGGTCCAGCAGCTCGTCCGCCCGTTCGCGCCGCGACCGGGCACGAGAGGCCCCGGAGGGCCCGCCCGCGAGCTTCATCGGCAGCTCGACGTTCTCCCGCGCCGTCAGGTACGGCAGCAGGTTCCTGGCCGTCTGCTGCCAGATGAACCCGACCACGGAGCGCCGGTAGCGCAGCCGGTCGCGCGCGTTCATCGACAGCAGGTCCATGCCCGCCACCCTGGCCACCCCCGCCGTGGGCACGTCCAGCCCGGACAGCACGTTGAGCAGTGTCGACTTGCCCGACCCCGACGCGCCCACGATGGCCACCAGCTCGCCCTCGTCGATCACCAGGTCCAGCCCCTGCAGGGCGACGACCTCGACGCCTTCGGTCTTGTAGATGCGTACGAGGTTGTCGCACACGATGTGCGCGTCACCGCCGAACGCGACCTTCTTTCCGGTGGCCTTGGCTTCCAGCTCTGACAGGGTCGGGTTCATGTGAGGTCCCCCACTCGAAGGACGGCGCCGAGGCTGAGACGGCGGCTGATGGCGGTGTGCGCGTACGCGCCGAGCACGGCCACGGCGGCCAGCCCGGCCGTCAGCGCGCTGGGCAGGAACAGGTCGAGCGAGTAGTCGCCGACGGGCAGGTCGCCGGCGTAGGAGGACAGGTCGACGCCGGGCCCGAGCGCGGCGGGCAGGCCGAGGCCCAGTCCGAGACCGGCCAGCGCGGTGAAGAGGATCATGGGCAGGATCTCCAGCACGGTCAGCCGTTGCGCCTGCCGGTGCGACAGGCCCAGCGTCCGCAGGAACGATACCGCCCTGGCCCGTTCCGCGGCCCCGACGACCAGCGACAGCAGCACGGCCAACAGCGCGTACGCGGCCAGCGCGACCGTCACCACCACCAGCGTCGAACGTACTGTGCCGGTCAGCGGGTCGTCCCGGATGGCGCGCAGGGCCCGCTCCTGCGACTCGACGGTGGCCGACGGCACCAGCCGGGCCAGTTCGGCGAGCGTGGCGGCCGAGGCGTCCCCCTTGATCAGCAATGTGTTCACGGCCGGACGGGTCTGCACGCTCAGCGGCACGACCAGGAACTTGCCGGTGGCGTAGAAGCCGGGCACCGAGTCGATCACGCCGCGCGTGGGCAGCTCGAGCCGCGACTGCCAGCCGAGCTCGAGCGTTCCCCGTCCGCGCAGCTCGGGTGAGACGAGCACCCCGTCGGGCAGCGCGGGCAGGCCGACGGGGGCGTCCCGCAGGATCGAACGCCACTGCGCGACGTCCACGGCGATGGCCTCGGCCCGTTCGGCGCCGTACCCGACCTGGACCCGGCCGGTCTGGGCGGGCACCACCTGCGCCACCCCGGGCGTCCCGCGCACCTGCTCGATCGCGGCGGCCGGGATCTCGATGTCGGAGGTCATCCGGATCGGTGCCCCCACCTGCTGCCAGGACGCCAGCCGCTGGGTGCCCGCGATCCCGTCGGAGATCACCGCCGCGAACACGGAGACGGCCAGCGCGGGCAGCAGGATCAGCACCGGCAGCACACTGGCGGACCGCGCCCTGGCCGCCCTGGTCAGCCCCAGGAACGCCACGGCCGCCCGGCCGCGCGCGGCCACCCGTACGAACAGGCGCAGCGGGTACGGATAGCAGCGCAGCGTGATCAGCGCCGCCGCGGCGGTCAGGGCGACCGGCACCACCAGCAGGAACGGGTCCTGCCCTGCCGAGGCGCTCAGCCCGCGGGCCCGCAGCAGGTAGGCCCCCACCAGCGCGAGCACCACGACCAGCACCTCCAGCGTGACCCGTTTGGCGGAGGGCCGGGCGGCGGCCACGTCGTCGCGCCGCTCGTGCAGCGGCCTGCGGTGCACGAGCGCCAGCCGGACGGCGGCGAACCCGACGGCCGCGAACACCACGATCAACGGCCCCACGTGCACGACGGGCAGCACGGGGCCGAGCACGAGGTACGACAGGGCGTACCCGGCCAGCGCCCCCGGCGTCACCGCGAGCCCGGTCAGCGCCGCCGCGGCCCCCGCCACCTGCCCCAACGAGCCGCCACGGGCCCGCGCGAGCGTCAGGGCGTGGTCCAGCCGGTCGGCGAGGAGTTGCACGGCCAGCACGATCACGCCGAGCGAAACCGCCAGCAGGCCGCCGAGCACCAGGTACATGACGGTCTGCGCGGTGGACAGCGCGGCCAGGAAGTCGCCCAGCACCTTGGGCAGCCCGGTCTCGACGTGGTAGGGGCTGGCCGTGCCGTTGGACTGCAGCGCCACCACCCGGCCGAACTCGGCGACCGCGGCCCGCAGGCCCGGCACGTCCAGCGCGTTCGCGGCCCCGGCGGCGATCGGCAGCACCCAGCGGTAGGTCAGGTTGCGTCCCTCGCCGCTGAGCGCGGTCAGCCCGGCGTCGGACGTCAGGGCGGTGACGTGCTTCTCGAAGTCCAGCCCGCCGGGCGGCTGGATCTTGGAGACGCGCAGGAGGTCGGCGTTGTGCGACCAGTAGCGGTCGCCGGGATCCCTGGCCCGGTAGGCGCCGACGATCGTGACGGCGGCGTAGTCGTGCTCGCCGACCATCTTCGTCTGGCCCACCTCCAGGCCCATCTCCCGCAGGGCCTCCTCGACGATCCCGACCTCGAACACGGGGATCGTCTTTCCCTCGTACCGCATGGTGGCGGGCGCGCCGGGGGCGTGTCCCCGTACCCAGTCCACCCGCCGCCCGCCGTCGGACAGCCAGCCGAGGTTGAGGTACGACTTGCCGCCGGTCCCGGTGATCGGCGTGAGCGTGGTCTTGGCGCTCATGTGACCGGCGCCGGTCACCAGCGGACGGAGTTCGCCGGGCAGGATCTCGCGCCAGAGGCGGTCGCGGGAGTCGAACTGGGCGCGTTCGCGCAGGTCCTCCTCCGGCGAACGCGACTCCACGGCCACGGTCAGGTCGGCCTGCACGGCCGGGGTGGCGCTCAGCGCGCGGCGCAGCGCCTCGTCGTACGCGGCCTGCGTCGCCCTGGGCAGGCCCGCGACCAGCAGGCAGGCGCTCAGCGTCAGGACGAAGAGCACGGCCACCGGGCCCAGGTGCACCCGGGCGAGCAGCCAGATCCTCACTGTTCCTCCCGAAGGCCGTGCCCTTGCCCGCGCAGGTTGCGCGCCAGCCCGGCGATGATCGCGAACAGCACCCCGGCCACCAGCGCCAGCATCAGCCCGGTCGCCGCCCACGGGAGGTCGAGCAGCACGCCGGGCGTCACGGCGGCGGCCTGGCCGGTCAGCACGATGTGCGGCACCACCAGCACGCCGACGACCACGGCCAGCCCGGTGCCGGCCACCAGCGACAGCCCGACCACGAACGCCTGCTCCACGGCCAGCATCCCGAACATCTGCCGGGCGCTCACCCCGAGCGCCCGCAGGATCGCGAACTCGGCCGTCCGCTCCCGAGCGGCGACGGCCGCGTTGACCAGGAACCCGAGTGCCGCGAACACCAGCGCCGCCAGGAACCCCAGGATCAGCGCCCCCTGCAGCCCGCTGGCCAGCGGGTCGTCCCGGAGGGAGGCGGCCAGCTCACGCTGGTCGAGCGCGGTGGCGTCCCACTCGGGGTGGCCCTTGAGCGCCGCCGCGGCGGCCGAGGTGTCGGCGGCGGCCAGCCACCACTCCGTGGCGGGCCTGGGCAACTGCGCCGCGGCCAGCTCGTGCGTCTGCATCGTCTCCCAGTCGGCGAGCACGGCCATCTGCCCGGCCGCGGTGGTCGGCATCGTCTCCACGACGCCCACGACCTTGATCGGCATCACCCTGCGGTCGATGCTCGCCCGCCCGACCTGGCCGACGCCCAGCTTGAGCGAGGCGGCGAGGTCGGCCGTGAGCACGACGGGCATCGGCCCCTGCTGGTCAGGACGACGGACGAACGGCGCCGCCGCCGCCCGGGTCACGCTCATCGAGAGCGCGGGCACGCGTACGTCGTGGCCGTCGGCGCTCACGCCGGTCACCTTCAGCTCCGCAGCGCTCTGCGGGGCGCCCGCGACCAGGCCGAGCAGCGACACCGGGTACGTGATCGCCCCACTCCGGCCCGCCAGCGCCCGCAGGTCGACGTCGACCTGGTTCGCGCCGGGCCGCAGCACCCCGAGCGACACGTCGCGCCAGACGCCCAGCCCGTCGGACAGCACCAGCCGCAGCGGCAGGTCCGCGCTCACCTCGGCGCGCAGGGTCAGCTTCTCCGGGCGTCCCGGCAGGTTCAACGCGGTCGCCCGGTCGCCGGAGAGCGCCCGCGACAGCTCCTCGACCGGCTGCGCCGACAGGTCGGGACGCAGGTGGAACAGCTCGCCGAGCCGGTCCGCGTCGAGCGCGAGCAGCAGCGCGTTCTCCCCGCTCACGTCGGTCTGCCCGCGAAAGCCCGGTGCCGCCGCGGTGACGCCGGGCAGCGCGGCGAACGCCGTTCCGCGGCCGAGCGCGCCCAGCTCCGGCCCGTCGGACGGCCCCGACAGCCGCAGGTCGGCGCCCACCTGGTGGCGGGCCTGGTCGAGCTGCGAGGTGCGCCAGGTGGCGGCGGTGGCCAGGGACACGATGCCGATCGCGATCGCCATGGTGAGCAGCAGCGCGGGGCCGGCGTACTTGAGCGGGCGCCGGCTGACCTGCCAGGAGCCGAGCGCGGGGGCGAGCGTGGGGCGTTTCGAGGTCAGTCGCTCGGCCAGCCGCGACACGCGCGGCACCAGGCGGAGCCCCAGCATGCCGCCGGTGAGCAGGGCCAGCGCCGGGCCGGAGACGATCAGCGGGTCGATGCCCAGGCCGCCCGCGGCCGTCGCGGTCACGGGAGCGCCGTAGCGCTGGAGCTGCCAGATCGCCAGCCCGGCCACGACCAGCAGCGCGAGGTCGGCGCCCGCGCGTTCGATCAGCCCGCGCCCGCCGCCGCGCCCGCGCGCCGACTGCTCCTCCACGTACGTACGCCGCGCCCCGGCCAGCGCGGGCAGCACCAGCAGCACGGCCGAGGCGACCGCCACCCCGAACGACACCAGGAACGTCCCCGTGTCCGCCGCCGGCGCCAGCCGTACCCCGGAGGACCTGATCCACGGCAGCAGGTTCACCAGCGCGAGCAGCGGCGGCCCCAGGAACGGCGCGACGACCGCGCACGGGAGCGCCACCAGCAGCGCCTCACCGCCCGCCAGCGCCGCCAGCCGCGCTGTGCCCGCGCCGCGCGAGCGCATCAGGGCCACCTCCATGCGCCGGTGGTCGGCCAGCAGTCGCGCGGTGAGCATCAGCGCGTACGCGGCCAGCAGCAGCAGTTGCAGCACCGGGATCAGCATCGTGGAGCGCGCCACCAGCGAGGCGGTGTCGAGCTGGGTGAGCATCTCGGGCAGGTGGCTGGCGGCCACGCAGCTCGGGCAGCCGCCCTCCTTCAGCCGCGGCCCCACCTGCGCGATCGCGCCGGCCAGCGGCCGTAACCGCTCGGGCGTGAGCGTACGCAGGTCGGGGACGGCGGTCCAGGTGGCGTTGACGCTGGTGGCGAACCGGGCGACGAACGTCTCGCGCGCCACCATGAGCGGCCCGTAGGTGGTGAAGTCGCCGCGCTCGACCCCGCGGCTGAGCAACTGCTCCCCGGCCCAGCGCTCGCCGAACGGGTCGTCGAGCTGGAAGACGCCGGTCACGCGCACCTTGACCGGACGGGGGTCCAGCCGGCCCGTGGTGGTGAACTCCCGGCCCACCTCGAACCCGGTCGCCGAGGCCGCCGACAGCGAGATCGCCACCTGGACCGGCTCGTCGCCGGGCCGGGGCCAGGTGCCGGAGACGAGCCTGGCCTGCCGGTCGAGCCCGTCGTAGCTGCCGAACCTCAGCAGCTCGGGCTGCTCCCGGTCCTCCTGGCCCGGCATGGTGTAGGAGTCGGAGCGCAGGCTCGTGGTGATCGCGGGCGGCTGGGTGTAGGCCCGGCCGAACTCGGCGCGTACGGCCTGGTCGTACACGGGGAACGTCTCGGCCGTCACGGGTGCGCTGACGGTGGCGGCGGTCTGCCGGTACGAGGCCGTCTCCATCGTGCGGCGGACGCCGGCCTCGGCGATGGAGGAGGCGTACATGGTCAGCGCCACCAGCGTGGTGGTGGCGAGCAGGATCGAGCCGAACGCGGCCAGGAGGAGCAGCGGCTCGCTGAACGCCCTCTTGACGACCAACGGCCCCCGCATGTGTCCCCCCTCGCCCGTTTAGTGCACCCTCGGGCAGGTGCGTGAGCGGGGGCAAGGGATCTTTTCAACGGTGACGGACCCGATATGGCGGTGTGATATCGAAACCGTGACAAAAGGGGCCGTAGAAAGCCAGAACGCCGCACCCTCGTGGGGTGCGGCGTCGCAAAAGCCGACTGTGCCCGGGGGGCGCCTGCTCAGGGGCGCCCGCTCGCGGTGCCTACTTGGCGGCCAGGGCCGCGGCCTGCTTGGCGATCGAGGACTTGCGGTTGGCGGCCTGGTTCTTGTGGATGACGCCCTTGCTGACGGCCTTGTCGAGCTGGCGGGCGGCGGCCCGCTGCAGGGCCACGGCCTGCGCGACGTCGCCCTGCTCGGCGGCCTCACGGAACTTGCGGACAGCCGTCTTCAGCGAGGACTTGACTGCCTTGTTGCGCAGACGAGCCTTCTCGTTCTGCTTGTTGCGCTTGATCTGGGACTTGATGTTCGCCACGAAGAAGCCTCGGTGAAGTCTGAAGTGATGGACGGGGCGCGCGGCTCGAGAGAGGGCGCGCCACACGCAGTTGCCCAGGGTATCAATAACCGAGGCGGCTGCTCAAATCAACGCCATCGTGTCATGTACTCCTGCCAATCCTCCTCGGTGGCGGCGAAGTCCACATAGAGGGCCAGGCCGAAGCGTTCGCGGCGGCCGTGCTCCGACAGCGCCAGGCGAACGCCCTCGGCGGCCGTCGCGACGCTCTCGGCCTGGTCGGACCACGGCACGCCGTGGTCGTGGTAGGCGGGGGCGCCCATGTAGAGGGACTTGGCCTCGGGGACCAGGTCGAGCGCCAGGGCGGCCTGGCGGGCCACGTGTCCGCCGTACACGGACTGCAGGGGGTGGAAGGAGTCGTAGGTCATGATGGCCACCTGGTCGACGCGGTCCACGACCTGCCGGAAGTAGCCCTCCGACCAGAACTTGTCGTGGCCCAGCACGGCCCTGGCGGACAGGCGCATGCCGGCGTACGGCTCGATCTGCGGGGTGGAGGTGGACAGGAGCCGCGTGTGCTGCCTGGTCCGGTCGAGGAGGTCGAGGAACTCGGCGTCACCGTCGCCGATCGGCTCGAAGTTGTAGTGGATGCCGTCGTAGCCCTGCTTCATGATGGCGGCGACGCCGGCCAGGACGTTCTCGCGGGACTTCGGGTCGTCGAGGTCCAGGCCGTTCTTGACGGCCTGGCCGAGCCAGGCGGAGACGCGGACGCCGGGGAGGTGCTTGCGCATCCATTGGATGAAATTTCCGGCGTTGGGGTATTTGGCGGGGTCCAGGCGGCCGTCCCACTCGAAGGGGCCGGAGTGGACGTACACGTCCTTCACGCCCGTGGCGCGCAGGCGGGTCGCCAGTCGTTCCACGTCCGCCTCGGTACGGCGGCCGTCCACCCACATGTGCCCCATCCACAGGGCGTCGTTGCCGGTGCTCTTCGCCCAGGCGGCCGGGGCACCGGTAAACTGAAGGCGGAGCGCGACGGCGACGAGGCCGGCCAGCGCGACCACGACGGCCAAGGCAAGCGCGAGCAGGCGCAGGCTGCGGCGGATGACGGTTCGGGCAATCACCCGGGCATGTCACCATGAAAGACTGCTTGACCTCAACCCTGTCGAAACGGACTTCGGTGCGCACTCAGCCTGGCCAGACCGACCCCGCGTTGATCCGCAACTTCTGCATCATCGCGCACATCGACCATGGCAAGTCGACCCTTGCCGACCGGATGCTCCAGATCACCGGCGTGGTCGACGACCGTTCCATGCGGGCCCAGTACCTCGACAGGATGGACATCGAGCGCGAACGGGGCATCACGATCAAGTCGCAGGCCGTGCGGCTGCCGTGGGACGGTCACGTGCTCAACATGATCGACACTCCCGGGCACGTCGACTTCACCTACGAGGTGTCGCGGTCGCTGCAGGCGTGCGAGGGCGCGATCCTGCTGGTCGACGCCGCCCAGGGCATCGAGGCGCAGACGCTGGCCAACCTCTACCTGGCCATGAACAACGACCTGCACATCATCCCCGTCCTCAACAAGATCGACCTGCCCGCGGCGCAGCCGGAGAAGTTCGCCGAGGAGCTGGCGGGGCTGATCGGCTGTGACCCGTCCGACGTGCTCAGGGTGTCGGGCAAGACCGGCGAGGGCGTACGCGAGCTGCTCGACCACGTGGTCGAGGTGGTGCCCGCGCCGGTCGGCGACGCCGACACGGCCGCCCGCGCGCTGATCTTCGACTCGGTCTACGACACCTACCGCGGCGTGGTGACCTACGTCCGGGTCATCGACGGTCACCTGGGCAAGCGCGAGCGCATCCTGATGATGTCCACCGGCGCCACCCACGAGACGCTGGAGATCGGCGTCATCTCGCCCGAGCCCAAGCCCGCCGAGCGCGGGCTCGGCGTCGGCGAGGTGGGCTACCTCATCACCGGCGTGAAAGACGTGCGGCAGTCGCGGGTGGGCGACACCGTCACCTCGGCGGCCAAGCCCGCGGGCGAGATGCTGGCGGGCTACGAGCACCCCAAGCCGATGGTGTTCTCCGGGCTCTACCCGATCGACGGCGACGAATACCCCGAGCTGCGCGAGGCGCTCGACAAGCTCCAGCTCAACGACGCCGCGCTGGTCTACGAGCCGGAGACCTCGGCGGCGCTCGGGTTCGGCTTCCGGGTCGGCTTCCTCGGGCTGCTGCACATGGAGATCGTGCGCGAGCGGCTGGAGCGGGAGTTCGGCCTGTCGCTGATCTCCACGGCGCCCAACGTGGTCTACCGCGTGGTCATGGAGGACGGCAAGGAGCTGACGGTCACCAACCCGTCCGAGTTCCCCACGGGCGGCAAGATCGCGCAGGTCTTCGAGCCGGTCACCAAGTCCACGATCCTGGCGCCGTCCGAGTTCATCGGCGCGATCATGGAGATCTGCCAGGGGCGGCGCGGCCAGCTCCTCGGCATGGACTACCTGTCGGAAGATCGGGTCGAGATCCGCTACACGCTGCCGCTCGGCGAGATCATCTTCGACTTCTTCGACCAGCTCAAGTCGCGTACGCGCGGTTACGCCTCGCTCGACTACGAGTCGGCCGGCGAGCAGGAGGCCGACCTGGTGAAGGTCGACATCCTGCTGCAGGGCGAGCCGGTCGACGCCTTCAGCGCCATCGTGCACAAGGACAAGGCCTACGGCTACGGCGTCGACATGGCGAAGAAGCTGCGCGAGCTGATCCCCAGGCAGCAGTTCGAGGTGCCGATCCAGGCCGCCATCGGGGCCCGGGTCATCGCCCGCGAGAACATCCGCGCCATCCGCAAGGACGTGCTGGCCAAGTGCTACGGCGGTGACATCTCCCGTAAGCGGAAGCTGCTGGAGAAGCAGAAGGAAGGCAAGAAGCGGATGAAGATGGTCGGCCGGGTCGAGGTGCCCCAGGAGGCCTTCGTCGCCGCGCTGTCCACCGACTCCAGCGCCGTCGACAAGGCCAAGAAGTAGCCGCCGCCGCTTTCCTGGTTCGTGGGGGATTCGTGCCCCCGGCCTTGCGTCGCGCGTCCCCTTCGCGGGGGCGTGCGCTGTGGCGTGTCGCCGGTCTATTTCGGCGAATACCCTGAAAGTATGGAAGTGGTGCAGACGGCACGAATGGTCCTATCTCGGGTCACTCTCCACGATCTGGACGCCGTCCATGAGATCCATTCCGACCCCCGTACGAGCGTGTACCACCCCGGCGGCCCCGTCGCCGACGTGGAGTCGTGCCGCGCGATGCTCGACCTGTGGCTGGACGACTGGGAGGAACGCGGCATCGGCTACTGGGCGGCCCGGCTGCCGGGGCGGCCGGAGGTGATCGGCTTCGGCGGGCTGCGCCGCGCCGTCGTCGACGGGAACGAGGTGCTCAACCTCTACTACCGCTTCCGCCCGTCGGCATGGGGACACGGCTACGCCCTCGAACTCGCCCGCGCCGCCCTCCGCGTCGGCGGCCGACTCGGCACCGTCGTGGCGGTCATCCGGGACGTCAACCTGCCCTCGCGCAGGGTCGCCGAGCGGGCGGGGATGCGCAAGGACCGTACGATCCCGTACGGAGGGGAGCCGAGCGACGTGTACGTCGCCTGACGCGGCCGCTATCGCCGGACGTCGTAGCGCAGATGCGTGACCCGGTCGCCCTGGACGACCTCCGGGTCGCCGAGGAGCACGGGCGCGCCGTCGTAGCCGCCGAAGAACCGGATCCCCTTGCCGAACACCACCGGGGCCAGATCCACCCGCAGCTCGTCCACCAGCCCGGCGGCCAGGGCCTGGCCCAGCAGGTCACCGCCGGTCAGCGACACGTCCTTGTCGCCGGCGGCGGTCTTGGCCCGGGTGATCGCACTCGCCACACCGTCCGTGACGAACGTGAACGGCGCGTCGGGGAACGGCCAGTCCGCCGGCGCTTCATGGGTCACCACGAAGACGGCCTCGCCGGCCGCGGGACGGCCGTTCCAGCCGTTGGTGAGGTCGAACAGGCGACGGCCGATCACCGCCGCGCCGATCCGCGACCAGGTCCTCTCCATGTACGCGGCGCTCGCGGCCGAGACGTGGAAGACGCGCTCGGGGTCGCCGCCGTTGAACGGGACGTCCCCGTTGCCGTACCAGTCGAAGAGCGGGCCCACCCGGTCCGACTCGTCGGCGATGAAGCCGTCCAGGGAGACCGTCGCGTTCGCGATCACCTTGCTCATGGTGTGCTTCCCTTCTCAAGAGCCGATCCGCCCGAGACGTCGGAGCCGAGGCCAGGATCGGACACCGGCTGCCTCTTCGGTCGCGGGTTCGTCCCGGCAGGGTGGGGCGATCTTCTCGCGCGACACAGCCTCGGCCATCGAGCGGGGCCGGGCAAGGGCATCGACCGGGCATTCGGCGGGTATCGGGCCATCTGCCCCGAGCCCGAGACGCGTTCAGGACCGGTCCGTCGGCGTCGCCGTCGTCGCGTGGTGGATGCCGGAATCCCCGACGGCGCAAGGGATTCTGTCGGTGGCACCGGCTACCTTGGGGTCACCCGAACACTTGTGCGACTGGAGGGTGACGTGACTGCTTCTGAGCGATTCGAGCGTGCCGCCGTTCTGGGGGTCGCTGTGGCTGAGGAGACGCGGCGGCTGCTGAGGCGGCACCTGGGCGAGGGAGGGGAGGGCGACGACGGCACCGTCCTCGTCGACGTGCCCTATCCCGACGCGGCCGTGGTGACGGCGGTGCTCGACGTGGCGGCCGAGTGCTTCGGCGAGCGGGGCGGGTCGGTGGAGGAGACCAGGCAGGCGGCGCTGGAGGCGTTGTTACAGCTCGCGGGCTTCGACGAGGAGTCGCAGCTCAACCGGGGCTGACCAGGCCGGGGCGGCAGGCGTGCGCGCCGGCCGGGGCCCGGCCCACGGGTGGGCCCGCACCGGGCGGGCGGAATTGGAGGTGCAGGTCGCGGGGGGCTCGGCTACGTTCCAGATATGCGCATTCTCTCCGTGAACGTGGGCAGGTCGGTCGATGCCGAATGGGCGGGAAAGCAGGGGCGTACGGCCATCGACAAGCGGGCGGTCGAGCACCGGATCGAGGTGCGGCCCAACGGGCTGGCCGGAGACGAGCGGGCCGACACGGCCAACCACGGCTCGCCCGATCACGCCGTCTACTCCTACGCCAGGGAAGACTACGACTGGTGGGAGCGTGAGCTGGGAAGGGAGCTGCGGGCCGGGCGGTTCGGGGAAAACCTCACGACCTCCGGGGTCGACGTCAACGGGGCCCTGATCGGCGAGCGGTGGCGGGTGGGCAGCGTCCTGCTGGAGGTCACCGGGCCGCGGACGCCCTGCGTGGTGTTCCGCAACTGGATGAACGAGTCGGGCTGGCTCAAGCGGTTCACGGCGGCGGCGCGGCCGGGGGCCTACCTGAAGGTCGTCGAGCTGGGCGCGCTGGGGGCGGGCGACGAGGTGGAGGTCGTCTCCCGGCCCGAGACCGGGGTGAGCGTGACCGACTGGTTCCGCGCCCGGCACGGCGACGAAGCCGCCCTGCGCCGCATCCTGGCCGTCCCGGGGCACGACCCCAAGTGGGACGAGATGGCCGAACGCACCCTCGGCTGAGCGGCCCGCTTCTCGGGGCGGCTGTCAGCGCGCGGTCGTCGGCTCACGGTCGTCGGCTCACGGTCGTTGGCTCACGGTTGTGGTCTGCGGTCGTGGGGTGCGGTCGTGGCCTGCGGTTGGCAGTCCGTGGGTCGTCGGCGCGTGGCCGTCAGCCCGTCGCTCGTGGCGGGTGGCTGACGGCCCATGGCCGCGCGGCGCGAGAGCTGACGTTCCCGGGTCACGGTGGTGGGGCCGGTGGTTCGCCTGTCGTCCGGCGGGCGCTGGTGCGGGGTCGCCGGCCCCTGTGCTCGGCCGCGGGAGTTCCGTCGGCGCGGGGTGTCAGCGAAGGACCGAATACAGCGCCGAGGTGAGTGAGGCGCGCGAGTCGTCCTGGTCGATCGACCACATCATGGCGCCGCCGAGCCCCTTGAGCCGGATGTAGGCGGCCTTCTGCACCATCACCGCCGGGTCGTCGTACGACCAGAACTCGTTCCCGTCGTAGAGCCACATGGCCCCGGTGCGCAGGTCGCGGTAGCGCTTGCCGGGCTTGGCCACCAGGTCCTTGTAGTCCTCGGCGCCCGCCGCCCACTTGCCGGGGGCCGGTCCGGTGGCGGGCTTGTAGAGGCCGTCCCCGCCGCCGGTGACGCCGGTCCAGCCCTGGCCGTACGCGGGCACGCCGATCACGAGCTTGCGGGCGGGCGCCCCGCGCGAGAGGAAGTCGCGGACGGTCTGGTCCACGCTGTACTTCACGGGGTTCGGGTCCCTGCGGTCGTTGAACAGGTTGCCGTTGTGCCCGGTCTGCGGCTCCCAGGTGCCGTGCAGGTCGTAGCCCTGGAGGGTGGCGAAGTCGAGCTGCTCGAAGACCTCGCGTACCTCGAAGCCGGCGTCGATCTTGGCCGCTGCGGCGGGCAGGAAGGCCGAGAGCTGCGCCCGCGACGAGTACGCCCTGAGCTGCGCGCGCAACTCCCGCACGAACAGCGTGAAGTTCTGCTTGTCCTCGGGCCTGATCACGTTGCCCTCGGCCCCGGACGACCCCGGCCACTCCCAGTCGAGGTCGATCCCGTCGAACACACCGGCTCCCGCACCCGGCTCCAGCCCCGGCAGGTTGCCGCGCAGCCACAGGTCGATGCAGGAGGTCGCGAGTGCGGCGCGCGACTCGGGGGTGAGAACGGCGTCGGAGAAGTACTTCGAGCCGGTCCAGCCGCCCAGCGAGATCATCACCTTGAGCCCGGGGTGCTTGGCCTTGAGCTTGCGTAGCTGGTTGAGGTTGCCGTTGAGCGCCTGGCCCGGCGCGTCCGCGACACCGTCCACGCTCTGCTCCGCCGGCACCGGACGCTGCCAGTCCGCCCACGGGTCGGAGGAGTAGCAGCCGCTTTCCGCGTTGACGAAGCCGAACGCGTAGTTCACATGCGTGAGCTTGGCCGCGGCACCGGTGGTGTCCAGGTCCTTGACGTGGTAATTGCGCCCGTAGACACCCCATTGGATGAAGTACGCGACCCGCTTGAAGTCGGTACGGGCCTCGGCGGGCACGGAGACCACCGTGAGGCCGAGTAAGAGCGACAGTGCGAACAGGATCTTCTTCTTCACGGAGCGGCTCCCGGGAACTGGGCCCTTATATAGGAAACTTTCCTATAAGATTGACGTGATCGTAGAGCCGCTCCCCGCCACCGTCAACGATCCGCGCGATCTCGGCCACAAGCCCCTTCGGCGCCCGGCGGACCGGACACCTCCGTGGGCCGGGCAGACTGGAAGCGTGCCATCCACCCTGCCCGACGGCGATCCCGTGCCCACCTCGGGCGAGCTGCCCGACAGCGCCCTGAGCGGTCTCGGCGAGCGCCCGTTCGGCTTCTACGTGCACGTGCCCTTCTGCGTGACGCGCTGCGGCTACTGCGACTTCAACACCTACACCGCCGCCGAGCTGGGGCCGGGCGCCTCGCACCGCGACTACGCCGACACGGTGGTCGAGGAGGTGCGCCTCGCGCGCCGCGTCCTGGGCACGGCCGACCTGCCGGTGGAGACGGTGTTCTTCGGCGGCGGCACGCCCACCCTGCTGCCTCCTGAAGACCTGGCCAGGATCCTGGCCGCGATCGACTCCGAGTTCGGGCTGACGCCGGGGGCCGAGGTCACCACGGAGGCCAACCCCGAGTCGGTCGACCCGTCCTCGCTGGAGAAACTGCGCCACGGCGGCTTCAACCGGATCAGCTTCGGCATGCAGAGCGTCCGCGAGCACGTGCTCCAGGTGCTCGACCGGCGGCACACCCCCGGGCGGGCCGCGCAGGCCGTCCGCGAGGCGCGGGAGGCCGGGTTCGAGCACGTCAACCTCGACCTGATCTACAGCACACCGGGCGAGTCCGACGACGACTGGCGGGCCTCGCTGTCGGCGGCCATCGAGGCCGGGCCCGACCACGTGTCGGCGTACTCGCTGATCGTGGAGGCGGGCACCAGGCTGGCGGCCCGCATCCGGCGGGGGGAGCTGCCGATGCCCGACGACGACGTGGCCGCCGACCGCTACCTGATCGCCGACGAACTGCTCGCCGAGGCCGGGTACGCCTGGTACGAGGTGTCCAACTGGGCACTCTCCGACCAGGCGCGCTGCCGCCACAACCTGCTCTACTGGACCGGCGGCGACTGGTGGGCCGCCGGGCCTGGGGCCCACAGCCACGTCGGCGGCACCCGCTGGTGGAACGTCAAACACCCGGCCGCCTACGCCCAGCGCCTGGCCGCCGGAGACTCGCCCGCGCACGCCCGCGAGGTGCTCGGCCAGGACGACCGCGACGCCGAGCGGCTGATGCTGGAGCTGCGGCTGGTCTCGGGCTACCCGCTGGCCGAGGTGGCGCCCGCCGCCCGCGCGACGGTCGCGAGCGCCCTGGCGCGCGGGCTGCTGGAGCCCGAGCCGTTCAAGGCCGGTCTCATGGTGCTGACCCTTCAGGGGCGGCTGCTGGCCGACGCCCTCATCCGGGACCTGCTGGTCTGACCGGCACCGCCTCAGGTGATCATGCGGATGGACAGCGGGTAGCGGTAGCGCTCGCCCTTGTTCGTGGCGATCGCGGCCATGACGTGGAAGACCAGCGACATGATCCAGACGGCGGGAAACAGCAGAAAGCCGATGAAGGCGAACATCAGGATCCAGGAGACCACGTAGCCGATGAACATGGTGATCTGGAAGTTGAGCGCCTCCGCCGCCTGGTCTCTGACGTAGGGGGACTCGTCCTTCTTCATCAGATAGATGACCAGCGGGCCGATCCAGGAGACCAGCAGGCCCAGGAGGTGCGACAGCATCGCCATGGTGGTGTCGTCGGTGCCGGGGCGGGGGCCGAACCTGCCGGGGACGTACGGCTCCTGGGGGCGGCCGTAGCCCTGGGGCGACTGGTGCTGGGCGGGGCCGTATCCGGGAGGTGGGGGCGGGTAGGCGCCGGGGTGGCCGTACCCGGACGGCGGCTGCTGGCCGTACCCGGAGGGCGGCTGCTGGCCGTAGCCGGGGGCCGACTCGGGCTGCTGCCCGTAGGGAACCTGCTGGCCGTACGGGGCCTGCTGAGCGTACGGGGCCTGCTGGCCGTAGGGAGTCTGCTGGTCGTAGGGGGTCTGGCCGTGGGGGCCGGACTGGTCGTAGGGGGTCTGGCCGTGCGGGGCTGATTGGCCGTAGCCCGGCTGGCCGTAGCCCGGCTGGCCGTAGCCCGGCTGGCCGTAGGCGGGCTGGCCGTACGCGCCGGGCTGCTCGTAAGAAGGCTGGGCGTACCCGCCTGGCTGGGCGTATCCGCCTGGCTGGCCGTACGGGCCGGGCTCAGGGTGGCCGGGCTGCTGTGGGCCGGAGGGCGAGTGCGGCGGGAGGTCCGATCGGGAGACCTTGCGGGTGGCGTCGTCCCCGTAGCCCGGCTGCTGAGGGCCGGAGGACGGGGCGGGCGGGAGGTCCGACGGGGAGACCCTGCGCGTGGCGGCGTCGTCGGGTGGCGGCTGGGGCGGGTCCTGGCTCTGGGACGGGTCCTGGCTCATGGTGCCTCCGTAACGAAGTCGATCAGTTCCTCGACCCGGCCGAGCAACTCCGGCTCCAGGTCCGTGTACGTCGAGACGGCGCCGAGGATCCGCCGCCACGCCTGCGCGGGCTCCATGCGCCAGCCCAGGGCGGCGATCACGCCCTCCTTCCACGGCACCCCGCGTGGTACGTCGGGCCACGCGGGGATGCGCAGCACCGACGGCTTGACCGCCTGCCAGATGTCGACGAACGGGTGCCCCACCACCAGCACGTCCGGCGAGGTGATCTCGGCGGCGATCCGGCTCTCCTTGGAACCGGGCACCAGGTGGTCGACCAGCACGCCCAGCCGCCGCCCCGGCTCGGGGCCGAACTCCGCGACGATGGCCGGCAGGTCGTCGACCCCTTCGAGGTATTCGACGACCACCCCCTCGACCCGCAGGTCGTGCCCCCAGATCCGCTCCACGAGGGCGGCGTCGTGCACGCCCTCCACGTAGATCCGGCTCTGCCTGGCCACCCTGGCCCGCAGCCCCTCCACGGCGATCGAGCCCGACGCGCTGCGCCTGGGCCCAGAGGGGGCCCCACTGGTGGACCCACTGGTGGGCGCAGTGGGGCGTACCAGGGTCACGGGCCTGCCCTCCAGCAGGAACGCGGCGGGCGCGAGCGGGAACAGCCGACGTCTGCCGAACCGGTCCTCCAGCGTGACGGCCTCCTTGTCACAGGCCACCACGGCGCCGCAGAAGCCGCTGTCGGCGTCCTCCACGACGAGGTCCGGCTCGGCGGGCACCTTCGGGATCTTCCCCTTGCCCGGCCGCCGCCAATTTCCCGCCAGCACATCGCCCTCGTACACACGGGGACCGTAGCAAATCACCCACCGACCGCAAGGCGCTTACGCGCGCCGCCGCGGCGGACCAGGACGACGATCGTGCCGGCGACCGCGGCGAGCAGCCCCGCGACCGGGATCGCGATCAGGGCGATCAGCCCGCCGGCGACGCCGCCGACGGCCGACAGGGCGTCGGGGCCCACGCCGTAGCGCACGGTGGCCTGTTTCTGGTTGACGCAGGTGAGCTGGTAGTCGCCCTTGGCCGGTGCGTTGATCACCAGGAACTGCTCCCACACCGCGCCCCCGGTCGTGACCGTCCGGGTGCCGGTGGTCTTGGCGAGCCTGGCCTGTCCCGGGCCGCCGGTGATGGCGCAGTCGTAGCTGACCTGGGCGTCGCTGGCGATGTACACGCCGGGCTTCTCGGCCGGGTCGACGGGCACGGTGACGCTTTCGCCGGACACGAACGTACGGGTCGGGCCCGCGTCGGCCACGCCGCCGACGCCGCCGACGAAGAGCGCCACCCCGGCCGCGAGGCACACCACGAACACGCCCCAGGCGCCGGCCAGCCACCACAGGCTGGGCTTTATGGCTTTGGAAGATATTGGCGGTGGAAATTGGGCTTGTTGGCCGTATTGTCCGTACTGAGGTGGCGGGCCGAACGGGGCCGGCTCACCGAACGGAGGTGGCGGCTGCCCGAATTGTGGTGATTGGGGCTGTTGTCCGAAAGGTGGCGTTTGTCCAAAGGGTAACGGCTGGCCGTACCCGGGCGGCGGACCCGGCTGCTGCCCTGGCTGTGGGCCCGTCTGGGGGCCCGGCTGTGGGTCTGTCTGGGGGCCCGTCTGGGGGCCTGATGGCGGGCCGGGATGGGAGCCGGGTTGCGGGCCGTACTGAGGAGGTCGTGGTTGACCGTGGTAAGGACCCTGCCCTGGCGGCGGGCCGTACGACGGGGGCTGGGATTCGTCGGTCATGTGGGCAAGTGTGGGGCCTGTCCCTCGCAAGAAGCCAGACCAGGAGGGGACGCGGTGTTATCGCACCTTGTGGGCGAGAGCCGTACACTTGGCACTCAGGAACACAGAGTGCTAGACACCTCGTTCCTGATAAAGACAAGAGGCAGGAGGTGAGCACGTGCTCGACGATCGAAAGCTGGCGGTGCTCCGCGCCATTGTCGAAGACTACGTGTCCACCAACGAACCGGTGGGCTCCAAGGCGCTGGCCGAGCGCCACAATCTGAAGGTCTCCCCGGCGACGGTCAGGAACGACATGGCCGCGCTGGAGGACGAGGGATACATCACCCAGCCCCACACCAGCGCGGGGCGGGTGCCGACAGACAAGGGCTATCGGCTGTTCGTCGACCGGCTCTCGCAGGTCAAGCCCCTGTCGGGGGCCGAGCGCCGGGCGATCGAGACGTTCCTCGCCGGTGCGGTCGACCTCGACGACGTGGTCACCCGCACGGTGCGCCTGCTGGCGCAGCTCACCCGGCAGGTGGCCGTCGTGCAATACCCGACACTCACCCGTTCGACCGTCAGGCACGTCGAGCTGGTCCCGTTGAGCGACCGGCGGGTCATGCTCGTGCTGATCACCAACACCGGCCGCGTCGAGCAGCGCGCCGTCGAGCTGCCCGAGGTGGTGGAGGACGCGCGGATCGCCCACCTGCGCGCCGTGCTCAACGCCTGTCTCGACGGCTGCGGCCTGAGCAGTGTGCCCGAGCTGGTCGCCGACCTGCCGGAGCGGCTGCCGGCCGAAGACCGGCCCGCCGTAGCCACGATCCTGTCGGTGCTGCTCGAAACGCTGGTCGAGCGGCACGACGAGAAGATCGTGTTCGCCGGGGCGGCCAACCTCGCCGGCGCCGACTTCACCATCGGCCTGCGCGACGTCCTGGAGGCGCTGGAGGAGCAGGTGGTGCTGATGCGGCTGCTCGGCGAGACTTCCTCAGACACCCCGTCCGCGCTCACCGTGCGCATCGGCTCGGAAAACCCCTACCTGCGCGGCACATCCGTCGTCGCGACGGGATACGGTTCTGGCGACAACCAACTCGCCCGGCTCGGCGTGCTGGGGCCGACGAGGATGGACTATCCCGTGACGATGGGCGCCGTACGCGCGGTGGCACGCTACGTCAGCCAGATCCTGGCTGCATCATAAGAGGTCGATAAGTGGCAAACAGCGACTACTACGCCACCCTCGGGGTGCGCCGTGACGCAAGTCAGGACGAGATCAAGAAGGCCTACCGCCGACTCGCCCGCGAGCTGCACCCCGACGTGAACCCCGATCCTGAGACCCAAGAGCGGTTCAAGGAGATCACGCAGGCTTACGAGGTGCTGTCCGACCCGAGCAAGCGCCAGATGTACGACCTGGGCGGCGACCCCTTCGGCGGGGCCGGTGCGGGCGCGGGCGCCGGCGGGTTCGGGGCGGGCTTCCCGTTCAGCGACATCATGGACGCCTTCTTCGGCACGGCGAGCGGCGCCCGCGGGCCCCGCTCGCGCGCCCGCAGGGGGCGCAACGCCACGATCCGGGTGGAGCTCGACCTGCGCGAGACGGCGTTCGGCACCACGCGCGAGCTGGTCGTCGACACGGCCGTGCTCTGCGAGGTGTGCCACGGGGCCGGAGCGGCGGCGGGCACCCATCCCGACACCTGCGACATGTGCAACGGGCGCGGTGAGATCTCCCAGGTCACCCGCTCGTTCCTGGGCCAGGTCATGACCTCGCGGCCGTGCCCGCAGTGCGGCGGGTTCGGCTCGATCATCCGCCACCCCTGCCAGGAGTGCTCCGGCGACGGCCGGGTGCGCACCCGCCGTACGATCAAGGTCCGCATCCCCGCGGGCGTCGAGGACGGCACCCACATCCAGCTCGCCGGCGAGGGCGAGGTCGGCCCCGGCGGCGGCCCGCCCGGAGACCTGTTCCTCGAGATCGTCGAGCGGGCCCACGAGATCTACGAACGCCGCGGCGACGACCTGCACTGCACCGTGCAGATCCCGATGACCGCCGCCGCCCTCGGCACCGTGCTGGCCGTGGAGACGCTCGACGGCGCCGAGGAGATCGACGTCCGGCCCGGCACGCAGTCCGGCCAGGTCATCACCATGTACGGGCGGGGCGTGCAGCGGCTCAACGAGTCGGGCCGGGGCGACCTGCTGATCCACGTCAACGTCGAGACGCCGAGCCGCCTCGACCCCGCGCAGGAGGAGCTGCTGCGCGAGCTGTCCAGGTTGCGGGGCGAGGAGCGGCCGCCGGGCAAGTTCGCCCCGGGGCAGCAGGGCTTCTTCTCCCGGCTGCGCGACGCCTTCAACGGCCGGTGACCGCACCGGTCTTCCTGTCCCACGACCTCGACGGCCCCGAGTTGACGCTCGGCGGCCCCGAGGGGCGGCACGCCGCCGCCGTACGCCGCCTGCGGGCCGGTGAGCGGGTCGACCTGACCGACGGGGCCGGAGCGGTCGCCGAGTGCGTCGTGCGCGAGACGCTGAAGGACGCGCTCCGCCTCGACGTGCTGCGCCGCTACGACGTCGAGGCGCCGAGGCCCCGGCTCGTGGTCGTCCAGGGCCTGCCCAAGGGCGACAGGGGCGAGCTGGCCGTCGAGATGATGACCGAGGCCGGGGTCGACGTGATCGTGCCGTGGTCGGCCGCGCGCAGCATCACCCAGTGGAAGGGCGACAAGGTCGCCAAGGCGCTGGGCCGGTGGCGTTCCACGGCCCGCGAGGCCGGCAAGCAGGCCCGCAGGTTCCATCTGCCCGAGGTGGCCGAGCCGGCCTCGACCGGGCAGGTGGAGCGGCTGCTGTCGGAGGCGGCGCTGGGGCTGGTGCTGCACGAGGAGGCGGCCGAGCCGCTGTCCGGGGTGGCGCTTCCCGCGGGCGGCGACATCGTGGTGGTGGTGGGTCCTGAGGGCGGGGTCTCGGAGGAGGAACTGGCCCGGTTCATGGCGGCCCAGGCGGCGCCGGTGCTGCTGGGGCCGACGGTCCTGCGGACGTCCACGGCGGGGGTGGCGGCGGCGGCCGTGCTCCTGAGCCGTACGGGACGCTGGTGAGCCGCTAGGGCGTCGTCTGGTCGGTGTCGAGCAACGGGGTGACCCCGCCGTCGGCGACCGGTGACTCGGTCACGTCGTCGGCCGGTGGGCACTCCTCCGGCGGGCACGACGACGGCTGCACGGTCGTCTCCACGGCCGTGGGCGTCGGAGAGGGCGAGAGCGAGGGGCAGTCGGACGGCGGCTCGGGCTGCGGCTCGGCGAGCGGCGTGGGGCACTCGGTCGTGGTGGGGGTCGGGGTCGGGGTGGGCGACGGTGACGGCCTGCTGGTCGAGTCGGCCTTGTGCGTGGGCTTCTGGGAGGCGGGCGCCGAGGTCTCGGGGATCACGACCTGATGCGACGGCGCCGGGGCGGGCTCCTCCGACGGCGGCGGCAGGGAGCGGGTGGTCGAGGAGTTGGTCGGGGCCTTGGAGGTCTCGTCGTCCACGGGCTGGACGGACATGCGGTCGATGATCTGGGAGCGCAGCTCGGGAACGGCCATCACGACCGCCCCCGCCACCAGGAGCGCGCTGGCGGCGGCCGCCCCCGCACGCCACCAGAACAGGTTGCGCACGCCACGCCGCTCGATGCGGGCACGGATGATCTCCAGTCCGTCCGGCGAGGGCACGACCGCGTCCGCCTCCGCGCGGAGCGCACGGCGCAGGCGTTCGCCGTGCTCGTCGGGGGGCTGGGTCATGACATTTTCTCCAGGACCGATCGCAGGGCGGCCATGCCACGTGCCGTGTGGCTCTTGACCGCGCCCTTGCTGATGCCCATGGCGTGGGCGATCTCAGCTTCGGACAGATCACCGTAGTAGCGAAGGACGAGTGCTTCTCTCTGGCGGGTGGGCAGGGCGCGTAACGCCTCGATGACGGCAGAGCGTTCCAACTCGCCGATCGCGCCGTTCTCGGCGCTCGGGGCGTCGGGCAGGCCCTTGGGAGCATACTTCTCGACGACCGCGCGGTGACGCAGCACGGACCTGGACCGGTTGACGACAGATTGACGCAGGTAGGCGAGTGCTTTGTCGGGATCACGCAGTCTACGCCAGGCGCCGTGGATGGCGACGAACGCATCCTGCACGACTTCCTCAGCGGTTGCCATGTCGCGCACCAGCAACACGGCGAGACGCACCAACGACCGGAAGTGCGCGCTGTACAGCGCGGTTACGGCCATGTCGGCATCCCACCCGACCGGCACCGCCCCCATCGACCTGTCGGCCAGAAGGGTTTCGGTGGTCACATCAGTGGGACGCGCGGCCTTCCCAGAGGGTTTACGCTCTTCCGGTTCTTGAGGTTGCCCCGGTTCGTTAGGGTGCATTACCCAGTCGTGTCCTCGCCAGGTGGCGCTCGCCCGACCCTGAATCGTCTTTTTAGCTGAAGTGTCGCACACTCACCCTAACCGTGTGGATCTTCCTCCGCACGACACAGGTGATTACCGATTCGCAACGGACTTCCCAGCGGCCGACTCTCGGTAGGGTGATCGGGTGAGCGATTGCCTCTTCTGTAAAATCGTCGCCAAGGAGATTCCCGCCGAGATCGTTTACGAAACCGGCCGGGCTCTGGCGTTCCGCGACACCAACCCGCAGGCGCCCACGCACGTGCTGGTCGTCCCGAAGTCGCACTACGCCGACGCGGCCGCGCTGGCGGCGGCCGACGACGGGCTCGCCGACGAGGTGCTCAAGACCGCTCACGAGGTGGCCGTGCTCGACGGCGTGGCCGAGGGCGGTTACCGGATCGTCCTCAACACCGGCTCCGGCGCCGGCCAGACGGTTTTCCACGTGCACGCCCACGTTCTCGGTGGGCGCAATCTGACGTGGCCGCCCGGATAGCCGCCGCGCGGCTCTCCTGACACCCGCCCTGACCCCTGCTCGGCGGCCTCCCCTGACAACCGTCCCGGTGACCGGGCACGGTGATATTGGCGCGAGCAATCGGCCTGCTCCCGGATACGATGGGCGGAGAAGAACTCAGCAAGAGACCGGGAGGCATCAGGCCGCTGGCCTGCCCATGTCCGAACTACATGAATCCCGACGTACAGCACCTCCCTCGCGTACTCAAGCGAAGGTGCTGATACCGGACGAATATCCGATGGTCAGCCTCCTGGGCTCCCGCGACGAGCTGCTGCGCGTCATCGAGGGCGCCTTCCGGGCCGACATCCACGTACGTGGCAACGAGATCACCGTCACCGGCAGCCCCGACGAGAGCGGCACCGTGGTCCGGCTCTTCGAAGAGCTGGTCGAGGTCCTGCGCAGCGGTGGCGAGCTGACCCCCGACGCGGTCGAGCGCAGCATCGCCATGCTCCGCATGACCTCCGACCGGCCCGCCGAGGTGCTGTCCCTCGACATCCTCTCCTCGCGGGGCCGGACGATCCGCCCCAAGACCGTCAACCAGAAGCGCTACGTCGACGCGATCGACCAGCACACGGTCGTGTTCGGCATCGGCCCGGCCGGCACCGGCAAGACCTACCTGGCGATGGCCAAGGCCGTACGCGCGCTGCAGGAAAAGCGGGTCAACCGCATCATCCTGACCCGCCCGGCGGTCGAGGCCGGCGAGCGGCTCGGCTTCCTGCCCGGCACGCTCTACGAGAAGATCGACCCCTACCTGCGACCGCTCTACGACGCGCTGCACGACATGGTCGACCCCGACTCGATCCCCAAGCTGATGGCCGCGGGCACGATCGAGGTCGCGCCGCTCGCGTACATGCGCGGGCGCACGCTCAACGACGCCTTCATCATCCTCGACGAGGCTCAGAACTCCTCGGCCGAGCAGATGAAGATGTTCCTGACCCGGCTCGGCTTCAACTCCAAGATCGTGGTGACCGGCGACGTGACGCAGGTCGACCTGCCCGCGGGCACGGTCAGCGGCCTGCGGGTGGTGCAGGAGATCCTCGACGGCATCCCCGACATCCACTTCGCCCGTCTGTCCAGCGCCGACGTGGTCCGCCACAAGCTGGTCAGCGAGATCGTCGACGCCTACGGGCGCTACGACGCCACGCAGGCGGCCCTGGAGCCGAAGTCGATCCAGCATCGGGGGAAGCGGCGACCGTGAGCATCGAGATCAACAACGAGTCCGGCGTGGGGGTCGACGAGGAGAACCTCGCCGCCCTGGCCGCTCACGTGCTCGGCGAGCTGGGCATCAACCCGCTCGCCGAGCTGTCCGTCGTGGTGGTCGACGAGGACGCCATGGCCGAACTGCACGAGAAGTGGATGGGGGAGCCGGGCCCGACCGACGTGCTCGCGTTCCCGATGGACGAGCTGCGTCCCGGCGGCGGCGCCCGCGGCGAGGGCGACGGCCCCGCCGATCCGGCGCTGCTCGGTGACGTCGTGCTCTGCCCGCAGGTCGCCGCCAGACAGGCGGAGGAGGCCGGGCACAGCACCGCCGACGAGCTCGACCTGCTGTGCACCCACGGCATCCTCCACCTGCTCGGCTACGACCACGCCGAGCCGGAGGAGCACAAGGAGATGTTCGGACTGCAGTCCCGGCTCCTCGAGTCGTGGCAGGGGGTGCGCAACCCGCGGTGAACGCCTGGTTGTTGCTGGCCATCGCCCTCGTGATCGTCGGTGGCCTGATCGCCAGCGCGGAAACGGCGCTGTCGCGCATCTCCAGGGTGCGTGCCGAGGAGTTCGTACGTGAGTCGCGGCGGGGTTCGGCGCGGCTGCAGGCGATCGTCACCGATCCGCCCCGCTACCTCAACCTGCTCCTGCTGCTGCGGCTGAGCTGCGAGCTGGTGGCCACCGTCATCGCGACGCTGCTGTTCATCGACCTCCTGCACGACCAGGGCTGGGCCTACGTCTGGGCCGCGGTCGTGATGATCCTGACCAGCTACGTGGTGGTCGGGGTCATGCCCCGTACGCTGGGCCGCCAGCACGCGGAGCCGGTCGCGCTGGCCGGCGCGCCCATCGTGTACGGCCTGACCCGCATCTTCGGCCCCCTGCCCAAGCTGCTCATCCTGCTCGGCAACGCGCTGACGCCCGGCAAGGGCTTCCGCGACGGCCCGTTCACCTCCGAGGCCGAGCTGCGCGACCTGGTCGACCTGGCCGAGGAGCGCAGGGTGATCGAGCCCGACGAGCGCGAGATGATCCACTCGGTCTTCGAACTGGGCGACACGCTGGTGCGCGAGGTCATGGTGCCGCGTACCGACATGGTCTACATCGAGCGCGGCAAGACGATCAGCCAGGCGCTGTCGCTCGCGCTGCGCAGCGGCTTCTCCCGCATCCCGGTCGTGGGCGAGAACGAGGACGACGTCGTCGGCATCGCCTACCTCAAGGACATCGCCCGCAAGATCCACGAGTCGGGCGAGGGCGAGGGCAAGGAGACGGTCGAGTCGATCATGCGCTCGGCCGCGTACGTGCCGGAGAGCAAGCCCATCGACCAGCTCATGCGGGAGATGCAGGCCAGGCAGATCCACATCGCCATCGTCATCGACGAGTACGGCGGCACCGCCGGGCTCGTCACCATCGAGGACGTCCTGGAGGAGATCGTCGGGGAGATCACCGACGAGTACGACCAGGAGGCGCCCCGGGTGGAGGCCATGTCCGACGGCGCGGTGCGGGTCACGGCCCGCATGCCGGTGGACGAGCTGGCCGAGCTGTTCGACGCCGAGATCGAGGTCGACGACGTCGAGACGGTGGGCGGGCTGCTGGCGCACGCGCTCGGCCGGGTGCCGATCGCGGGGTCGCAGGCGGAGGTGGCCGGTCTGTCGCTGACGGCGGAGAGCCTGGCGGGGCGCCGCAACCGGATCAGCACGGTGGTGGTCAGACGGGTCACCCCGCCGGAGGACGCGGCCGTCCCGGCCGCCGCCGAACACGACTAGCCAGGTCACCCCGGGTACCCACGGCGGGGCGGTGCCGGTGCCGACAAAGAGGGTAGATGCCGCAAGCGTTCTACAAGTCATCTGCAAGCCGCCTCCGGCACTCTCTAACCACGACATCCAGTGCGGTGGGTGTCATAGGGGGAGGCATCCGAGGGCCGGGTGGGGTTCGCGGCCCGAGGATGTTCCCCGGGGGGACGACGGCGTCTCGGCCTGGCAGGTCGTGACGCTGGTCGGCGTAAAGGGTGTTCTCGTCCGGAAATCCGGATGGGAGCACCCTTTTTGCGTATTGGTGGACACTCCTCTGGATTGCCGCATTCGTCGGTGGGGGAGGCTGTCGTCCAGGGGGGATCATGAACCGCAAACCAGGGATCGTCGCCTGCGCGCTGCTGACCGGCCTCCTGGCGGGATGCGGCGGCGGGGGAGCAGGAAGCTTCCTCGACGCGCAGGCCATGGCGCAGTTGCGCGAGGCGCTCAGCAAGGAGCCGCCCTTGCCGGACGGCTTCACCGTACGGCCGGAGCAGGCGTGGCGGGTGCCGTTCGCGCAGGCGGACCGGAACTGCGTGGCCATGCTGGAGCCCGCGGGCGGACGGCCCCCGGGGCAATCGCTGACCGCGCAGGCCGCCGTCAGCTACCAGGGCTACGAGCTGGGGGAGCAGGCCGGGGTGGGGCTGGCCAGGTACGCCGGCCGCGAGGCCGCCGGGCACCTCGACGACCTCGCAGGGGCGATGGACGACTGCCGCCACGTCCACACCTCCAACGGCACGGACCTGCGGCTGGAGCCGTTCGAGGTCGACGACGCCGGGGACGAGGCCGTGGGGGCGCGGATGCGCGGACGGCTGAACGGCTACCCGTACGCGATGGACGTCGTGCTCTCGCGGGTCGGCGACACGCTGGTGTCGGTCGTGCACACGGGCATGAACGACGTGGACGCCGCCCGTACCAGGAAGGTGGTCGAGGCGGCCATTTCCATGGTCAGCACCTAACCTGGTTGAGTGAATCCTGAAGACAGCAAGATCATCACGCTGGCCCGGGCCGCCAGGGCGCGCAACGGCTCCGCGGAAGGGGCGGCCGTGCGCGACGAGACCGGCCGCACCTACTCCGCGACGAACGTGGGCCTGTCCGCGCTGACGCTGTCGGCGGTGCAGGTGGCGGTGGCCATGGCGATCTCCAGCGGCGCCCGCTCGCTGGAGGCGGTGGCGCTGGTGAGCGAGGGCGACCCGAGCCCCGCCGACGAGGCCGTGGCCGCCGAGCTGGGCGCGGGCAAGCTGCTCGTGGCCGGTCCCGACGGCACGCTGCGGGGCTGACATGCCGATGTCCCCCTTCCTGGCGAGGTTGCGGGAGCTGGTCGGCTCCGAGCTGCTCGTGCTGCCGTCGGTGTCCGCGTTCGTGTTCGACGACGACGGCCGGTTGCTGCTGGCCCGGCACGGCGACGTGGGCCTGTGGGCCGCGCCCGGCGGCGGCGTCGACCCCGACGAGCGCCCCGAGGAGGCCGTGGCCAGAGAGCTGCGGGAGGAGCTCGGCGTCGAGATCGAGATCCGCGGCCTGATCGGCGTGTACGGCGGCCCCGAGTTCCGCACGCTCTACCCCAACGGGCACCAGGTCGCCTACGTCATCACGGCCTACGGCTGCGTGCTGGCCCCCGGTTCGCCGCGGCCGGAGCCCGACGGGGTGGAGATCAACGACGTCCGGTGGACGTCCGAGGCCGAGCTGCCCGCGCTCGAAACCACCTCGTGGATGCCCGGCGTGGCGCCCCTGGCCTACGCGTGGTGGCGTGAACACCGCCATTGATGGGCCACAATGCACTATGTGACTTCGCCAGACAGCCATCGCGCCGGATTCGCCTGTTTCGTGGGGAGGCCGAACGTCGGCAAGTCCACGCTGATGAACGCCCTGGTCGGCACGAAAGTGGCGATCACCTCGTCCAAGCCGCAGACGACCCGGCGCGTCATCAGGGGCATCGTGCACCGTCCCGACGCCCAGCTCGTCATCGTCGACACGCCCGGCCTGCACCGGCCGCGCACGCTGCTCGGCGAACGGCTCGACAGCCTGGTGCTGTCGACGCTGACCGAGGTCGACGCGATCGGCTTCTGCGTGCCGGCCAACGAGCCCATCGGTAAGGGTGACCGGTTCATCGCCGACAAGCTGTCGGCGGTGCGCAAGACGCCGGTCGTCGCCGTGGTGACCAAGTGCGACCTGGTCGGCAAGGAGCAGGTCGCCGAGCAGTTGCTGGCGGTGTCGCAGGTGGCGGAGTTCGCCGCGATCGTGCCGGTGTCGGCGCAGTCGGGCGACCAGCTCGACGTGCTGGCCGACGTGCTGATCGAGCACATGCCGGAGTCGCCGCCGCTCTACGAGGACGGCCGGCTCACCGACGAGCCGGAGCAGGTGCTGGTGGGAGAGCTGATCAGGGAGGCGGCGCTGGAGGGCGTACGCGACGAGCTGCCGCACTCGATCGCCGTGGTCGTCGACGAGATGCTGCCCCGCGAGGGGCGTGACGACCTGCTGGACATCTACGCCCACATGTTCGTGGAGCGGCCCTCGCAGAAGGCGATCGTCATCGGGCACAAGGGCGAGCGGCTGCGCGAGGTGGGCACCAAGGCCCGCGCGCAGATCGAGGCGCTGCTCGGCACGCGGGTCTACCTCGATCTGCGCATCAGCGTCGCCAAGGACTGGCAGCGCGATCCCAAGCAACTGCGCCGGCTGGGCTTCTACGACTGAGCCACGCGCCCCTTTGAGCCACGCGCCCCTTTGAGCGACGCGGCCCTTTGAGCCACGCGACCCGTCAGCCGCGTCGGACGAGCGCCGGGTACGACCCGTCAGCCGCGTCCGTCCAGTGCCGCGATCGGCCCCTCAGGCGCGTCGGACCAGTGCCGCGACCGACAGCAGGACGATCGCCAGGGCGCAGGCCAGCGCGCCGAACCAGCCCGCCCTGACCACCGGCTCGATCGACAACAGGTCGCCGAGGTCGACGGAGACCCGGTCGCGCAGCCCGCTGCCCCCGGCCACGAACATCACCAGCGACAGCACCGCCACCCCGCCCGGCACCGCGGCCAGGGCGGCGAGCCTCGGGTGGGCGAGCAGGCCGGCCAGCCCGCAGCCCACTGCCGCCAGCCCGGCCACCAGCGTGTAGACGCCGAACGCGTCGTCGATCCCGCGTACGTCACCGGTCACGCCGACGCCGATGAGGTCGCTGGTCGCCTGGAGCCCGGCCCACGGCAGCACTGCGCAGCACACGAGCAGGACGCCACCGGCCATCACGGCCAGCGCGTAGCCACGGTGGACCCTCGGCCGGGCGGGCGTGGGGATGAGGTCATCGGCCACCCGATCACTGTATGCCGGGGGCGCCCCGCCCACCACCGTACGCAACGCAGTCGTCACCGTGGCGCGGCGGGCTCCGCCCCCGGTTCCAGGGTCGTGCGCTCGCCCCACTCCAGGCGGGAACGCAGCAGTACGGCGTCGTCGGCCAGGGCGGACACCAGCGTGCCCGCCGCCGCGGGGCCGGCCAGCGGCAGCACCGCCACGCCCGCGGCCACGGCAGGCTCCTTGGCGGTCGCGGTCAGGAAGGTGGTGCCGACGCAGCGCGCGGAACCGTACACGGCGGGGGAGGCGTCGAGTTCGGGGTCGCCGACCGTGAACTCCTGCCTGAGCAGCGGCAGGCCGTCGCGGGTGACGTCGAAGCGGGCGTGGCAGCGGCCGGCCGCCTCGCCGTGACGGCCGAGGACGATCTCCTCGCGCCAGAGCACGCTCGCGCCGGGCTCCAGCGCGAGGCGTACCAGGAGGCGGTGTTCGCAGCCGGCGGCCAGCACGGTGGGCTCGGGCGTGAACCGCAGCGTGGCGCCCGCCCCGACGTGGGCGGTGACCAGCAGCTCGGACGCGCCCTCGCCGGGCAGGACCAGCGTGGCGGCGACCGAGCCCAGCTCCAGCGTGGTGCGCGGGGCGAGGCTCAGGTCGAGCCGGAGCCGGTCGCCGCCGAGCGGGCCCGCCGCGGTGGAGACGAGGTGGACGGTGACCGGGCCCGTCTGGCGCAGCGTCAGCGGGGGCGCGGAGGCCAGGCGGCCGATCATCGTACGGCCGTCGTCCGCCCGCGCGGTCGCCACCGCGGCGCTCGCCCGCATGGCGCGCCGCCCGCGGTGCGTGCCCCGGAGCACGCAGGTCGTGGCGGGAGGCGTCACGAGACCGGGGCCGCGTGGCTGTGTGACCAGGCCAGCACCTGCTCGGACACCCAGTCGGCGACCGTCTCGGCGGACGGGTCATGCCTGATCGAGGTGAACAGCACCGGCCGCGCACCGCGTACGGCCGCCGCGTCGCGGGCCATCACGTCCAGGTCGGCGCCCACCATCGGGGCCAGGTCGGTCTTGTTGACCACCAGCAGGTCGGCCGACGTGACGCCGGGGCCGCCCTTGCGCGGCACCTTGTCACCGCCCGACACGTCGAGGACGAAGATCTGCCGGTCGGCCAGCCCGCGGCTGAACGTGGCCGTCAGGTTGTCGCCCCCGCTCTCCACGATCACCAGGTCGAGCGGGCCGAAGCGGTATTCCAGGGTCTCGACGGCGTCGAGGTTCGCGGCAATGTCGTCGCGGATGGCGGTGTGGGGGCAGCAGCCGGTCTCGACGGCGAGGATGCGCTCCTCGTCGAGGACGCCCGTGCGGCGCAGGAAGTCGGCGTCCTCGGTGGTGTAGATGTCGTTCGTCACCACGCCCAGGGAGAGCCGCGGGCCGAGCGTGCGGCACAGGGCGGCCACGAGGGCCGTCTTGCCGCTGCCCACCGGGCCGCCCACGCCGAGGCGCAGTGCCCGGCCGCGGCCGTCGGGGGCGTGGTGGTGGTCGTCGTGGTAGGCGCCCATGTCAAAGGTCCTTTCTAGGAGACGAACAGCCTGACCTCGGCCCGCGCGTGCTGCTCGGCGAGCAGGTCGAGGCCGGGTGCCGAGTGCGCGGGCAGCGCCCCCCAGCGGGAGGCCCAATGGGAGGACCAGTGGGAGGTGGGGTCGGGGCCGGCGGCGAGGTCGAGTCCGCAGGCGGCGACGGACAGGCAGGCTTGGGCGGCGACGGCGGTGAGGTCGGGGGTCAGCTCGGCCAGCAGGGCGTGCACGGCGACCGGGTCGAGGCCCAGCAGCCGGACCGCCGCCGTGGCCGGGCCGCTGACCGCCTGGTAGGCCGCCGCCAGCGCCGCCTCCTCGGGTGTGGCGCCCGCGGCGTGCGCCGCCGCGCCGAGCGCGATCGGGTGGTGCGGGTTCGGCACGTCCAGCGCCAGCCGGTCCAGCACGGGTGACGGCCAGACGCGGCGGGCGACGCGGAGCAGCAGCCTGCCCTGCGTCCTGGACGCCTCCCGCTGGGCGGGCGCGGCGGTGCGCGCGTCCGCCTCCGCGTCCAGCAACGCCCAGTCCGGCCCTGTCCGGTCTGGCCCCGTCCGGTCTGGTGCTGTCCGGTCCGGTACGGCGTTCGGCATCGCCAGGTCGGACGCGCCGTCCGGTGCCGAGACGGTCGGTGTGGCGGCTGCCTCGGCGCAGGCGGCGGCGGTCAGCGCGGTGGCGACGAGGCCCGCGGTGTGCAGCCGCCCCCGGAGGAACGACCGCAGCGTCGGCACGTCGTGCACGGCCCCGGACGCGACGGCACGCTCGGCGCCGCCCGAGTGGGCGTGCCCGCCCGCCGGGAGCCGGGAGTCGGTGAGCAGCAGCAGGGCAGGTGTCATCGGAGTGCTCATCAGAACAGGAAGTACCGCTGGGCCATGGGCAGGGTGGTGACGGGGTCGGGCTCGACGAGTTCGCCGTCGATGCGGACCTCGAAGGTGTCGGATGCCACCTCGATCATCGGCATCGCGTCGTTGAGCGGCATCGACGCCTTCCCCCGCCGCCGTACGTCCGCCACCGGGGCCAGGCGGCGCCGTACGGACAGCCGGTCGGCCAGCCCCGACTCCAGCGCCAGTGGCGAGACGAAGTGCAGCGAGGTGGCCGCCGCCGTGACCGGGGAGGCGCCGAACATGGGACGGGGCAGCACCGGCTGCGGCGTCGGGATCGAGGCGTTGGCGTCGCCCATCTGCGCCCAGGCGACCACCCCGCCCTTGAGCACCAGGTCGGGTTTGACCCCGAAGAAGGCCGGGTCCCACAGGACGAGGTCGGCGAGCTTGCCGCGTTCGACGGAGCCCAGCTCGGCGTCCAGGCCGTGGGCGACGGCGGGGCAGATCGTGTACTTGGCGATGTAGCGGCGGGCGCGCAGGTTGTCGGCCGGGCCCGCCGCCGCGTCGCCGAGCGGGCCGCGGCGGGCCTTCATGACGTGCGCGGTCTGCCACGTGCGGATGATCGTCTCGCCGATCCGGCCCATGGCCTGCGAGTCGGAGCCGATCATCGAGATCGCCCCGAGGTCGTGCAGCACGTCTTCCGCGGCCATGGTGCCGGGCCGGATGCGCGACTCGGCGAAGGCCAGGTCCTCAGGGATGGACGGGTTGAGGTGGTGGCAGACCATCAGCATGTCGAGGTGCTCGTCGAGCGTGTTGACGGTGTGCGGCCTGGTGGGGTTGGTGGAGGAGGGCAGGATGTTGGGGCGGCCGGCCACCCGGATGATGTCGGGCGCGTGCCCGCCGCCGGCCCCTTCTGTGTGGTACGCGTGGATCATCCGGTCGTCGATGGCCTTGAGCGTCGACTCGACGAAGCCGGCCTCGTTCAGCGTGTCGGTGTGGATGGTGACCTGCACGCCCGTGGCGTCGGCGACGCGCAGGCAGGCGTCGATGGCGGCGGGCGTGGTGCCCCAGTCTTCGTGCAGTTTGAAGCCGGAGGCCCCCGCTTCGAGCTGTTCGAGCAGGCCCTCCTCGCTGACGGTGTTGCCCTTGCCGAGCAGGGCGAAGTTCAGCGGGTAGGCGTCGAGCGACTCCAGCATCCGGCCGAGGTACCACGCGCCGGTGACGGTGGTGGCCTTGGTGCCCTCGACGGGCCCGGTGCCGCCGCCGACGATCGTGGTGACGCCCGACGCGATGGCCACGTCGAGGAGCTGCGGGCAGATCAGGTGGACGTGCGAGTCGACGGCCCCGGCGGTGAGGATCTTGCCGTTGCCCGCCAGCACCTCCGTGGAGGGCCCGATGACGATGTCGACGCCGTCCATCGTGTCGGGGTTGCCCGCCTTGCCGATGGCGAGGATCCGGCCGTCGCGAATGCCGATGTCGGCCTTGACCACCCCCCAGTGGTCGAGGATGACCGCCCCGGTGACGACCAGGTCGGGCGCGCCCTCGGCGCGGGTCGTACGGGCCTGGCCCATGGACTCGCGGATGACCTTGCCGCCGCCGAAGACGGCCTCGTCGCCGGGACCGGCCGGTCCGATGGACAGGTCGTCGGTGACCTCGATGAACAGGTCGGTGTCGGCCAGCCGGATCCGGTCGCCGGTCGTGGGGCCGTACAGGGCCGCGTAGCGGGCGCGCGAGATCCGGGCCCCGGCGCTGTCAGTCATCGAGCGGCCCCGCCCACTCCGGACGCAGGCCCGGCACCACCCGGTTCCCGGCCAGCGGGACCAGCGTCACGTCACGTTCGACGCCCGGCTCGAACCTGACCGCGGTCCCCGCGGGCACGTCGAGCCGCCTGCCCCAGGCCGCCTTCCTGTCGAACTCCAGGCCGGGGTTGGCCGCCGCGAAGTGGTAGTGCGAGCCCACCTGTACGGGCCGGTCGGCCGTGTTGACCACGCGCACCGTGACCCGCTCGCGCCCCGGGTTGAGCGCGATGGGCCCGTCGGGGTGGGTGTAGCTGCCCGGGATCACGGGATGGGCCTGTGCACGGTGACCAGCTTCGTACCGTCGGGGAACGTGGCCTCGATCTGCACGCTCTGCAGCATCTCCGGCACGCCCTCCATGACGTCGGCCCGGCCGAGCACCGACCGGCCCGCCTCCATCAGGTCGGCCACGCTGCGCCCGTCTCTGGCGCCCTCCATGAGGAACGAGGCGATGACGGCGGTGGCCTCCGGATGGTTGAGCCGCAGGCCCCGTGACCTGCGCTCGCGCGCCACCCCGGCGGCGACGTGGATGAGCAGCCGCTCCTGCTCGTGTGAGGTAAGCCGCATGGCCGGACCATAGGAACCGGCCGTTACCTCGCTGTTGCCGCAGCGTGTCGTGTCGGTTTCACCCTCGGGCGAACGCCGATGTGTCCGATTATGTGCGATTGTGAAACTTTGGCAATAGCCAATTAACCATTGAGATCTTTCGGGGAAATGCCGCGGAGTCACCTTTCTGGCAGTAGTGGTCGGCAGGAAGGAACGGCTTTGCGCATCTCCCGCCCGATAGTCTCCGCGCTCCTCGTATCAGCTCTGGCGGCGTGCGGATCCGGGGCAGGACCCGCCGCCCCGTCGAACGAGATCAAGGTCGGCCTCCTGCACTCCCTCAGCGGCACGATGGCCATCAGCGAGGTCACCGTGCGCGACGCCGAACTGCTCGCCATCGACGAGATCAACAAGGCGGGCGGCGTGCTCGGCAAGAAGCTCGTGCCGGTCGTCGAGGACGGCGCCTCCGACTGGCCCACGTTCGCCGAGAAGGCCACGAAGCTGATCAGGCAGGACAAGGTCGCCACCGTCTTCGGCGGCTGGACCTCGGCCAGCAGGAAGGCGATGCTGCCGGTCTTCGAACGGTACAAGGCGCTCCTGTGGTACCCCGTGCAGTACGAGGGGCTCGAAAGCTCGCCGTACATCTTCTACACCGGCGCCACCACCAACCAGCAGATCATCCCCGGCCTCGACTACCTGAAGGAGCAGGGCAAGAAGACGTTGTTCCTGGTGGGCAGCGACTACGTCTTCCCGCGGACGGCCAACAAGATCATCAAAGCGTACGCGGCGGCGAACGGGATGCGAGTGCTCGGCGAGGAGTACACGCCCCTCGGCCACACCGAATACTCCACGCTGGTCAACAAGGTCGTGCAGGCCAAGCCGGACGCCGTCTTCAACACCCTGAACGGCGACAGCAACGTCGCCTTCTTCAAACAGCTCAAGAGCGCGGGAGCCACGGCCGAGGCCATGCCCGTGCTCTCGGTGAGCGTGGCCGAGGAGGAGGTCACCGGCATCGGCGTGGACAACATCGCCGGGCACCCCGTCGCCTGGAACTACTACCAGACCACCGACACCCCGGCCAACCAGGCGTTCGTCAAGGCGTACAAGGCCGCGTACGGGCCGGACAAGGTCACCTCCGACCCCATGGAGGCCGGCTACAACGCCGTCTACCTGTGGGCCGAGGCCGTCAAGAAGGCCGGCAGCACCGAGGTCGAGGCGGTCAGGAAGGCCGCGCCCGGCATCGCGCTCGAACGTCCAGAAGGGCTGGTCACCATCGACGGCGAGAACCAGCACATGTACAAGACCGCCCGCATCGGCATCATCCAGCCCGACGGCCTGATCAAACAGGTCTGGGACTCCGGCGCGCCGATCAAGCCGGACCCCTACCTCAAGGGCTACCCGTGGGCGAGCGGCCTGGCGGCGGGCCAGTGATGTCGGCCTTCGCCAACCAGCTCCCCATCGGGCTGTCGATCGGGGCGGTGCTGCTGCTGATCGCGCTCGGCCTGACGTTCACGTTCGGGCAGATGGGCGTGATCAACATGGCGCACGGCGAGTTCATCATGGCCGGGGCCTACACCGCGTTCCTGCTGCAGGACCTCGTCCTGGCCCTGCCCGCGGCGTTCCTGGTCGCCGGGATCATGGGGCTGATCCTGGAGCGGGCCGCGATCAGGCACTTCTACGGCAGGCCGATGGACACGCTGCTGCTGACCTGGGGCGTCAGCCTGGTGCTGCAGCAGCTCGCCCGCGACGTGTTCGGCGCCCCGAACGTCCAGGTGCCCGCCCCCTCGTGGCTGTCGGGCGGGGTGGGCATCCTGCCCTACAACCGGCTGTTCATCATGGCGCTCGCGGTGGCGGGCGTGGTGGCGGTCTGGGCGTACCTCACGCGGACCGGGCTTGGGCGCAGGACGCAGGCCGTGGTGCAGAACCGGCAGCTCGCCGCCACCAGCGGGATCGACACCGGCCGGGTGGACATGCTGACGTTCTTCATCGGGTCGGGGCTGGCGGGCGTGGCCGGGGTCGCGCTCACCCTCATCGGGCCCGTCGGGCCGGCGCTCGGCACGTACTACATCGTGGACGCGTTCCTGGTGGTCGTGGCGGGCGGGCTCGGGCAACTGCGCGGGGCGGTGTTCGCGGCGGCTGGGCTGGGGCTGCTGAACTCCTACGCCGAGTTCTGGTCGGACGCCTCGCTGGCCAAGGTGCTCGTGTTCGCCGTCGTCATCGGGTTCCTCCAGATCAGGCCGCAAGGGCTGGTCGTGCTGAGATCGCGGGTGCTCACATGACGAGGGCGGCGATCAGGCGGCATCTGCCGTTCGCGACCGTGGCGTTGATCGCGCTGGTGGCCGCGCCGCTGCTGCTGGAGCCGTTCCGGCTGGGGCTGCTGGCCAAGTACCTGTGCTACGCGATCGTCGCGCTCGGGATCGGCCTGGCCTGGGGTCAGGGCGGCATGCTCACGCTCGGCCAGGGGGTCTTCTTCGGGCTCGGCGGCTACTCCATGGCCATGTACCTCAAGCTCACCGAGGCCGGCGGCGGGCTGCCCGACTTCATGGTCTGGAGCGGGGTGGAGAGGCTGCCCGCGCTGTGGGCGCCGTTCGCCAACCCCGTCTTCGCGCTGAGCATGGCGGTCGTCGGGCCCGTGCTGCTGGCGCTGATCCTGGGCACGCTGGTGTTCAGGCAGCGCGTACGCGGGGCGTACTTCGCGATCCTCACCCAGGCGCTGGCCGCCGCGACGGTCATCCTGCTGGTCGGGCAGCAGGGGCTCACCGGCGGCACCAACGGCATGACCAACTTCTTCGAGCTGTTCGGGCAGGACCTGGCCGAGGACTCCACGCAGCGCGGCCTCTACCTGGTGGTGGCCGTCGTCCTCGGGGTGCTCTACCTGGCCACCCGGCAGCTCGTGAACAGCCGGTACGGCCGCCTGCTGGCCGCCGTACGCGACGGTGAGGACCGGGTGCGCTTCCTCGGCTACGACCCGGCCCTGGTCAAGACCGTCACCTTCGCCGCCTCCGCGGGCATGGCCGGGCTGGCGGGGGCGCTGTTCGTGCCCGTCGTCGGCATCATCTCGCCCGCGCTGCTCGGCGTCGTGCCCTCGCTGGAGCTGGTCGTCGCGGTGGCCGTGGGCGGGCGGCACGTGCTGGCCGGGGCCGTGCTGGGGGCCGTCGTCATGGCCTACGCCAAGACGACGTTCAGCGAGCAGTTCGCCGACGGCTGGCTCTACCTGCAAGGTGCCCTGTTCATCCTGGTCATGACGCTTGCCCCGAAGGGCGTCGCGGGCATCCTGGGGAGGTTGCGCCATGCTCGAACTCCGTGACGTCCAGGTCGTGTTCGACGGCTTCCGCGCGCTCGACGGCGTCGACCTGACCGTGCCAGAGGGGGAGCTGCGCTTCCTCATCGGGCCCAACGGGGCCGGCAAGACCACGCTCATCGACGTGATCACCGGGCTGACCCGGCCGGCGGCGGGCAGCGTGCGGTTCGGCGGCCAGGACCTGGTCGGGCGGAAGGAGCACCAGATCGTCCGGATGGGCGTCGGCCGCACGTTCCAGACGTCCGTGGTGTTCGAGGCGCTCACCGTGATCGAGAACCTCGACCTGGCCGCGAGCTTCCGCAAGCCGCTGTGGTCGCTGGCCAGGCGGCGCAGGGGCGTCTCGGAGGCCGTCGAGGAGGCCCTGGCCAGGACAGGGCTGGAAGAACTCGCCGAGCGTTCGGCCGGCGTTCTCTCGCACGGCCAGCGCCAGTGGCTCGAGATCGGGATGCTGCTGGCGCAGCGGCCGAGACTGCTGCTCCTGGACGAGCCGGTGGCGGGCATGTCCAAGGACGAACGCGAGCGCACGGGCGAGCTGCTCACGCGGATCGCCGACGATCACACGGTGGTCGTGGTCGAGCACGACATGGAGTTCCTGCGGCGGCACGCCTCCGCGGTCACCGTGTTGCACGAGGGCAGGGTGCTCGTGGAGGGGTCGGTCGACCAGATCAGCGCCGACCCCCGGGTGCAGGAGGTCTATCTGGGGAGGAGGACCGGCGATGCTGTCGGTAACCGGCCTTGAGTCGGGGTACGGGAGGGCGCGCGTCCTGTTCGGGGTGTCGGTGGAGGTGGGGCAGGGGCAGCTCGTGTGCGTCATGGGACGCAACGGCGTCGGCAAGACCACGCTGCTCAACACGGTCATGGGGGTGCTGCCCGCCACCGCGGGCACGGTGACGTTCGACGGCCGCGACGTCACCCGGCTCAAGCCGCACGAGCGCGTACGCCTCGGCATGGGCTACGTGCCCCAGGGCCACCAGTGCTTCCCGCAGCTCTCGGTCCTGGGCAACCTGCTGGTGACCGCCGAGGCCGCCAAGCAGCCCAGAGGCGTCATAGACGAGGCCCTGGAGCTGTTCCCCGCGCTCGAGCCGCTGCTCAAGCGCAGTGCCGGGCACCTGTCGGGCGGCCAGCAGCAGCAGCTCGCCATGGCGCGCGCCCTGGTGACCCGGCCCAGGATGCTCATACTCGACGAGCCCACCGAGGGCATCCAGCCGTCGATCATCCTGGAGATCGAGGCGGCCATCGAGCGGCTGCACGCCTCGGGGCTGGCCGTGCTGCTGGTGGAGCAGTACCTGGACCTCGCGCTGCGGCTGGCCGACACGTTCGTGATCCTCGACGGCGGGCACGTCGTGCGCTCGGGGACGGCCGAGGACCTGCACCGGGAGGACGTCCAGCGGCTGCTGGCCGTGTGAGCGCCCCCGCCGCGGGTGGCGGGGGTCACGCGGTCCAGGCCCTGGCCGTCCTGACGATCTCCTCCAGGTGGCCGCTGTGGGCGCCGTGCCAGTAGACCTGGCCGCAGACGGCGCAGCGGCCGTAGACGTCGTAGCTGCGCCGGGTGCCCGCCGCCAGCAACGGCTCGACCTCGCCCTTCCGCACCGCCAGCAGCTCGCCGTTGCAGGCCGTGCACCGGGTCCACGGGCGCAGCGGCGGGGCGAAGCGTTCGAGCAGGTCGCGGAGCTGGTCGGTGGGGGCGGAGCCGCGGACGTAGGCGCCCAGCCACAGCGCGCGGCGGCGCAACAGGCCGCGGTCCTGCGTGAGCAGCACCCGCCGCTCCTCGTTGGCCTGCACCACCAGCGCCGGGTCGTCCATGTCGTTGTGGTAGGCGGCGTCGATGCCCAGCAGGCGCAGCCGCCGCGCCAGCGTGCCCAGGTGCACGTCCAGCAGGAAACGCGGCTCCTCGGGCAGTTGCTGCGGACGCGGCACCGGCTGCACGTCGACCACGTCGCCGGGAACGAGCTGGTGCGCGGGCGGCACGCCCCGGCCGTTGACCACCATGGGACCCACCTCGGTGAGCGGCACGCCGAGCGACTCGACGTGGTGCCCGAGCGTGGAGGTGCCGTCGGGGGTCACCTCCTGCCACTCCTGGCGGCGGGCCACGGGCAGGAACATCCTCAGCTCTGGGGAGATGCGCAGGCGGGCGATGGTCGGCACATTGTCCATTCTGCTCCACGGGATAGCGTGAGTTCATGTTGATATCCCGCCGCGCGTTCCTGGGGCTGGCCGTGTTCGCGGCCGGTTGCTCGGGCGGCGGCGCGGCGTGGCCGGAGCTGCGGCTGGCGACCGGGCTGGCGGGCGGCCCGTACGGGCAGCTCGGCGACCGGCTGGCCGGGGAGCTGCGGCGCGACGGGCTGGGCGTGCGCGTGCTGGGCACCGCCGCCAGCGTCCAGAACCTGACCATGATGACCGACGGGCGGGCCGACGTGGGGTTCGCGCTGGCCGACAGCGCCGACGACGCGGTCCGCGTACGCCACCAGCCCGTCTCCGCCCTGGCCCGCATGTACATGAACTACGTGCACCTCGTCGTCGCCGCCGACTCGGCGATCACCGGGGTGGGGGAGCTGGCCGGGCGGGCCGTCTCCGTCGGCCTGGAGGGGTCGGGCACCGCGGTGACCGCCACCCGCGTGCTGGCCGCCGCCGGGCTGGAGCGGCCGCCCGAGATCTCCCGGCTGGGGCTGGACCCGTCCATCCAGGCGCTGCGGAGCGGGCGGGTCGAGGCGTTCTTCTGGTCGGGCGGCGTGCCCACGCCCGCGCTGGCGGCGCTCGGCGGCCTCCGGCTGTTGCCGCTGGAGCCGCTGGTGCCGGTGTTGCGCAGGGGGTACGGCCCCGTGTACGAGCACGCCTCGGTCCCGGCGGGCGCGTACGGCGGCGCGAAGCCCGTCCCGACCATCGGAACGCCCAGCTACCTGATGTGCCGGACGTCCCTGCCGGCCGACCTGGCGTACACGATCACCGAGACGCTGTTCCTGGCCCGCGACCGGCTCCAGGCGCCGTCGGCCCCCGGCGGGCGGCTCGACAGGCGGTACGCCATCGGCACCGGCGTCGTGCCCCTGCACCCGGGAGCCGCCCACTACTACCGGTCCGTCTACGGCTGAGGCGGCTTCGGCGGATGCGCCGGGAGGCGCAGCTCGACCGTCAGGCCGTGCGGCGCGGCCGGGAGCAGGCGGAGCGCGGCGCCGGACGCGTCGGCGAGTTCGGCGGCGATGGCCAGGCCCAGGCCACTGCCCGGCACGTTCGCGTGGGCGCCGGAGCGCCAGAACCGGCCCGGCGCCTGCGCCCGCTCCTCCTCGCTCAGGCCGGGCCCGTCGTCCGTCACGCGCAGCACGCCGTCCGCCAGCGCGACGGTCACCGTGCCGCCCTCGGGGACGAACTTCTGGGCGTTGTCCAGGGCGATGTCCGCGATCCTGGCCGCCGCCTCCGGCACGGGGGCGGGTTCGGGCAGGTCGGCCACCAGGCGTACGCCCTTGGCCGCGTACACCTCCCGCCAGGCCGCCAGCCGCGCCCCCAGCTCGGCCTCCCTGCCCTCGGCCCCCGCGCCCACCTCCACCCGGGCCAGCGTCAGCAGGTCCTCCACCAGCAGCGCCAGTCGGTCCAGCTCGCCCATCGCCTCCTCGAACTCCGCCGTCCCCTCGCGCCGCAGATGCGGCTCCAGGTTCTCCAGCCGCAGCCCGAGCACGGTCAGCGGGGTACGCAACTCGTGGGAGGCGTCGGCCACGAACGCCCGCTGCCGCGCCATCGCGCCGGCGACCGCGTCGGCCATCGCGTTGAAGCGTTCCTCCAGTCGCCGCAGCTCCGAGGGGCCGACGCCGGGGTGGGCCCGCGCGTCCAGCCTGCCCTGCGCGATGGCCCGCGTGGTGCGGTCGAGTTCGGTGACCGGCCGCAGGATCCAGCGGGCCAGCCCCCGGGCCGCCAGCACCGAGTAGGCCAGCGCGACCATCGCGCCGAGCGCCAGCCCGCCCCACACCAGCGACACGTCCAGCCGGGCCCGGTCGGTCGGGGCCTGCAGCAGCACCACCCCGGACACCTGCGCGTCGCGCCCGGCCGGCTCGGCCAGCAGCACCGTGGCCGGGCCGAACGGGCTGACCGTGGGCAGGTCCTCGGTCGTGCGGCCGGACAGCGCCAGCCGCACCGCCTCGCGGTCGTCGGCCTCGAAGCGCCCCGCGGTGAGCACGACGGAGCCGTCGCGGTCGCGGACGCGCACGGCCGCGCCGTACAGGTCGGCGTAGCGGTCGACCTCGGAGACCAGGCCCGCGTGGTCGTCGTCGCGGGCCGCCTGGTCGGCCAGCTCCGCGAAGCGGGTGGCGTCGGCGCGGCGGTCGAGCAGCAGCCGGTTCGTCCGGTGCGAGGCGTAGGCCAGCCCCAGCGGCACCGCCAGCGCCGCGACCAGGAACACGATCAGCGTCGTGAACGTGATCACCAGCCGCGAGTTCACGCCGTCGAGCCCAGCCGGTAGCCGGTCCCGCGCAGCGTCTCCACCAGGCCGGGCCGGCCGGTCTTGGAGCGCAGGTTGGCCACGTGCACGTCCAGCGAGCGCGAGGCCGACAGCAGCGGGTCGCCCCAGACCTCGTCGAGGATCTCCTCCCTGCCGCGCACCACGCCCGGCTCGCGCGCCAGCAGCGCCAGCAGGTCGAACTCGCGCCGGGTCAGCGTCACCGGCTCCCCGGCCACCGTGACCTGCCGGGACTCCAGGTCGATGCGCACGTCGCCGACGCTCACCACGTCGTCGCGGGGCGGGCGCGGGCGGGTGCCGCGCCGTACGACCGCCTCCATGCGGGCCATCAGCTCGACCGTGCGGAACGGCTTGACCAGGAAGTCGTCGGCCCCGGAGCGCAGGCCGCGCAGCACCTCGCGCTCCTCGGTACGGGCCGTGACCACGATCAGCGGCACCACCGACACCCGTCGCAGGCGGCGCAGCACATCGAGCCCGTCCATGTCGGGCAGACCCAGGTCCAGCAGGACGAAGTCGACGCCCCCCGCCAGGCGGAGGACGTCGACGGCCAGGCCCGTCCTGGCGACCTGGTGGCCGTGCCGGGCGAGGGCCGTGGTGAGCGCCGAGGCGAGCCGATCGTCGTCCTCGACCAGGAGAACGCGCATGTCGCCAGGTTAGACGCGCGACGGCAGCGCTTCCTCCGTGGCCTGCTCGGCCCGGGAGAGCGCGGCGTCCCTGGTCTCGCGCATGGTGAGGTAGACGACGAGGGACACGGCGGCGAGACCGGAGACGTACCAGAAGAAGCCCGACTCGATGCCGTTGTCCTTGAACCACAGCGCCACGTACTCGGCGGTGCCGCCGAACAGGGCGTTCGCGATCGCGTACGGGAGGGCCACGCCGAGCGCGCGTATGTTGGTCGGGAACAGTTCGGCCTTCACCACGGCGTTGATCGAGGTGTAGCCGGTGACGACGAGCAGCCCGGCGAGCGAGAGCACCAGCGCGCCGCCGAAGCCGCCGACCCCGCCGAGCGCGGTCATGAGCGGCACCGTGCCCACCATCGACCCGATCCCGAACGTGATCAGCAACGGCCTGCGCCCGATCCGGTCCGACAGCGCCCCCGCCGCCGGTTGCAGGCACATGAAGACGAACAACGCGCAGAAGCTCACCAGCGTGGCCGTCTCCTTGGGCAGGCCGGCCGTGTTCGACAGGTATTTCGTGAGGTAGGTCGTGTAGGTGTAGTACGCGACCGTGCCGCCCATCGTCAGCGCGATGACCAGCAGCGCCTCCCTCTTGTGGGTGAGCAACTGCGCGATCGTGCCGCGGTCGGCCTGCTTGACCTCGCGCTCCTCCTCGTCGTACGCCTCCGTCTCCAGGAGGCTGCGGCGCAGGTAGAACACGACCGCGGCGGCCGCGGCGCCGACCACGAACGGGATGCGCCAGCCGTAGGAGTTCAGGGCCTCCTGGGTCATCGTGTTCTGCAGGACGATCTGCAGGCCGAGGCCGACGAGCTGGCCGGCGGTCATGGAGACGTACTGGAAGCTGGAGGCGAAGCCGCGCCGCCCGCGCGGTGTGGCCTCGGTGAGATACGTGGCGCTGGCCGCGTACTCGCCGCCGACCGACAGGCCCTGCAGCAGGCGGGCCACCACCAGCACCAGGGCCCCGAAGTAGCCGACCGCCTCATAGGTCGGGGCGATGGCGATCAGCAGGGCGCTGGCCGACATGAGCGTGACGGTGAGCGTGAGCGCCGCCTTGCGGCCCTTCCTGTCGGCGTAGCGGCCGAGCAGCCAGCCGCCGAGCGGGCGCATGAAGAAGCCGACGGCGAAGATGGCGGCCGTGTTGAGCAGCTTGGCCGTGTCGTTGCCCTCGGGGAAGAAGGAGGCGGCGAAGTAGACGGCGAAGCTGCTGTAGACGAACCAGTCGTACCACTCGACCAGATTGCCGACGGAACCGCCGAGCACGGCCTTCCACGGCACGCGTGCCTTGCTCACGAAGAACCTCCTGGATGGCTCCTGGGGGGTAGTTGGGTCAGAGCCTCGTGTCAGAAGGATGTTCGGGCAAGGGAGGCGGCGTCAGATCTAACGTCCGCTTAACATGATTTCTTACGCACGCTTAACGCCACCGCAACGGCAGGCTGCCACCCCCTTTTCGAGACCGTGGGCCTCGGCGGGCCGTCAGAGCGCCAGCCGCCACTCGCTCCACTCGTCGAAGAGCTGGAAGCCCATCGCCTCGTTGATGGCCAGCATGTGGGCGTTGGAGGTGGCGTTCCAGGTGATGACGCGTTCGAGGTGGGGCTCGTGCTCGCGCAGCCACAGCAGGTTGGCGACCTTGAGGAGCAGCCCCAGGCGGTGGCCGCGGTGCTCGCGCAGCACGGCCGTGTCGGACTGGTGGCCCCAGCCGTCGGAACGGTCGGCGTCGAGGAGGACGCGCGTGTAGCCGGCGGGGGCCCCGTCGGACGAGTGCCTGGCGATCATGGTGTAGCAGGTGCGGCGGGTGAGCGGGAGGGACTCTTCGCGGGCCCGCAGGCGGTCGACGGAGAACCGCATGTCCTCGATGTCGGCGTCGCGCGGGGCGTCGTTCATGCCGCCCATGAGCGTGGCCAGGTCGTCCAGCAGCTCGGGGCCCGCCGGGCCGATCCAGCGCTCCAGGTGGTAGCCGTCCACCTCGGGGCGCAGGCGTTCGAGCGCGGCCCAGTCGGCCGTACGCAGGTCGAGCGTGCGGCGGGCCTGCGCGAGCGCGACCGTCATCCCGCGCGCGGCGGCGAAGCGCGCGCCCGAGCTGCCCGCCAGCGCCTCGCCCAGCAGCAGCGTACGGCCGTGCGCGCGCAGGCGCTCGACCGCGTGGCCGAACAACGCCTCACCGAGGCCCCGGCCCCGCCGCTCGGGCCGCACCACCAGGGGGAACAGCCAGCCCATGTGGGTGTTGTCGTGCTGGGACAGCGCCAGCGCGTAGCCGCCCATGACCTTGCCGCCCTCGGTCACCACCCACGCCTCCGCGCGCTCGCCCGCCCCGCCCGTCGTGACCAGGTGGGAGAACATGGGCAGGGAGACCATGGGGCCCGCGTCCTCGTCGCTGCCCGTCACGAACGCGTCGTGCAGGCCCGTGACCAGGTCACCGGGGTCGTCGAGGTCGATCGGCTGGATCCGCATGGGGCCAGCAAAACGCAGGCGCGCCCGCCTCCGCCACCGAATATCGACCCGCCTCATCGGCCCCAGCTCCACGGCTCCGGCTCATCAGCCCCGGCTCATCGGCACGGGCTCGTCGACCCCAGCTCATCGACCCTGGCGCGCGCTCACTGCCGGTAGTTCGCCACCTCGGTGGCCGGGCGGGCGACGGCGCCGTCGGGGTCCTCGCCCGCGCCGCGCCTGGCCCTGCGCTGGCGCAGCAGATCCCAGCACTGGTCGAGCGCGGACTCCAGCTCCTTGACGCGCGCGTGCTCCTCGTCGGTGGTGACCTGGCCTGCGGAGAGCCGGTCACGCAGCTCGCGCTCCTCGGTGACCAGAGCGCTGATCGTGGTGAGAATCTCGTCGTCTCGCATGTCCTCGACTCTAGTCACCGCCAGGAAGCACACGGCGGTCTCCGCCGGTGCCTCCGCGATGAGCAGCGGTTTCTCAAGATTCGAGATGTTGCACGGTCCACTCCGAGACGTCTGGTAGCGTTCATGGCATGCTGCGCGGGCTGCTTCTTAGCTGCCGCGGCGGGGGCCTTTAAGGCCGGCTCCCTCGCCGCGGAGCGAGCCATGCGCGTCGGCCGCTTCCTTTCTGAGACCGACGAGGAGCACCAGCCATGACCGCCCAGCAGCCCAGCCCCATGCCGATCCATCGCTACCAGCCGTTCGAGCCCGTCCGGCTGACCGACCGCACCTGGCCCGACAAGGTCATCACCGAGGCGCCGCGCTGGTGCGCGGTCGACCTGCGCGACGGCAACCAGGCCCTGATCGATCCGATGGACTCCCACCGCAAGCTCCAGATGTTCGAGCTGCTGGTACGCATGGGCTACAAGGAGATCGAGGTGGGCTTCCCGGCCGCCTCGCAGACCGACTTCGACTTCGTCCGGCAGATCATCGAGGAAGACCGCATCCCCGGCGACGTGGTCATCCAGGTGCTGACGCAGGCCAGGCCCGAGCTGATCGAGCGTACCTTCGAGGCCATCGAGGGCGCCGGGCGGGCCATCGTCCACCTGTACAACTCGACCTCCACCCTGCAGCGCCGCGTCGTCTTCGGCCAGGACAAAGAGGGCATCACCGCCATCGCGGTCGAGGGCGCCAAACTGGTCAAGAAGCTGGCCGACGCCACCGACGTCGACGTGTACTTCCAATACTCGCCCGAGTCGTTCACCGGCACCGAGCTGGAATACGCCGTCGAGATCTGCGACGCCGTCAACGACGTGTGGCAGCCCACCCCCGACCGCAAGGTGATCATCAACTTGCCCGCCACGGTCGAGATGGCCACCCCCAACGTCTACGCCGACCAGATCGAGTGGATGCACCGCCACCTCCAGCGCCGCGACTCGATCGTGCTGTCGCTGCACCCGCACAACGACCGGGGCACCGCCGTGGCCGCCGCCGAGCTGGGCTACCTGGCCGGCGCCGACCGCATCGAGGGCTGCCTGTTCGGCAACGGCGAGCGCACCGGCAACGTCTGCCTGGTCACCCTGGGGATGAACCTGTTCTCGCAGGGCGTCGACCCCGAGATCGACTTCAGTGACATCGACGAGATCCGCCGCGTCACCGAATACTGCAACCAGTTGCCCGTGCACCCGCGCCACCCGTGGGGTGGCGAGCTGGTCTACACCGCCTTCTCCGGCTCCCACCAAGACGCGATCAAGAAGGGCTTGGAGCACCTCGACCGCGACGCGGCGGCCGCGGGCGTGCCGGTCGACGAGTTCTCCTGGGCGGTGCCCTACCTGCCCATCGACCCGAAGGACATCGGGCGCTCGTACGAGGCCGTCATCCGGGTCAACAGCCAGTCCGGCAAGGGCGGGGTGGCCTACATCATGAAGGCCGACCACCAGCTCGACCTGCCGCGGCGGCTGCAGATCGAGTTCTCCAAGGTCGTGCAGGCGCGTACCGACAGCGAGGGCGGCGAGATCAGCCCCGCGGCGATGTTCGAGATCTTCCGCGACGAATACCTGCCCAACCCGGCCAGGCGCTGGGGCCGTCTCAGCCTGATGGCCCACCGCCACGAGTCGACCGTCGACGACAAAGACCGCATCAGCGCCGACGTACGCCTCGACGGGGAGATCCGGGAGATCTCCGGCACCGGCAACGGCCCGATCTCGGCCTTCATCGACGCCATCGCGGGGGTCGGCATCCAGGTGCGGGTGCTCGACTACGTGGAGCACGCGATGAGCGCGGGCACCGACGCCAAGGCCGCCTCCTACCTGGAGTGCGAGGCCAACGGGCAGGTGCTGTGGGGCGTGGGCGTCGACGCCAACACCACCACGGCCTCACTCAAGGCCATCATCTCCGCGGTCAACCGCGCCTCGCGCTGACGCAGCGCCGCGGTGACGCGGTGACACGGTGACGGACTGACCGCGCTGACCACAGGTGAGGGCGAAAGGGGGCGCGGCCTGCCACAGGCCGCGCCCCTTACGCGAGGCCGAGCCGGTCCAGCGTGGCCCTTTACCCGAGGGTGAGCTGGCCCAGGGTGGCGCGGCCCTGCCTGAGCGCGCTCCTCGCGACCAGTGTCGCCATCCCGATGCTGACCAGCGCGCTGACCGCCGTCGCCGCCAGGAACCCCGGTGACGCCTGCGTCAGGCCCATGGCCAGCAGGGCGGCCACGGCCAGCCAGCCGAGCGCGTTCAGGATGGCGGCCACCGCGAGCGTGGCGCCGCTCCCGCGTACGTCGGGCCCGAGCGCCGGGGTGCGGGCCGCGATCGACGGCAGCGGCAGCACCAGCGCCAGCACGAGCGGCGCCATGAAGCCGCCGAGCATCGCGTCGCCCAGCGGCCCGACGGGGTATCCGACGTCGGCGTGGACCATCCGGTAGAACAGGTCGCAGACCAGCCACACCGGTAGGGCGATGACCGGGGCGGTCATGACCACCCCTCGCGCGGTGCGGCGCGTGACGGCGCCGGCGGACGGCCGCCCCAGGGCGCCGAACGAGCTGATCAGCAGCGATATCACCGACAGCACGCCGGTCGCGGCCGCCGCGACGAACAGTGACGTCGCCGTCCTGGCCACGTGTTCGGCGGTCGTCCCCAGACCGGCCGCCTGGGCCCAGACGCCGTGGAGGCTGGGCACGTCGCGTACGCCGGGGTTCCACAGGGTGAGCAGCCCGTAGGCGGCGACGGGCAGCAGGAACGCGAGCGGGATCCGGATCCTGAGGGGCTCGGCCCCGGGGATGCGCCTGCGGTGCAGCCAGGCGTCGGCGGCGCCGGCGACCAGGTCGAGCACCGTGCGTACGCGGACCGGCCGGGCGGCGACCAGCTCGGCCACCTCGTCGGCGTAGCGCCGCCGCCACGGCTTCGGGTAGAGCCTCAGCACGGCCCGTGCCATCGCCCGCATCACGCCTGCCCCCAAGCCACGCGCCTGTTGCCCGCCTGTTCGACCCGGCGCAGTGTGGCGAGTTGCTCGCGCAGCGCGTCGCGCCCGCTCTCGGTGATCCGGTACGGCTTGCGCCGCTCGGCCGTCTGCACCGCCTCGATCCAGCCGCGCTCCTCCAGCCGCATCAGCGCCCCGTAGAGGGTGCCCGGTTCCAGCGACGTGCCCGAGAACTCCTCGATGTCACCGATCATGCGGTAGCCATGCTTCTGCCCCTCCGCGAGGCTGATGAGCACCAGCAGCGCCACGTCCGTGAAGCGGCCCAGCTCTTGTGTCCTGCGTGCCATGTATTAAGTAAAACTTAGTAAGTCTTACTGAGCAAGCCCCATGGTGTCCGCCATGAGCCGCATGGCGTGCTCGTACGCCGGGCGCCGGTCCTCGAAGACGTTGTTGAACTGGCCGAACACCTCGAAGCTGACCCATCCGTACAACGCGGTCCACGCCGAGAGGGCACGCCAGACGATGGCCTCGGGCACCTCGGGCATGAGCGCGCTCAGATCGGCCGCCTTCGCCTCCAGCTCGGGCGGTAGCTCGGCGTCGCGGGCGATCAGCGCGCCCGCCCGCCAGGCGTCGGAGACGATGCGGCCCATCACGATGACGTCGCGCGAGCGGGCCTCGATGGTGTCCTCTGGCGCGTGGTAGCCGGGCACGGGGGAGCCGTAGATCAGCGCGTACTCGTGGGGGTGCGCCACCGCCCAGTCGCGCACCGCGTGGCAGACGGCCAGCCAGCGGCGGCGGAAGCCCTCGCGGGGCTGGGTGGCCTCGGCCCGCTCGACGGCCTCGCCGAGCGCGTTGTAGCCGTCGATGATCAGCGCGGTGAGCAGGTCGTCCCGGCTCGGGAAATAGCGGTAGATGGCCGAGGAGACCATGCCCATCTCGCGCGCCACGGCCCGCAGCGACAGGCCGCCGGCTCCCTCGGTGGCGAGCTGGCGCCGCGCGATGTCGGTGATCTCCCTGGTCAGCTCGGCCCTGACGCGTTCTCTTGCGGTACGGCTGGCGGTCATGGGGGCCAGACTATCAGAGCGGTGCCAAAAAACGAGAGCACTGCTCTTGACGAACACCGCTCTATTGAGAGAGCATTGCTCTCGAAAGCGAACGCCTGACCCGGAGGCTCCGATGCCCGCCCTGGCCAAGAACGCCAACGCCCTGCTGATGTTCCTCCTGGAGCTCGGCGTGCTGGTCTCGGCGGGATACTGGGGTTTCACCGTCAGCCCGCACTGGGGGCTCAAGCTGCTGGCCGGGCTCGGCGGGCCGGCGCTCCTCGTGCTCGCGTGGGCCCTGTTCGGGGCGGGCGGCGGCGTCAACGCCATCCTCCCGCTGACCGGACCGGCCCGCGCCGCGCTGGAGATCCTCTGGTTCGGCGGCGGCGCCCTGGCGCTCTACGCCTCGGGGCTGGTCACGTCCGCCGCGATCTTCTCCGTACTCTTCGTCGTCAACGCGGTTCTCCGCATCGTCTGGAACGAGGTCTGATCATGGGTAAGCACGTCGTCGTCGGTTCCGGCCAGGTCGGCCGGCACGTGGCCGTCAAGCTGCTGGCGCGGGGCCATGAGGTGGTCGTCGTGACTAGGTCGGGCAGCGGCCCGGAGGGCGCGGTCAAGGTGGCCGCCGACGTCGCGGACCGGGCCCGGCTGACCGAGCTGTGCGAGGGGGCCGACGTCCTCTACAACTGCGTCAACCCGCAGTACCACCGCTGGCTCACCGACTGGCCGCCGATGGCCGCCTCCTTCCTGACCGCCGCCGAGGCGAGCGGCGCCGTGTACGCGATGCTCGGCAACCTCTACCCGTACGGCCCCGTCTCGGTCCCCATGACCGAGGATCTGCCGCTCGCCTCCTCCGACCCCAAGTTCCGGGTACGCACCACGATGTGGAACGACGCCCTGGCCGCCCACGAGGCCGGCCGCATCAGGGCCACCGAGGTCCGCGGCTCCGACTACTTCGGCCCCGGCGCCACCGACCAGGGCTACCTGGGCGACCGGTTCCTCGCGCCGCTCAAGGCGGGAAAGACGATCCCGCTGGTCTGGCCCGCCGACGTGCCGCACAGTTGGACGTACCTGCCCGACGTGGCCGACGCCCTGATCACGGCCGGTGGCGACGAGCGCGCCTGGGGCCGCGCCTGGCACGTGCCCACCGCCGAGCCGCTGACCCTGCGCCAGGTGGGGGAGCGCATGGCCGCGCTGCTGGGCCGGCCCGCGCCCCGCATGGCCGTGCTGCCGTGGCCGCTGGTCAGGGTGGCCGGGCTGTTCTCGCCGATGCTCGGCGAACTGTCCCACACGCGCTACCAGTTCACCGCGCCGTTCGTGCTCGACTCCTCGGCCTTCCAGCGGACGTTCGGTGTCGCGCCCACGCCGATCGACGAAGCGCTCAAGGCTACGCTCGACGGGTGAAGATAGCCATGATCGGCCTCGGCGACATCGCGGAGAAGGCGTACCTGCCCGTGCTGGCCGCCCAGCCCGCCCTCGACCTGCACCTGTGCACCCGCAACGAGGCACGGCTGGACCGGCTCGGCGACACCTACCGGATCGCCGCCCGGTCCACGAGCCTGGATGAGGTGATCAAGGCCGGGGTCGACGCCGCGTTCGTGCACGCCGCCACCGACGCCCATCCCGAGCTGGTCGAGCCGCTGCTCAGCGCCGGGATCCACGTGTACGTCGACAAGCCGATCGCCTACACGCTGGCCGAGTCCGAGCAGCTCGTCCGCCTGGCCAGAGACGTGGACAGGTCGCTGATGGTGGGGTTCAACCGCCGCCACGCCCCCGGCTACGCGGAGCTGGCCGCCCACCCCCGCCACCTCGTCGTCATGGAGAAGAACCGCCACAGCCTGCCCGACTCCCCGCGCCGGGCCGTCTTCGACGACTTCATCCACGTGGCCGACACCCTCAGGTTCCTCGTCCCCGGCGAGGTCACCGGCACCACGATCAGGACCCGCGTCCGCGACGGGCTCATCGAGCACATCGTGCTGGAGCTGTCGGGTGACGGCTTCACCGCCATCGGGGTGATGAACCGGATGAGCGGCGCCGCGGAGGAGACCTGCGAGGCCATGGGCGACGGCGTCAAGCGGCGGGTGGTGAACCTCGGCGACGTCGTCGACTACCAGGGCGGCGAGCGGCTGGCCCGGCGGCCCGACTGGGTGCCGGTGGCCAGGCAGCGCGGGATCGAGCAGATCTCCCTGGAGTTCCTGGCCGCCGTCCGCGAGGGCCGCCGCGTCGACGCCGCCGACGCCCTGGCCACCCACGCGCTGTGCGAGGAAGTCGTCAGGCGGACGGCCTGATGGCAGAAGTCGTCAGGCGGACGGCCTGACCAGGGGAGGCGTCAGGTCGCCGGGGTGAGTCGCATCTCGCGGTCGGCCCTGGCGAGCAGGCGCTCGAAGCTCCGGCCGCCCAGCCGGGTCAGCACGGTGTAACCCTTGCGGTCGCTCAGCGGGCTGGACGACGACACGACCCCCGCCACCGCACCGCCGTACAGCGCGGGGCCGCCGCTGCCACCGGCGGCGGCGTGGCAGTTGTGGGTGACCATCACCCCCGGCCCTTCCGCGATGCCCTCGACCGTGTCGCCCAGGCACCGGTACATCGTCGTGCCCGGGTAGCCCTTGCCCGCCGGGTAGCCGAGCAGCTCGAGCCCGCGCAGCTCGGTCCCCCGGGTGGTGCTGAGCGTCCGCAGCCCGCGCCCGGTCACGGCCTCCAGCGGGCGCTTGCGGCGTACGACGCCGACCAGGCCCACGTCGTACGGCAGCAGGTCCGGCGAGTACGGCCGGGTGCGCCACCTGGCCGGCACCCACGTGCGGACGACCGGCCAGACCCCCAGCCGGGGCCGCCCCCGGTCGAACCCCGGCAGGAACGCGAGGTGCTCGAGCAGCCGCCCGTCGTGGTAGAGGCAGTGCGCGGCCGTCAGCACGAGGCTGCGGGAGCGCGAGCCGATCACCGTGCCGCCGCACAGGACGTCGGTCTTGGCGACCGGGTCGCGGCCGAGCAGCACCCCGGCCAGCCGCCGCGCCCCCGTGTAGGGACGCGGGACCGGCGCGTAGCCCAGGCGGTCGCCGTCAGGGGTGAGGATGCTGGGAGCGGGGACGTTGCGTTGCGCCACCTCGTTGACGGCAACTGGATCGAGCAGGACCAGAGACAGCACCAACCTGAGCACCCTCACACTCTATGGCGAAGATGATCAGTGCCTTGACCTGCGACATCAATGTTTACCCTAACTTGTGTACGCGGAACCCAGCGCGCGCAGCCGGGCGTGCGCCGACTCGTACACCGCCGTCGCCCCCAGATACGCCTTGGGCAGTTTGGCGACCATCGTGTAGTTGGTGTCGCACACGTTCCCGACCGGCGCCTGCCCGGCCTGGCTGACGAGCTGGTAGGCGTCGAGGGTGTCCAGCCCGGTCAGCTCGGAGGTCCAGGTGACCAGGTCGTGCTGACTGATCCGGTACGCGTCCTCCAGCGGCCGGGCCGACCCGGTGGACATCAGGTGCAGGTCGTCCTCCAGCCGCGGCCAGGGCGTGGCCACGCCCTTGATCAGCTCGACCGCGACGACGGTGTTCATGGCCGACTCGACCGCGGTCCCGCAGACCTCGCCGTGTCCCTGCAGCCCGTGGCCGTCGCCGATCGAGAACATCCCGCCCTCGACGTTGACCCCCAGGTAGACGGTGACGCCCGCGCGCAGCTCGGGGGTGTCCATGTTGCCGCCGTGCGCGTCGGGGGTGATGGTCATGCGGGCCTCGTTCGCGCCGGGGGCCACGCCGACGGTGCCGTGCATCGGGTCGAGGGGCAGCGCCACGCTGAAGTCGCTGTTGCGGGCGTGGTAGACGGCGACGTTCCGCTCCAGGTCGATGTCGTAGCGCCAGACCCGCTCGGCGAGCGGCGGCTGGAGCATGGCCGTGGTGTGCGTCCCGGTCAGCGCGCCGAAGTGGGGGAACGTCGTGGACACCGCCCAGTCCCTGGCCGGGGTGATCGCGATGAAGTGCAGGGCCAGCGTGTCGCCCGGCTCGGCGCCCTCGACGTGGAACGGGCCGGTCACGGGGTTCAGGTAGGGGAACTCGCACACCCGCGAGGGCAGGTCGGCGACGGTCGTGACCCGGCCGCCGAAGCAGTCCTCGGTGTACAGCTCCATGATCGTGCCCGGCCGTACCCGGCCGATGGCCGGGCGTCCCCCGAAGGTGTAGCTCAGCTCCTCCGGCGAGGGGTGGTAGGAGACGACGTTCACTGGACCTCCACGTTCACTTGACCTCCGACGTTCACTTGACCTCAGTGGGAAGGGCGGGCCTACGGCCCAGCAGGTACGACACGGCGAGGACGACCAGGCCGAGGGCCAGCCAGATGCCGCCGACCCACTGGGCCGCCACGTTCTGGTTGATCACGACCGCCACCAGGACGGCGAAGCCGATCGCGGGCGCGACCAGGTGCGCCCAGTAGTTGCGGCTGCCCCGCCTGATCACGTAGTGGACGACCACGGCGACGTGCAGCAGCAGGAAGGCGCTCAGCGCGCCGAAGTTGACCAGGGAGGTCAGCTCGCCGATGCCGTTCTCGCGCATGCTCATGGAGACGCCGAGCACCAGTGAGACGGCGGCGACCAGCAGTGTCGCGTTGACGGGCACCCTGTGCCTGGGGTGCACCTTGGCCAGGAAGGCGGGGAGCTGGCGGTCGCGGGCCATCGCGAACAGCAGCCGCGAGGTGGCCGCCTGCGCCACCAGCGAGTTGGCGAAGCCCCAGGCGATGGCGGTGGCCACGGCGGTGAGCACGGCGAGCCACGGTCCGCCGGCGAACGCGGCGGTGTCGTAGAACGCGCTCCCCGCGGCGTCGCCCTCGGCGATCAGCCGCGCCCGGTCGGGGGTGAGCAGCGCCGCCACCCACGTCTGGACGACGAACAGCACGGCCGCCACCGCCAGCGCGGCCACCATGGAGCGGCCGAGGCGGCGGGCGTCCTCGCGGTTCTCCTCGGCCAGCGTCGAGATGCCGTCGAAGCCGAGGAACGACAGCACCGCCAGCGACGCCGCCGCGAGCACCACGCCCCAGGAGAAGGAGGAGGGGTCGAAGAGCGGGGTGAGCGCGCCGGTCTGCGCCTTGCCCTGGGCCAGCGCGATGCCGCCCACGACGAGGAAGATCGCCAGCACGGCCAGCTCGGCGACCAGCATGATCCGGGTGATCTTGGCCGTCATCTGGATGCCCAGGTAGTTGACGACCGTGTTGAGCACCACGAACACCAGCAGCCACGCCCAGACGGGAAGCGGTACGAAGGAGTTCATGGCCGTGCCGGCCACCAGGTAGAGCAGCGACGGCACGAGCACGTAGTCCAGCAGGATCGCCCAGCCGGCGAGGAAGCCGACCGGGGCGCCGATGCCGCGCCCGGCGTAGGTGTAGACCGATCCGGCCATCGGGAAGGCCCGCGCCATCTGCGCGTACGACAGCGCCGTGAACGCCATCGCCACCAGCCCGATCACGTACGCCATCGCCACCATCCCGTGGGAGGCGGTGAAGACGCTGCCGAAGATGCCGAAGGGCGCGATCGGCACCATGAAGATCAGGCCGTAGATCATCAGATCGGTGAATCCCAGGGACCGCTGGAGTTCCTGGCGGTAGCCGAACTGCTCGATTGTGCTCATGAACGGCTCCTTGGTGCATGAGGGTGATTGGCACCTTAGAGCCAAAGCTTTCTAATGAAAAGGTTTCTCTAGAAAGAAGTTCAGGCCGTCGGCCCTGCCGAGGTGGACGGGATGGCGTACCTGGTGATCGAAGAGCGTGAGCGTGCCGCGCGCCGTCGTGATGGCGGTGCCGTCGGCCACCGCGTCCAGCGCGGGCACCGTCAGCGAACCGGCCCGCGCGCACAGGGCCGCCAGCATCGCCACGGCCTCGTAGCAGCCGTGGCCGTGGGCGTTGAGCATGGGGGCGTCGTGGCCGAACCTGGCCGCGTAGCGCTCGGAGAAGCCGAGGCTGGCCTCGGTCGGCAGGTCGCGGAAGTAGCCCATCGACGCGTACAGCTCGCCGGTGGCGTCGCCGCCGATGCCCAGCAGGCCGTGCTCCTCCAGCGCGGCGCACAGCCGGGCCGCGCCGAGCCCGGAGGCCGCGTACGCGCGGTTGAAGGCGATCAGGTCGCTGCCGATCAGCGTCAGCAGGATCGCGTCCGGCCGGGCGTCGGCCACCCGCTCCAGCTGGCCGGCGGCCGCGCCGTGCTCGACGAGGCTCTCGCCCACCACCGTGGCGCCCGCCGCGCGCAGCCGCCTGCGGGCGCCGGCGTGCACCAGGCGCGGCCAGACGTAGTCGTTGCCCAGCAGGTACCACCGGCGCGCCCGCCCGGTGCGGACCAGCCGCTCGATGCCGGGGGCGAGCTGCCGGCCGGGGGTCTCGCCGAGGAAGTAGACGCCCGGCGCGCGGCCCCCGCCCTCGTACGGCGGCGCGTAGACGAACGGGACCCGCCCCGCGATCGCGGCCACCACCTCCACGCGCACGTCGCTGGCGTGGGCCCCGGCCGCCCCCGCCACCGTGCCCGAGCGCACCAGCCCGGCCACCTCGGCCGCCACCTCGCGCGCGGGCCGCCCGCCGTCGACGAGGACCAGCTCGACCGCCCGCCCCAGCAGGCCGCCCCGGGCGTTGATCTCCTCGGCGGCCAGCACGGCGCAGTTGATCGCGCAGGGGCCCATCAGGCCGAGCACCCCGGACACGGGGACGATCAGGGCGATCCTGATCGCCTCGGAAGGGAGCAGCCGCGCTTCGAGAGGGTCGACTGTCGCCGCCACGCCGACGAGTATCCTCCCTTCTAGCCCCCCGACGAAAGGGACCTTTCATGACCACCTCCGGCCTCGGGTCCTCGCTCGCCTACCTGCTCAGCCGTGCGGAGCGCAGCGTCAACCGCGGGCTGGCGGCGGTGCTCGCCGGTGAGGACGTCACGGTCGAGCAGTGGCGGATCATGCGAGCCCTGGCCGACGGCCGCGGCGAGTCGATGGGCGAGCTGGCCGAGGCCGTGCTGATGCCGCATCCCACGCTCACCAAGGCCGTCGACCGGCTCATCGACCGGGCGCTGGTCTACCGGGGGCCGTCGAAGGGCGATCGGCGGCGGGTGGCGGTGTTCGTCTCCGACAGGGGAGCCGAGTTGCTGGGCCGGATCGACGGGGCCGTGGCCGAGCAGCAGGGGACGATCGCGGCGGCGTTCGGGCGCGAGCGCACCGAGCAGCTCATGCGCGACCTGGAAAGCCTGGCGGAGGCGCTCGACTACGCCGAACTGCGGCCCTGACCAGCCTCGACGAGCCCGCGAAGGCCCTGACCAGCGCCGGCGAGCCCGCTGCGGCACAGCTCTGACCGGCCCTGCCGGGCCCGCGGCGGGTCAGCCCTGACCGCGGTTCTTGGCGCTGTCCACCCAGATCAGCACCACCACCCCGGCCAGGGCCACGCCCAGGTAGGCGGGCACGGGCAGATCGACGAGCCGGTGCAGGAACCCCCATTCGCTGTCGAACCACACGCGGCCGGCGAAACCGGCGAGCCCCTGGATGACGGCGATCACGGCCACGAAGTTGATGAGACCTCTCATGGCTCCACGGTCGCGGCACGGGGCCCGCCCAGGCATCGAACCTTGGGCGAGCCCCGTGCTACTAAAGTCGCGGCGCTGTCCGAGCCGCGCTCACGGGTAGAGGCCGCGCGTCTGGTGCGCCTCGGCCACCCGGCCCACGCCGATGACGTGCGCGGCCTGGCGGAGCGTCAGACCGCGGTCGGCGGCTGTCGAGGTGACCTCGGAGAAGGCGTCGAGCATCAGGTCGCGCAGCTTGAGCTCGACCTCCCCGGCGCTCCAGGAGCAGGACTGCAGGTTCTGGACCCACTCCAGGTACGACACGATCACCCCGCCCGCGTTGGCCAGGATGTCGGGCACGACCGTCGTGCCGCCCGCGGCGAGGATCTCGTCGGCCTCGGGCGTGGTGGGGCCGTTGGCCCCCTCGACGATCAGGCGGGCGCGGATCCTCGGCGCGTTCGCCTCGGTGATCGCGCCCTCCAGCGCGGCCGGGACGAGCACGTCGACGTCCAGCTCGAACAGGTCGTCGTGGGACATCGCGTCGGCCTGCGGGAAGCCGAGCACGCCCCCGCACTCGGCGACCCAGGCACGCAGCCGCGCGAGGTCGAGGCCCCCGGCGTTGTGGACGGCGCCGGTGGCGTCGGACACCGCCACCACCTTGAACCCGGCGTCGGACAGGTATTGCGCGGCCGGCGCGCCCACCTTGCCGAAGCCCTGCACGGCCACGGTCACGCCCTCGGGCGAGCGGCCGAGCGCGGCCAGCGTGGTGATCTGCACGCCGCGCGCGGTCGCGCCCGCGCGTCCGCGCGAGCCGCCCAGCGTCAACGGCTTGCCGGTGACCACCCCGGGCACCGAGTAGCCGGCGGTGACGCTGTAGGTGTCCATGATCCAGGCCATGGTCTGCTCGTCGGTGCCGACGTCGGGGGCCGGGATGTCCTTCTCCGGGCCGATCAGCGGCATGATCTCGTTGACGTAGCGGCGGGTCAGCCGCTCCAGCTCGCGGGTGGTGAGCCCGGTCGGGTCCACGGCCACGCCGCCTTTGGCGCCGCCGTACGGGATGCCGACCAGTGCGCACTTCCACGTCATCCACATCGCGAGCGCGGTGACCTCGTGGATGTCGGTGGCGGGATGAAAACGGAGCCCGCCCTTGGCCGGGCCGCGTGAGACGTTGTGCTGGACCCGGAAGCCCTGGACGACGTCCAGGGTGCCGTCCTCGCGCCGCACCGGGACCGAGACGGTCAGCGAGCGGCGTGGTGTGGCCAGCATCGTACGGAGCCCGTCGTCGAGCCCGAGCTGCCCGGCGGCCTGGTCGAGTTGGTGGAGCGCGGAGTCGAGGGCCTGACGGCCCGGGGTGATCAGGGCCGGCGTCTTTGACGGCACCATGATGCTCATGGCAGGAATTCCTCCTGGTATGTACGCCCTTTTTGCGGAAAAAGCGCCATTGCCTTCCCCGTTTGGGCGTTGTTGTCACGATCATCCTAAGGCGGGAGGTTTGGCCTTGCCTAGTTCTTGGTAGAAATCCCAGCCGGTGATCGGGTGCTGTGGACCGTGCCACTCTGGCAGGCTTGCCGGCGAGAGTGTGCCGAATCGTCGAATCGGGGGTTGGAGAAATTGCCCGCACTCGTGGTGGGGCCCATGCTGCGACATGTCGACACCGACAGCGCCTCGATCTGGGTGGAGACCGCCGACCCTTGCACGGTCGCCGTCGAGGCGGACGGCAGGACTTACCGGTCGCCTACCTTCACCGTGCACGGTCACCACTACGCGATCGTGGATCTCGTTGCGTTGTCCCAGGATATCGCGTCGTATTCGGTGCGGCTCGACGGGGAGCCGGTATGGCCGCTCGCGGGTCGCCCGCCGAGCCGGATCCGGCTGCTGCCCGCCGAAGGGGCCAGGCGGCTGGCGTTCGGCTCGTGCCGGACGAGCGTCCCGCACGACGCCGCCCACGTACGCACGCACGGCGACGACGTCCTGCGCGCCTTCGGCGAGCACCTCGTGGAGGCGGGCGAGGACGAGTGGCCCGACCTGCTGCTGCTCCTCGGCGACCAGGTCTACGCCGACAACCCCTCGCCCGACATGCTGGCCTACATCCGCTCCCGCAGGAACAGCGAGCCGCAGGGGGAGATCGCCGACTTCGAGGAGTACGCCGAGCTGTACCGCCAGGCGTGGACCGAGACCGAGATTCGCTGGCTGCTGTCCACCGTGCCGACCGCGATGATCTTCGACGACCACGACCTGCGCGACGACTGGAACACCTCCCAGCCCTGGCGCGAACAGATGGCCCAGACCCCGTGGTGGCCCCGCCGGGTGGTGGCGGGGCTGGGGGCGTACTGGATCTACCAGCATCTCGGCAACCTCTCGCCGGCCGAGCGCGCCGACGACCCGCTGCTGGCCAAGCTGATGGCGGGCGACGGCGGGGCGGCGCTCGACGCGTTCGCCGAGCGGGCCGACGCCGAGCCGGGCAGCAACCGCTGGAGCTACGCCCGCGACCTCGGCCCCACCCGCCTGATCATGGTGGACACCCGGTGCGCCCGGCAGCTCACCCCCGGCGACCGCCGCATGCTCGACCCGGGGGAGTGGGCCTGGCTGGAGGAGCAGGTGCGACGGCCGGCCGAGCGGCTGGTCATCGGCTCGTCGATCCCGTTCCTGCTGCCCGAGGGCGTGCACGGCGTACAGAACTGGAACGAGGCCCTGTGCGACGGCAAGTGGGGCCCGCTGGTGCGGCGGTGGTCGGAGGCGTTCCGTCAGGCCATCGACCTGGAGCACTGGGCGGCCTTCCGGCGCTCGTTCGACGACCTGGCCCGGCTGCTGATCGGCCTGGGCAAGCCGGTGCTGATCCTCTCGGGCGACGTGCACTACTCCTACCTGGCCAAGGCCGACGGAGGGCAGTTCCACCAGATCGTCTGCTCGCCCATCCGCAACCCGCTCAGCCGCCTGCTGCGCTGGGCCAACGTCTTCACCCAGTTCTCGGTGGCGACGCTGATGGGCAGCCTGCTGGCGCGGCTGGCGGGGGTGCCGCGCCCGCCGTTCCGCTGGCGGATCACCAAGGGGCCCTGGTTCCAGAACGCGCTGGCCATCCTCACCCTGCCCGGCCGCGTCACCTGGTACGGCTCCACCGGGGAGGTCGTCAGGCCGATCGACTCGGCCGACCTAGGCTGACACCCATGACCGCTGACCATTATGCCGCCGCCGTGCCCTTCTACGACCTGCAGCACGAGGACGGCCACGTGCCCGTGGTGCGCGAGCTGCTGTCCCCGCTGCTCACGGGCGTCGGGCGAAGCGTGGTCGAGCTGGGCGCGGGCACCGGGCTGATCACCGAGCTGATCGCCCGCGAGACGCCGGCCGAGATCTACGCCGTCGAGCCGTCGCTCGGCATGCGCTCGGTGCTGGTCTCCCGCCTGGCCGGGCTCGGCCCCGACGTCCTGCGCCGGGTGACCGTGCTGCCGTGCGGGGCCCTCGACGTGCGGGTGGACGAGCCGGTCGAGGCCGTCGTGATGATCTCGGTGCTGCAGAGCTTCGCCGCCGCCGAGCGGGCCGAGCTGTGGCGGGTGCTGGCCGGGCTGCTCGTGCCCGGCGGGCGGCTGGTGTTCAACTGGCACGAGCGGGCCACGCCCGTGCCGGGCGACCTCGCGGTCATGGACTCCTACCAGGTGGGCCGGCACACGTACGAGATCGCCGGGCAGGTGCTCGACGTGGCGGGGGAGAGCGTCAGCTCGCGCTTCGTCTATCGGGTCCTGCGGGGCGACGCGGTGGTCAGCGAGGACGAGGTGGCGGGCGTCAACCACTGGCCGGCGGGGGAGGTGCTCTCGTCCGAGCTGAAGGAGCACGGGTTCGTGCCGGGCGAGGCGCCCGACGGCATGCACGTGTGGCTCCTGCCGGAGTAGCCGGGGCGCGCGGAAGCGCGGTCTCCGGCACGCGGTGACGCCCTCTGTCGCGCGGGCCCGGCAGGATGTCCCCGGCCGGGCCCAGGCGGGTCAGCGGGTCTTCAGCTCGTAGACCGCGTCGGCGAGCTGGTCGACGGCCCAGTTGAGGTCGTCCTCGGAGACGACGATGGGCGGGGCCAGCCGGATCGTGGACCCGTGGGTGTCCTTGGCCAGCACGCCGCGCTTCATCAGCGCCTTGGACACCTCGCGCCCGGTCGCCAGCGACGGGTCGATGTCCACGCCCGCCCACAGCCCGCGCCCGCGCACCTCGACCACGCCCTTGCCGATCAGCTCGCGCAGCCGCGCGTGCAGCACCTCGCCCAGCTTGGCGGCCCTGGCCTGGAACTCGCCCGTGTTCAGGATCTCGATGACCGCGTTGGCCACGGCGCAGGCCAACGGGTTGCCGCCGAACGTGGAGCCGTGCTGCCCCGGGTGGATGACGCCGAGCACGTCACGGTTGGCCGCGATGGCCGACACCGGTACGACACCGCCCCCGAGCGCCTTGCCCAGCACGTAGATGTCCGGCACGACCCCTTCGTGGTCGCAGGCGAACGTCCGGCCCGTGCGCCCCAGCCCCGACTGGATCTCGTCGGCGATCATCAGGAGGCCCTCGGCCGAGCACAGGTCCCGGATCTCGCTCAGGTAGCCGTCCGGCGGCACCAGCACCCCGGCCTCGCCCTGGATCGGCTCGACCAGCACGGCGACCGTGTTGGCGTCGACCGCCTGCCGGACGGCCTCGGCGGAGCCGTACGGGACGATCCGGAAGCCCGGCGTGTACGGGCCGAAGTTGTCGTGCGCCTCCGGGTCGGTGGAGAAGCTCACGATCGTCGTGGTGCGGCCGTGGAAGTTGCCCTCCATCACGATGATCGTGGCCTGGCCGGGCTCGACGCCCTTGACCTCGTAGCCCCACTTGCGGGCGACCTTGATGGCGGTCTCGACGGCCTCTGCGCCGGTGTTCATGGGCAGGATCAGGTCCTTGCCCGTGAGGTCCCCCAGACCGGCGCAGAACTGCGCGAACTGGTCGTGGTAGAAGGCCCGGCTGGTCAGGGTGAGCCGTTCGAGCTGCTCCTTCGCGGCTTCGATGATCTTCGGGTTGCCGTGGCCGAAGTTGAGCGAGGAGTAGCCGGCCAGGCAGTCCAGGTAGCGTCTGCCGTCGACGTCGGTGACCCAGGCCCCGTGGGCCTCGTGGATCACCACGGGCAGCGGATGGTAGTTGTGCGCGCTGCGGCGCTCGCTCACTTCGATCAGCTCTGCGGTGGTGGTCATGATCAGTTCTCCCCCCTGATCTCCAGTGTGCAGCACTTGGGGCCCCCGCCTGCCTTGCGCAGTTCCGACAGGTCGACCGGGATCACCTCGTACCCACGACGCTTGAGCTCCAACTGGAGGGTGGACGCCTCGGCGTTGACGACCACGTTCGTGCCGTCGCTGACCGCGTTGAGCCCGAGCACCCCGGCGTCCTCGGCGGTGGCGAGCACCGCGTCCGGGAACATGCGGCGCAGCACCGCGAGGCTGCCGGGAGAGAAGGCGGCGGGGTAGTAGGCGACGTTGTGCCCGTCGAGCGGGAACAGCGCCGTGTCGAGGTGGTAGAAGCGCGGGTCGACCAGCGTCAGCGAGACGACCGGACGGCCCAGGTACTCCTGCGCCTCCTGGTGGGCGACCACGTCGGTGCGGAAGCCGGTGCCCGCCAGGACGACGTCGTCCAGCGTGAGGAAGTCGCCCTCGCCCTCGTTGACGTGGGACGGCTCCAGCACCGGGTAGCCGCGCTCGGCGAACCAGCGCAGGTAGGCGGGCCCCTCGGGACCGCGCTGCGGGTAGGCGAAGCGGGCGCCGTAGACGCGCCCGCCCACGACCAGGGCGCCGTTCGCGGCGAAGACCATGTCGGGCAGCCCGTCGATCGGCTCGATGAGGCTCACCTCGTGCCCGAGCTCCTCGTACGCGGACTTCAGACCCTCCCACTGCCGGACCGCCAGGTCGCGGTCCGCCCCGGTCTCAGGATGCATCCACGGGTTGATCGCGTACTCGACCGTGAAGTAGTCCGGGCGGCACATGAGGAAGTGTTTGGGCATGCAACGCTCCATCGGGTCCTTAACCAGGGAAAATCCCCATTCGGGGAGACGAGGACAGCCTAGGAACGCATGATTCGGCAAGCCAAGGTCTTGACCTTGCGTGTTCGCGCGGATCTGTTGCGTCTCTCAGGCAGAGGTGCCCGATCCGTTGCGCGGCTCGGGCGGGGAGGCGCCGGGAGGTGCGTCCACCAGCCTCGACAGCACGATGGAGCTCTTGGTCCGCACCACGAACGACTCCGCCGCGATGCGCTCGATCACCCGCTCGACGTGGCGAACGTCCGTGGCCCTGATGTGCAGCAGCGCGTCCGCCTCGCCGGTGATCGTGGCCGCGCCCACCACCTCGGGGTATCTGGCCACGGCCAGCGCGATGTCCGACGGCTTCGTCTTGCCCTGGCAGAACAGCTCGACGTACGCCTCGGTCGTCCAGCCGAGCGCCCGCGGCGCCACCCGCGCGCTGAACCCGGTGATCGCCCCCGCCTCGCGCAGCCGGTCGACCCGCCGCTTGACCGCCGACGCGCTCAGCCCCACCTGGTGGCCGATGTCGGCATAGGTCTGGCGGGCGTCGTCGACGAGCGCTGCGATGATGTCACGATCGAGCCGGTCCAGTTCCACGCGCTCTGTATACCGCCTGGCCAGGCTGGCGCGCGACGAGCGGCACGCGGGAGACTGGGCGGCGTGACCGTGACCGGAGGGCATCCGCAGAAATGAGCAGCGCAGGCTTCCCCGAAGGCTTCGTATGGGGAGTGTCGACCTCGGCCTACCAGATCGAGGGGGCGACGTCCGCCGACGGCCGTCTGCCGTCCATCTGGGACACCTTCTCCGCCGACCGGGCGGAGGCGTGCGACCACTACCACCGCTACGCCGAAGACGTGCGGCTGATGAAGGACCTGGGGATGGCCGCCTACCGGTTCTCGGTGAGCTGGGCGCGCGTCTTCCCCCAGGGCGACGGCAAGCCGAACGCGGCCGGGCTCGACTTCTACGACCGCCTGCTGGACGAGCTGGGTGAGGCGGGCATCACGCCGTACGCCACCCTCTACCACTGGGACCTGCCGCAGGCGCTCGAAGACCGGGGCGGCTGGCCCTCGCGCGACACGGCCCGGCACTTCGCCGACTACGCCGCCGCCGTGCACGAGCGGCTGGGCGACCGGGTGGACACCTGGTTCACGCTGAACGAGCCGTGGGTGGCGGCGTTCCTCGGCTACGGCTCCGGCAGCCACGCGCCGGGCCGCGCATCGGCCGCGGCGGCGTTCAGGAGCGCCCACCACCTGCTGCTCGCCCACGGGCTGGCCACGCAGGCCCTGCGCGCGGCCGGGGCGGCCAGGGTCGGCGCGGTGCTCAACCTCTCGCCGGTCATGACGCCCGCCCAGGTCAGCGACTTCGACCGGCCGCTCGCGGACGAGGACGCCGAGGCCGTGCGCAGGATCGACGCGCTGGCCAACCGGCAGTTCCTGGAGCCGATGCTGCGCGGCTCCCTCCCCGCCGAGCTGCTGCCGATCATCGAGCGCGACGGCGGGCTCGGCCACGTGCGCGACGGCGACCTCCAGACCATCGCCCAGCCCCTCGACCTGCTCGGCGTCAACTACTACACACCGCTGGTCGTCCAGGCGCAGCCGAGCGAGCCCGCCGACCCCGCCTGGCCGGGCAGCGAGGGCGTGCTGTTCTGCACCGTTCCCACGGCCGTCACCGCCATGGGCTGGCCCATCGTGCCGGGCGGCCTCTCCCTGCTCCTGCGGCGCCTCTCCCACGACCATCCCGACCTCGATCTGATGATCACCGAGAACGGCGCCGACTTCGTGGACGTGGTGACCGGCGACGGCATTCACGACGTCGAGCGCATCAGCTTCATCGAGGAGCACCTGCGCGCCCTGCGCGCGGCCGTCGAGGAGGGCGCCCGGGTACGCGGCTACCTCGTCTGGACCCTGCTCGACAACCTCGAATGGGCCGACGGCTACCGGCGCAAGTTCGGCCTCGTGCACGTCGACTTCGCCACCCAGCGGCGGCGGCCCAAGGACAGCGCGCTGTGGTACCGCGACGTCATCCGCCGCAACGGCCTGGCCGAGACGCGTCCCAGACGGCCCACCCTGGAGACGGTGGCCGCCCGCGCGGGCGTGTCCAGGGCCACGGTCTCGCGCGTCGTCAACGGCGAGTCGTCGGTCAGCCCCGAGGTCCGCGCCGGCGTGCTGCGGGCCGTCAACGAGCTGGGCTACGTGCCCAACGCCGCCGCGCGCAGCCTGGTGACCCGGCGCACCAACGCGATCGCGCTGGTCCTGTCGGTGCCCAGGCAGGGCGGCGACGCGCTGACCGCCGCCGTCGTCCAGTACGTCACGAGCCTGCTGGAGGGCGCGGGCAAGCAGATCACGCTCATGCTCGCCGACACCGCCGAGAGCCACCGGCGCATCGTCGCCCACGTGGAGGCCCGCCTGGTGGACGGGGCCGTGCTGCTGCCGCCCGACCGGGCCGACACGCTGGCCGAGCGGCTCTCGCGTACCGGGGTGCCGGTCGTGCTGCTGGGCAAGCCGGCGATCGCGTCGCTGGTGCCGTACGTGGACGTGGACAACGCCGCGGGCGCTGCGGCGGCCACCGAGCACCTGCTGGCGCTCGGCCGCCGCCGGATCGGCATGGTGTGCGGGCCCATGGACCTGGTGACCGTACAGGACCGGCTGGCCGGGCACCGGGCCGCGCTCCAGAAGGCGGGGCTGACGCCGCACCTCGCCCTGGCCGACGACCTCACCCGCGCCTCGGGCGCGGCGGCGACCCTGCGGCTCCTGTCGGACTCGCCGTCGCTCGACGCCGTCTTCGCCGCCACCGACCAGCTCGCCATCGGGGCCCTGCGGGCGGCGCGGGAGCTGGGGCGGCGGGTGCCGGAGGACCTGGCGGTCGTGGGCTTCGACGACGTGGACGCCGCCTCGGCCACCACGCCCGGCCTGACCACCGTCCGCGTTCCGGTCGCCGACCAGGCGCTGGCGCTGGCCCGGCTGCTGCTCTCCCGGCTGGAGGGCCGCCACACCACCTCGGTCGTGCTGCCGGCCCGGCTCGTCGTGCGGGAGTCGGCCTGAACAGGTCACGGCGACGGTGCGGTCGCCGGTGATCGCCCGCGTTCACCCGGATGCGTGACAGGTGAACGATCGCTGACGAACTCCGTAATTATGTGCGCTGCTGAGACATATGCCGATTTATGTTCTATATCTTCGTACAGTAATCGGTGTCCGACGGAAGGCAGGCTCGTTGAGCGACGAGTTCCGGCAGACCATTGAGGAACTGGCCGCGGAATACAACCGGCACACCGCTCAGTTGCGCGAGGCGTTCGGCAGGCTGTCCGAGATGACGGCGACCGCCGAGTCCGCCGACAGCCTGGTCACCGTGTCCGTCGGCCCGCGCGGGCAGGTGCGGAGCATTGACCTGGACCCCAGGGTGTACCGCAAGCTCTCGCCGTCCCAGCTCGCGCAGACGATCATGGAGCAGATCGGCGTCGCCACGGTCGAGGTGGCCGAGCGGACGAAGGAGCTGATGGCGCCGTTCGTGCCGGAGGGCCTGGCCTTCGACGACATCTACGGCGAGGGTGTGAGCTTCGAGTCCTTCCTGCCGCAGCCGGTGCCGCCACCCTCGCCCGGCCACGACGCGCGTGGGTAGCCACGACGCTGTCGGCTACCGGGCCGAGCCCCAGGGCGTGCTGCGACGGTCGGGGCACGCGGGAGACGCGTACGACGCCGTGCAAGAGCAGCGTGAGGTCCTCGTGAGGGCGTTCGAGCGCGAGGGCAACCCGCTGGGGAAGGACCAGTACGGCGCCGAACTGGAGCGGAACCTCCCCAAGGTCAGGGAACGCGTCTTCGGGGCCTTCTACGGCTACCTCGACCACCTGGCGCGACTGCGCGACGGTCTGTCGGTCAACGCGCGGACCTACGCGGGCGTCGAGGACCGGAACGAGGCCGTGCCGGGCGCTGGGCCGGGTTCCGTGCCGGGCTTCGGGGCGGGCCCCGGTGAGAGCGGCGAGCCGCCTCACCAGCCCTCTCAGGGGCCGGAGGGCTGGTGACCTCACTTGGGGTTCGACGGCTTTTTGGTGCCTGACTGGGCCAAACCGTACGTGGGCTACGCCGTCGGCATGGACTGGCCCGAAGGCGATGAGGACGGTTGCTTCCGGCTGGCCGACGCGCTCGCCGAGGCCGCGCGGAACGTGGGGATCGTCGGCGGGCTCGTCAGCGCCGTACAGGAAGGCGACGACTGGGACGGCGAGGCGCTGACGGCGTTCGTCGAGTACGCCCGCTCCCATGCCGGCCCGGCCCTGTCCGAGCTGGTCGAGGAACTCGTCACGGCCGCCGTCGACTGCAACGAGCTGGGGGTCCAGGTCCAGTACACCAAACGGATGATCGAGGTCTCCGTCTGGTTCCTGATCTTCCAGATCGGCTGGCTGCTGGCCATGGCGATCGGACCATGGGGCGGGCTCTCCTTCGCCCTGATCGGGAGCCGGGTGAAGCTCACCCGGCTGGTCATCGCCCAGCTCGGCAAACGGCTGCTCATCAACGTCGGCCTGTTCGGCACCCTTCTGGCCGGCATGGACCTGGCTGTGCAGGCTTCGCAGTCGCGGCGGGACCAGCTCGACTGGGAGCAGATCATGGCGTCGGCCGGAACGGGCGCCCTGCTGGGCGGCTTCCTGACGGTCTTCACCGGGATCTGGCCCACCAGGTCGATGTGGGGGCTGATGGTCCGGTCGGGGCTGGCCAGCGGGTCGACCGACCTGTCACTCCAACTTCTCGGCGGAGCGCCCCTCGACGGGGAACGGCTGCTGAAGAACGTCACAGCAGGCGTCCTTGGCGGCGCCGACGCGCACTGGGCCAGTTGGTCCCCCGGCAGGCACCACATCGACGGCCCTTCCAGCAGCGGTCACGGTCCCTCCGGTAACGGCCACGGTCCCTCCGGTAACGGCCACGGTCCCTCCGGTAACGGCCACGGCTCGTCCCACGGGTACGGGAGCCACTCGACGTCCACGCCCGAATTCACGTCGCTGTCGTCCGCGTTCAAGCACACCGTCGAGCAGCCGGTCGCGTCAGGGGCGCTGACGGAGCCGACGCCCATCGGCAAGCCGAAGCCGGACGGCATGTCCGGGCCGCAGGTGGTCAACAAGCTCCCGCCGGACACCGCGGCGCGCCCGGACGGAGGCGGAGGCGGCTTTTCCGGCGCGGGAGGCAAACCCGACCTCATTCCCGCCAAGCTGGACCGCAGCATCGACTCCCTGATCAACAGACCCACCGCGATGGACCTGCCCCTGGCGACGGACTCGCGCACCCAGCCGGGTCCCTTCCAGCTCCTCGAACAGGTCGGCAAACCGGGCGAGGAGCACGCGACGTCCGGGCACCGAGGCAGGCCCGACGCCGCGGGCGTGCTGATCAGGGCCACCGACGCGTCGGGCGAACCGCGCTACCTCCTCGTACGACAGGGCGAGCACGTCTCCGGCGCCGAACGGTGGCAGTTGCCCGGTGGCGCCCTCCACGGCCTGGAGACCCCCGTCCAGGCCGCCGCCCGTGAGATCAGCGACGGGCTCGGGGCCGACAAGGCGTATCTCGACGGGCTCGACCTCAGGGGCGAGTTCCCGGTGAAGGCGGGGAAGGGCTCGACCTACACCAACCTGGTCGCGGAGGGGCAGATCTTCACCCCGAAGCTCGACGGCCTCGAGCCGCGCGGGGCCAGGTGGGTCACCCTGGACGTTCTCGTCGACCTGGCGAACTCCAAGCACCTGCATCCTGCCCTGGCGAAAGCCCTTCCCGATCTGGTGTCCCTGTTCCGCGAGGACTCCCCGGCCGTCGTCGCCGGGACGGCGACCGCCGCCGACCGTCCGTACGTCTCTGGCGACCGGGGTCGGAGCCCGGCGCCCTTCTCTGGACTCGTGGACGAGGCGGGGCGGCCGCACTCGGGAGACCCCGCCGGGGACGTCGTCCGCAGGTCCCGCTCGGGCCTGCTGTACACCGGAGTCTCCCCGGGCGTCCCCACGGACGCGCCCTTCGGGGCTCGTACGGTCGGCCCTTCGTTCGGGACCGCCCTCTGGAGCCGGGTCGCCGATCGCCTGTCGTACGGGGAGCGCACCTCGGGACGGTCCTACTCGATGGGAGGTTACGTCGAGATCAACAGGCTGCTGCGAAGCTCCGACGTCCCGCCCCCCGACGTGCTCAGGAGGAACACGAGGACCCCGCTGACGGGCGGCGAGCACCGGCAGGTGCTCAAGGACGTCGTGAACCTGGACCGGTTGGTGAGACGCCTGCCGCTCACGGAGACGATCGACGTGCACCGGGGCGTGAGACTGACCGAGGGCCTCTTCACGGTGCCCATCGAAGAGCTGTCGGGCACCGTGCAGCACGAACGGGGCTTCATGTCGACCAACCTCGGCAAGGAGGTGTCCTGGGTCGACTACGACGTGGTCCTGCATCTTCGGCTGCCTGAGGGCACGCCCGGCTTTTACCTGGACCTGATCAGCGGCAACGCGGGTGAGATGGAGTTCATGGCGGGCAGGGACCGTTCGTATTTCGTCGAGCACGTGGACCGGGAGAAGAGCGGACTCTGGCACGTCTACGGATGGGTCCTCCCCGAGGGGGCCGGATGACCCGGTTCACAGCTCCTGCTGCTCGAACAGGTGCGGGAAGACCTTGGAGACCTTGGACAGCAGGTACTCGCCGTACGTGCCGGTGAAGTCGACCTGGCCGTCCCAGCGGCGGCCGGGGGCGTAGGGGAGGGGCGGCACCTCGCTGTCCCAGCCGGGGTCGAAGAAGAACGGGTAGCTGAGGCGCTCGTTGCCGCTGCGGTTGCGTACGCGGTGCGGCGTGGAGCGGTAGTGGCCGCCGGTGAGCTTGTCGAGCATGTCGCCGATGTTGCACACGAACGTGCCCTCCAGCGGGGGCGCCTCGACCCAGCCTCGTCCGGTGTGCACCTGGAGCCCGCCGTTGTGGTCCTGGAGGAGCAGGGTGAGCAGCCCGTAGTCGGTGTGCTCGCCCACGCCCCAGGCATCGGGGTCGTCGGGCGGGCCGGGCGGGTAATGAAATATCCGGAAAAGGATGGTCGGGTCGGCCGTGTATCCCGTACGGAAGTAGTCCTCCCCGAGGCCCAGGCTCAGCGCGATCCCGCCCATGACCGCCTGGGCGACCCCCGTCATCGTCCGGAGGTATTCCAGCACCGCCTCCCGCAGCTCGGGCACCTGGGCGGGGAACAGGTTCGGGCCGTGCAGGGGCCGCGGACCCGGCGGCTGCTCGGCCCCGAAGTAGACGCCCTCCTTCAGGTCGGGCCGCCCGGAGGTCAGCTCGCCGCCCACCGGGAAGAAGCCGCGCCAGGCCCGGCCGCCGCGCGCCATCGCGATCTCGTTCTTGACGGGCTCGGGAAGCGCGAAGAACCGCCTGCTCGCCGCGTCGAGCCGGTCGACCAGCGCGGGCGGCGCGCCGTGGCCGGACACGTAGAAGAAGCCGCTGTCGCGGCAGGCCGCCCCGATCGCCTCCGCGGCGTCCCGCTTTCCCGCGGAATCGGTGATCAGCGGCGACACGTCGATGACCGGCAGTTCGCTCACCCGCACCATTGTTCCTGAATTCGCCGGCGAATCCACGGCCCGCCGCACCCGCGCATCGGGCCGCCGGGACTCCCGGGCGGCGCGGTGAGGGCCGCCCGGGAGCCCGTACGAGGGGTCAGGACGTCGAGAACGTGAACCAGTTGACGTTGACGAAGTCGGACGGCTGGCCCGAGGAGAAGGTCAGGTACACCGTGTGCGTGCCCGTCACCCCCGAGACGTTCGCCGGCACGGTACGCCAGCTCTGCCATCCGCCCGTGTTGCCCACCGCGAAGTCGCCGATGGGCGTGGCCGTCGGGCTGTCGAGGCGGACCTGGACGAGCCCGCTCACCCCGGCCGCGGCCCCCGAGGCCACCCTGGCCCTGAACTGGGTGGCGGCCGTCGAGCCGAAGTTCACCCCGTCGTAGCGCAGCCAGTCGCCGTTCGCGATCGCCCCGACGTTCTGGCCCCCGCCCGAGTCCGTCGTGGTCTCCACGATGGTGCCCGACTGCGCCTGGTAGCGCTCGGCCTGGACGGTGGATCGGGCGTCGACGCCGCCGGGCGGGGTGGTGGGGTCGGTGCCCGCGCCGCTCTGCCACACCGCGACGTAGTCGACCACCATCGGCCGCCCCGGCACGGTCGCCGCCGTCGGCGTCGTCTGCCCGCTCACCCCGTTGGGGAACGCGCCGCCCATGGCCACGTTGAGCAGCAGGAAGTAGCCCGCGTGGCCGGTCATGTTCGCCCAGGTCGTCGCGTCGAACTGGGCCTGGCTCAGGCTGTGGAACTGCTGTCCGTCCACGTACCAGCGCAACTGGTTGGGGCTCACGCCGCGGTCCCACTCGAACCGGTAGGTGTGGAACGCCGACTGGCACGTCGATCCGGGGCACGCGCGGCTGGCGCCCAGGCCGTTGGTCTCGTTGCACGGCCCGCCCGGGCTGACGCCGCAGTGCAGCACGCCCCAGACGGAGTCGATCCCGTTGACGTTCTCCATGACGTCGAACTCGCCGATGCCCGGCCAGTTCCAGTAGTTCCCCCGGTACGGCGCCCCCAGCGCCCAGAACGCCGGCCAGTAGCCCAGGGCGGCCGCGCCGGTCACGTTCGGCATCTGGAGTCGGCTCTCGATGCGCAGGACGCGCCCGTCGGCGGGCTTGAAGTCGGCCCGCCTGGTCTCGATGCGCGCCGAGGTCCATTCGCCGGACGAACCGCGCAGGGGCGTGATGCGCAGGTTGCCGGCGCCGTCCTGGCTGAGGTTGGCGGTGCTGGAGGTGTAGTTCTGGATCTCGCCGGTGCCCCAGTTGGCCGGGCCGCCGGGGTAGGAGTGGCCGGTGTCGATGATCCAGTCGTTCGAGGACGGCAGGGTGTTGGCCGCGCCGTTGAAGTCGTCCGACCAGACCAGTGACCAGCCCGACGGGGTGGGCGGGACGGAGGCCGAGGCGCTGACGGCCACCTGGACGAGCAGGCCGGCGAGTGCCGTGAGCACCGTGGCCAGCACCGCCAGGCGGCGCCGGTGCCTGATGGGTGTTGTCATCATCGCTCCATGGGGGTGTGGAGGCAGGAGAGAGCGCTCTCTTAGGGCGATGTGAACACGGACCTTACCTTCTGTCAATGTCGTGCCCGACGGGGACGAGAACCCGGGCATCGGGCGGGAAAGAGTGCGGAGAGCGCTCTCGTACGGCGGGACGGGCGCCTCGGGGAACACGCGCGGCGCCGCACACAGGTGCGGCGCCGCGGCGAGACGAACGGGAGGAAACCGGTGCTCAGCCCTTCTCCGCCTCGCCCGTGGCCTGCTCGAGGGCGTCTTCAGGGGAGGCCTCCAGGTCCTGCTCGGCGTCGGCGCCCGCCTGGGCGGACGCCTTGTCCAGGCGCACCCAGCTCGTCACGCTCTCCACCGCGAACAGCACGAACAAGTACGCCGTCAGCACCGCCAGCACCGGCGTGACCACGCCGAACGCCGCACCGGCACCGATGATCAGCAACCGCAGCTCCCAGCCGAGCCCGGCGTGGAACACCCAGGCGGGCGGCCAGATGCTCTGGCGGGTGCGGTAGACGGTGTCGTAGGTGTGGTAGCCGACGACGTACACGAGCACGAACAGCAGCCACTTCGGGGCGTCGGCGGCCAGACCGACCGCGATCACGGTGAAGAACTCCGCGGCGCGCAGCAGCGGCGGGGTGAGCCAGTCGAGGCGGCCCAGGTGGTCGCGCGGCGTCGTGGGCAGCACGAGCAGCAGCACGATCGCCACGGGCAGCAGGAGGACGGGGCCCGGCTCCAGCAGGCCCAAGACCGTGATGGCGACCACGGCGAGCAGGGCCACGAGCGTGGCGGGCAACGGGGGCAGGCCGGTGCCGATCCTGCTCGACAGGGCGTTGGCCAGCGGGCCGTCGTCGCGGTAGGCGACGAGGCGGGCGGTCTGGATGCGGCGGCGCTCCTCGTCGGGATCCGGCGTGGGGGCGGCCGTGGTTCGGGGGTGGGTGATCATACGAGCGACCTCATGAGGCGTCCGGTGAGGGTGTAGGCGGCGGCGAGGGAGCCCCAGATCACGAGGGTGATGAAGGTGATCCGGGCGTCGAAGAGGGCGGCGGTGATCGCGATGGCCGCGAAACGTTCGCCGATGGGGAAGACGATCATCTTACGCGCCCAGTGGACCGCACGGAACTTGCCCGCCTTCGTCCACATCTTGAGCAGGCCGCGCAGACCCTGGCTGCGCTCGACCTTGCGGCGGGTCAGCGCCTGGCGCAGCTCCCGGTCGTCGGGGGCGTCGAGCGGGATCGTGGGCAGCGGGGACGGGGGCTTGCGCCGGTTGGCGGCGCCGAAGGAGAAGTCGAGCAGGTGGCGTACGGACTGCAGGCCCAGCGCGGCCAGGGCCAGGATCCAGATCTCCTCGCCGTTGCCGGAGACCACCCAGCCGACCGCCAGCCCGGCGAAGACCACGTATTCCTTGAACCGGTCGAACGTCGCGTCGAGCCACGCCCCCAGCACGCCGAACTTGCGGGCGTAGCGGGCGACCTGCCCGTCGACGCAGTCGAAGACGAAGGCGAAGTAGATCAGCGCGCCGCCGAGCACCATCCACGGGCGGTCACCGGTGGCGAAGCAGGCGGCCGCGGCCACGCCGAGCGCGATCGAGATCAGCGTCACCTGGTTGGGCGTCAGCCCGCGCCGGGCGGCCCAGCGGGCGATGTAGCGCGAGTAGGTGGAGACGAAGTACGTGGTGAAGAAGCCGTCGGCGCCCTTGACCGCGTTGTTGAGCCGGGAGCGGTCTTCGTCCATGCCGGCCATCTCGGCGCCGGCCTCGTTGACCTCCTCCTGGGTGGTGACCCGGCGGTAGAACAGGTCGCGGCGGCCCCGGATGCCGACCGACACGCCGTTGCGCACCAGGCCGAACACGATGAGCTGCACCAGGTCGTCGTCGCCGCCGAAGCGGTCGGCCATCGCGGCCAGCTCGCGGCACGTCTGAGCCAGGACGGGCGCGTTGCGCGCGCTGATGTGCAGCGGGCCGAGCATCACGGCGTTGGGCCTGGTCACGGCGTGCGTCGCGGTGCCCACCGAGACCACTCGCGACTTGCCGATGCGGGCGCGCACGGGCAGGCCCTCGACGCGGTTGAGGCCGATCTCCGGGTCGGCCTCCTCGATGGGGATGCGGTCTTCCGGCCCGTTGTCGTCCACTCCGACCCCGTCAGGGCCGTTGTCCTCCAGGCCGTTGTCCTCCGTCACCCCCACGCGCGGCTCTTTCGCGACGAGCGCCAGCGCGCCGCGCTTGGACTTGGTGATCTGGTAGATCAGCTCGTCGTGGACGACCGAGTTCTCCGGGATAATGAACAGGCTCTCCGTTGCGGACTCGGCGACGTCGGCCACGGCGCGCAGGGCTTCGGCCACGTCGTCGGCCTTGACCGTGGCGAAACGCGGATCCATCGAGGTGAGCTGGCTGCGCAGGCGTTCGGACACGGAGGGATTGCCGGAGAGCGCGGCCAGCCTCAGGCCGGTCGGAGAGATGTCGGGGCCGGGCGAGGCGCCCAGCAGGACCACGCGGGTCATGACTCCCTTTCGAGGCGGTAGCGGGGGGTTGAACAACGGGTAATGCGGGGACAGACGTCAAAGTCTAGTGAGAGTGACGCAAAGTCGTGTCACCAGAGCATGCCCGTAACGTCCAGTCCGCCGGAATGCGGTGTGGCCGTAAGATGTTGCGAGTGAGTCTCTACCGTGACGAAGGCGTGGTGCTGCGCACTCAGAAGCTCGGTGAGGCCGACCGCATCGTCACGATCCTGGCCAAGCGCACCGGCAAGATCCGGGCGGTGGCCAAGGGCGTGCGCCGCACGACCTCGCGCTTCGGGGCCAGGCTCGAGCCGTTCACGCACGTCGACGTGCAGCTTCACACCGGCCGCACACTCGACGTCGTCACCCAGGCGGAGACGATCAGGCCCTACGGCGAGGCGCTGGCGGCCGACTATCCCCGCTACACCGCCGGCAGCGCGATGCTGGAGACCGCCGACCGGCTGACGCACGGCGAGAAGGAGCCGGCGCTGCGGCAGTTCCTGCTGCTGGTGGGCGGGCTGCGCACGCTGGCCGACCGCGGGCACGAGGCCCGGCTCGTGCTCGACGCCTACTTCCTGCGCTCCCTGGCCGTGGCCGGCTACGCCCCCGCGCTGGAGGCGTGCGCCAAGTGCCAGGCCCCGGCGGTCAGGGCGTTCGCCATCGTCGCCGGGGGAGTGGTGTGCGGGGCGTGCCGGCCGGCCGGCTCGGCCGTGCCCGCCGGAGAGACGCTCGGCCTCATGACGGCGCTGCTGCGCGGCGACTGGGCCACCGCCGACGCTTCGGAGTCACGCCATCGCAGCGAGTGCAGCGGCCTGGTCGCGGCATATCTGCAATGGCACCTCGAACACGGAATACGCTCTCTCCGACACGTCGAAAGGGAGCCCGCGTGAACGTACGACCTCCGTCCCCGCATCCGTCGGGGGCCACTCCGCCGCCCATCCCTCGGGAGCTGGTGCCCCGGCACGTCGCCGTCGTCATGGACGGCAACGGCCGCTGGGCCAAGGCCCGCGGGCTCCCCCGCACCGAGGGGCACAAGGCGGGCGAGTCCTCGCTGTTCGACGTCATCGAGGGCGCCATCGAGATGGGCATCCCCTACCTCAGCGCGTACGCGTTCTCGACGGAGAACTGGAAGCGCTCGCCCGACGAGGTGCGCTTCCTGATGGGGTTCAACCGCGAGGTCATCCGGCGACGGCGTGACGAGCTGAACGCCATGGGCGTACGCGTGCGCTGGGCGGGCCGGCCCGGGCGGCTGTGGAAGAGCGTCATCTCCGAGTTGCAGGCGGCCGAGCAGATGACCGTGTCCAACCGGACGCTGACGTTGCAGTTCTGCGTCAATTACGGCGGGCAGGCGGAGATCGTCGACGCGGCCGTCAAGCTGGCCGCGGACATCGCGGCCGGACGGGTCAAGCCGTCCAAGGTCAGCGAGAAGGTCTTCGCCCGCTATCTCGACGAGCCCGAGATCCCGTCGGTCGACCTGTTCCTGCGCCCCTCGGGGGAGCAGCGGATCTCGAACTTCCTGCTGTGGCAGTCGGCCTACGCCGAGATGGTGTTCCTCGACCGGCTCTGGCCCGACTTCGACCGCCGCGACCTGTGGGAGGCGTGCGAGATCTACGCCAAGCGCGACCGCCGCTACGGCGGCGCGATCCCCAACCAGGTCTAGCCGCCCGCCCTGCTCCAGGAGCTGTGCTGGGGAGCACGCGCTCGGCGCGGTCGCGGCCCAGCTCGTCCGCAGCGCGCACACGGCCACGGCGATCGGCCTGACCCTCCTCGTGCTCGCCCACGTCACGCGCTTCGCCGCGGACGCGACCGGGCAGACGGGGCTGACGCCGATCGGCTGGAGCCATCTGGTGCGGCCGTACCAGGAGGAGCGGCGGGTGCTCGGGCTCTCGGCGCTGGTGACCGCCATTCCCATACGCCGTCGCGTACGCGCTGCTCGACCGCTGCGACCTCGGGCCCGGCCTGCTCCCCGAGCGTCGTGGTGGACAACATCACGCACTTTCTCGGCGTGCCCATGGGGGCCGACGCAGCTCGCCGCGTACCCGTGGTGCCTGATCCTCGCCTACGCCGTCGCGCTCTACCCGGTGCTCATGACGCTGCGGCCGCGTTCGGAGGAGACCTCGGGTCGGGCGCAGACGCTGCAGTCGACCCCGCTGACCGTGCTGCGCTGGGCGGGTGGGCACCTGCTGGTCACCGAGGCGCGCCTGCCGTCCCCTCACGTGGCGATCACCGGCGCCCCTTCGCCCTGGGCTCCACGGCGGGGCTGATCACCGCCACCGCCCTCCTCGCCGCACCCGGCCTCCTGGCCCTGCGCCACCGCGACTTCGGCGCCTGACCGCTCACCACCCGTCGGAAACGGCCGTTTCAGGCGCGGCGGCGGGCGCGGTAGGCGGCGACGTGCATGCGGTTGCCGCAGGTGCGGCTGTCGCAGTAGACGCGCGACCGGTTGCGTGACTCGTCCACGAACACCCGGTCGCAGTCGGGGGCCGAGCAGGTGCGCAGGCGTTCGGCCTCCCCCTCCACGAGCAGGTGGGCGAGCGCGACCCCGCAGTCGGCCGCCACGTGCTCGGCCAGCGTGGCGTCGGCGGCGAAGTAGTGCACGTGGAGCGGGTGCCCGTCGTGCTCCGTCAGGCGGGGCGTGATGCGCGTCTCCGCGAGCAGGGCGTTGAGTATGCGTACGGCCGCCGGCTGGTCGGACGCCGTGAAGACGCGGTGGAACGCCTCGCGCACCATGCGCACCTGGCCCAGGTCGCGGGCCGTGAGCCGGTCGATGCCGCTGATCTCCCTGGACTCCACGAACGCCTGCAACTCGGCCAGGTCGGCGAGACCCTCGTCGCCGCCGGTGGACGGCGAGGTGTTGACCAACTCGACAACGGTGGCCAAAGCATGCACCATGTCATGGCCAAACGGCATGTCGACTCCTGTCCGCGCCGGGTTCTAGCGTGGTCGCAGCGTATCTCCTGTGGGGGGTTCGAGAGGTTTCCGTGAGCGCACATCGTCGTATCGTGCTGATCGCGATCGCCGGTGCGCTCGTCATCTCCACCTCCGCTCCGCTGGTGCGGCTCGCCGGTGTATCGCCGGCGACCTCGGCGTTGTTCCGCTGCGCGTACGCCGTCCCGCCGATGCTGTTGCTGGCCTGGCTGGAGCGGCGCAGGCTGGGCCCGCTGCCGCGCCGGGCGCTCGTGCACTCCTGGGCCGCGGGGGTCGTCTTCGCGCTCGACCTGCTGTTCTGGCACCACGCGATCGGCTACGTGGGCGCCGGGCCGGCGACCGTGCTGGGCAATCTGCAGGTGTTCATCGTGGCGTTCGCCGCCTGGTGGGTGTTCGGGGAGCGGCCGTCCACGCGCCTGATGATCGGCACGCCCGTCGTCTTCGCCGGGGTCGTGCTCATCTCGGGGATGTTCGACAGCGCCGCCTACGGGAGCGATCCGCCGATGGGTGTGCTCGCGGGGGTGGCGACCTCCGTCTTCTACGCCGCGTTCCTGCTGCTGATGAAGGCCGGGTCCGATCGGGCGGCGGGGCCGCTGGCGCACGCCACGGTCGTGGCCACGCTGGTGATCGCGCTGCTCGGCCCGTGGTTCGGGGGCGTCGACCTCGTGCCGGCCTGGCCGGGGCACGGGTGGCTGGTGCTGCTCGCGCTGGGGCCGCAGGTGCTGGGGTGGTCGCTGATCACGTACTCGCTGCCGCACCGGCCCGCCGCGCTGACCGCGCTCCTGCTGCTGGTGCAGCCCATGACGACAGTGGCGATCTCCGCGCTCGCGCTGGCGGAGCGGCCGTCGCCGCTGCAGCTCGCCGGGTGCGCGGTGATCGTCCTGGGCGTCCTGTACGGCTCCCGCCACGCCTCCGCGCCACCCGGACCCGCCCCGGCCGGAGACGGAGCGGGACAGGAGCCGCTCAGCGCGTCTTGGCCGGGCCCGAGCAGGACGCGCAGGTCCCGAAGACCTCGACCGTATGCGTGATCTCCGTGAACCCGTGCTCGCGCCCCACCGTGTCCGCCCACCGCTCGACGGCCGGCCCGGCGACCTCCGCGGTGCGCCCGCAGCGGCGGCACACCAGGTGGTGGTGATGGGTGTCGGTCGCGCACGCCCGGTAGACGGACTCGCCGTCGTCGGTACGCAGCACGTCGACCTTGCCGCCGTCGGCCAGCGCCTGCAAGGCCCGGTAGACGGTGGTCAGCCCGATCTTCGCGCCGTGCAGGCGCATCTCGGCATAGACGTCCTGCGCGCTGCGGAAACCCTCGCTCTTGCGCAGGGTGTCGTGCACGGCATCGCGCCTTGTCGTCATGCGACCTCCTCGACGCGCAGCGTTGGTCGCTCGCTCGATGTCGACTGCTGGGTACGGCCTCGCCGTACGAATCTACCGACACCGAGGGCCAGGACGAAGCCGGCGAGCGCAAGAAGGACGATCGCGGCGCCCGGGGGCACCTTCGCCGAGTAGGTGGAGGCCAGCAGCCCGCCCACGGAGGCGAGCACCCCGAACACCATGGCCAGCCCCATCGTCGTACGGAACCCGCGCGTGAGCTGCTGGCTGGTCGCCACGGGGATCACCATGAGCGCGCTGACCAGCAGCAGGCCGACCACCCGCATGGCGATGACCACGGTGAGCGCGGCCGTGACCGCGATGAGCAGGCTCAGGAAGCGCACCGGCAGGCCGCTGGCCCTGGCCATCTCCTCGTCCTGGCAGAGCACGAACAGCTCCCTGCCGAAGACCGCGACGACCGCGAGCACGGCGGCGGCCAGCGCGGCGATGACCCAGATGTCCTCGACCGTGACGCTGGCGATGGCGCCGAACAGGTAGGAGTTGAGCTTGGCGGTGCTCCCGCCGGGTGCGATGCCCATGAGCATGACACCGCCCGCGATGCCCCCGTAGAACAGCAGCGCGAGCGCCACGTCGCCGCTCGTCCGGCCGCGCGCCCTGACCAGCTCGATGGCCACGGCTCCGGCGATCGAGACGATCACGGCGGTCAGGACGGGCGCGGTGCCGGTCAGGAAGCCCAGCGCCACGCCGGTCAGCGCCACGTGCCCGACGCCGTCGCCCAAGAGCGCCAGCCGGCGCTGCACGATGAACGTGCCCACGGCCGGCGCGCAGAGGCCCACCAGCAGCGCCGCGACGAGGGCGAGCTGGAAGAGCTGCTCCTGCAGAAGTTCGAAGATCACCTTGGTTCCCCCTGCCACCCGGTGAGCGGTCCCGCGACGGGTTCCGCGGCGTGCGGGTGCTGGTGCTCGTGCCCCGGCCGGGCGCATTCGCCCTCGGGACGCGGCGGACGGCCGTCGTGGGCGACGCGGCCCTCGCGGATCAGCACGCCGCGGGTGATGATCGGCTCCAGCGGGCCCAGCTCGTGCGCCACGAGCACCACCGTCTTGCCGCCGAGCACCAGCCCGGCCAGCGTGTCGGCGAGCAACCGCTGGGTCTCGGCGTCGACGCCCGCGGTGGGCTCGTCCATCACGTACGTGTCGGGCTCCCCGGCCAGCGCGCGGGCGATGAGCACCCGCTGCTGCTGCCCCCCGGACAACGACTGGACCGGGTCGTGGGCCCGGTCGGACAGGCGGACGGCCGCCAGCGCGCCCGTCACTGCCGCCCGGTCGGCCGCGCTGGTCCTGCGCAGCCGGCTCTGCCGGGCGATCCGGCCCGAGGCGACCACCTCGCGCACGGTCGCGGGCACCCCGCCGCCCACCTGGAGCCGCTGCGGCACGTAGCCGATGCGCCACCAGTCCCGGAACCTGCCGGGCGGGACGCCGTACAGCAGGGTGTGGCCGCCGGTGAGCGGGGTGAGCCCGAGCAGCGCCCGTACCAGCGTCGACTTGCCGGAGCCGTTGGCGCCCAGCAGGGCGACGACCTCCCCGGGACGGACGGTCAGGTCGATCCCCCGCAGGACGGGCTTGCCGTCGAAGGAGACCCGGCCGTCTGTCATCGCGAAGGCCGTTTCGCTCATGCCGTACACCCCAGTGCTGTTTGTAGTGTTTTGAGGTTATCGCGCATGGCGGACACGTAGTCGCCCGAGGGCTTGCTCTCCAGCGGATCGAGCACGGCGGTCTTGGCGCCGACCTGGCTCGCGAGCACCTCGGCCACCTTCGGGCTCACGAGGGACTCGGTGAAGATCGTGGTCACGCCCTCGGACCTGGCCAGCTTGGCCACCTCGGACAGGCGCGTGGGCGACGGCTCGGTCTCCGGGTCGAGCGTGATGCCGACCTGCTTGAGCCGGTAGCGGTCGGCCAGGTAGCCGAACGCCTCGTGCGCGGTCACCAGCGTCTTGGTCCTGCACGCGCTCAGTCCCCGGGCGAACTCCTGGTCGAGCGTGCCGAGCGCGGCGGCCGTCGTGGCGGCGCGGTCGCGGTATCCCTGGGCGTGCGCGGGGTCGGCCGCGGCCAGGCGCTCGCCGAGCTTGGTGGCGACGGTGGCCAGGCGGGAGGGGTCGAGCCAGATGTGCGGGTCGTACGAGACCTCGTGGGCGTGCTCCTCCTCACCCGCCGCGTGTGCCTCTTCGGCATGCCCGCCCGCCGGGATCGTGGTGACGGCGGTGGCCGCGTCGAAGCTCCTGGCGGGGTCGACGGCGTCGTCCACGGCCGGTTGGACGCCCTTGACGTAGACGGTGAGCGCGGCGTTCTTGATCTCGGTGACCTGCGGGATGCCCAGCTCCAGGTCGTGCGGCTCGACCCCGGGCGCGGTCAGCACCGTCACCTGCGCGTCGGACCCCCCGACCTGCTCGGTCAGCCACTGCAGCGGGTAGAAGGCGGCGACCACTTCGGGCTTGCCGCCCCCGGGCGCGGCGGAGGTGTCCGCGGTGCCGGAGCCGCAGGCGGTGGCGGTGAGCAGGGTCGCTGCGGCCAGCAGACCGACAGCACACGACCGGGAGAGTCCTGACATCATGTGTGTCAGTATGCGGCAAAATGAAAATGGTTGTCAAAATCCGCCGGGTTGACACGATTAGTGGGATGCCGACGGCGGCTGGGGGCCAGGCGCGCCGTGCGGCATCCCGTTCATCACCCCGGTGATCGTGCGCCGGCAGAGCCGTTGCCGGCGCCCGAGGTGACGTCTTCTCGCGCGTCCTGCCCGCTCGCCTCGCCGGGCGCTCCCTTCGCCGGCCGTGCCGCGAGCAGTCGCCGCTCGCCTGTGTAGACGTTCATCGAGTCCCCGCGCAGGAACCCGATGAGCGTCAGCCCCTCTTCCGCCGCCAGCTCGACCGCCAGCGAGGACGGCGCCGATACGGCGGCGAGCACGGGCACGCCGCCCATGACCGCCTTCTGCACCAGCTCGAACGACGCCCGGCCCGACACCATGAGCACGGTGCCGCGCAGCGGCAGCCGACCCTCGCGCAGCGCCCAGCCGAGCAGTTTGTCCACGGCGTTGTGCCGGCCCACGTCCTCGCGTACGCACAGCGGCTCGCCCTCGGCCGTGAACAGGCCGGCCGCGTGCAGGCCCCCGGTTCTGTCGAAGACCCGCTGGGCCGCACGCAGCCGGCCGGGAAGGCCCACGACAGTCGACTGCGCCAGCTCGACCGGGTCGTCACCGGCACTCCAGCGAGCAACGGTGCGTACCGCCTCCAGCGACGCCTTGCCGCAGACGCCGCACGAGGAGGTGGTGTAGAAGTTGCGCGGCTCCGGCGCCGGGACCCCCGGAGCCAGCCGCACGTCGAGGACGTTGTAGGTGTTGCCGCCGTCCACCGTCGCGCCCGCGCAGTAGCGGATCGTGGAGATCTCGTCCGGCGAGCCGATGGCTCCCTCGCTGACCAGGAACCCGGCCGCCAGGTCGAAGTCGTCGCCCGGCGTGCGCATGGTCACGGTCAGCGGGGCGCCGTTGAGCCGGATCTCCAGCGGCTCCTCGGCGGCCAGCATGTCGACCTTGCGGACGCGGGTGGCATCTTGCACCCGCAGGATGCGCTTCTTCACGGAGACCCTAGACATATTTGCACCCTAAGCGGCTCTTGGCGCGGAGGTCATCTCGCGTGGCGGGGCCGTCGCAGGTGCGGGTGGCCGCGCGCGGGCCAGAACCATCGCGCGGGCCGCCCTCCCGCGCCGTGGCGGGCGGCCCGCAGGGGGCGCCGGCCACGGCGCGGTCTCCGCCCGACACTTCGTCGTCGCGGAATCTCACGTCCATGTACTCACACGGCCTCGACAATTTTCCCGACGCGTACGGCGTCGCCCTGATCCCGGCCGTGCCCGCCGTCGGGCAGGCGGCCTAAGCTCATGATCCTCCATACAGTACACAATCTACGGTATTCAGAGCTACCCCGCACGAACAAGGTTCTCGTTCAGCAGGTCGCTCACCGCGTGGATCGCGCGCAGCGTCGGCACCTCCGCGCCGGTGAGATCGGCCAGCTCGACGACTGCGGCGAGCAGCACGTCGAGTTCCAGCGGTTTGCCCTTCTCCAGGTCCTGGAGCGTGGACGTCTTGTGCTCGCCCGCCTTTTCCGCGCCGCGCAGACGGCGCTCGATGGAGATCCCCGGGTCGCAGCCGACCCGCCTGGCGACCTCGACGGTCTCCTGCATCATGGCCACGACCAGCTCCCTGGCGCCGTCGTGGCGGCAGATCCCGGCCATGGTCGCCCTGGCGAGGGCGCTGATCGGGTTGAAGGCGATGTTTCCCATGAGTTTGATCCAGACGTCCCGGCGGAGGTCTCGTTCCACCGGGCATTTCAGCCCGCCCTCGACGGCGGCGTGGCTGAAGGAGGCACATCGTTCGGTCAGCGTGCCGTCCGGCTCGCCGATGGAGAAGCGGGTGCCTTCGAGGTGGCGGATCACGCCTGGTTCCTCGATCTCCGTGGCGGCGTAGACGACGCATCCGATCGCCCGGTTCAGGGGCAGCGCGGCCGTCACGGCGCCACCCGGGTCGACGCTCTCGATGCGGTAGCCCTCGTAGGGGCCCTTGAGCCCGTGGAAGTACCACCACGGGATGCCGTTCTGTGCGGCGATGATGGTCGTGGTGTCGTGGAGGAGTGGCTTGATCATGGGGCCGGACGAGGCATAGCTGTTCGCCTTGAGGCCCAGGAAGACGTGGTCCACCGGCCCTACCTGCGTCGGGTCGTCGGTGGCATGGGGATGGGCGACGAAGTCGCCCCTGGGGGTGAGCACCCGCACACCGGCACTACGTATCGCCTGGAGGTGTGCGCCTCTCGCGATGAGGTGCACCTCCACGCCCGCCCTGTGCAGGGCGGCCCCCACGTATGCGCCGATGGCGCCGGCGCCAAGAACAGCGACCTTCATGCTGCGCTCCGTTCTCGCGTCGGATTCGTCAAGTACGGGCCCGTAACTTGCGACGGGCCGCTATGTGCGGCCCGTTGTGCATTCGGTATACAGTATGGAAAAACGAGGGTCAAGGAGTGTGCCTGTGACCGTTTTGTGGCATGGACCAGTGGTGGAAGCGATCTCATGGCCCTCCGCGCGCACCCTCGCGGCCGGTGCGGCCTGCCCGTTGAAGCCCTCGTCGGTGCCGCTCGCGCAGGCGCTCGGCTGCCGGCTGGCCGAGCCGTTGCGGGCTCTCGTGGCCGTGCCGGGAGTCGACGTCTCGGCGATGGACGGCTACGCGGTGGCGGGGGCGGGGCCGTGGCACGTGGCCGGGCGGGTGCTGGCCGGAGGGGTCCCCTACGGCCGGGTGCTCGATCCGGGCGAGGCCGTGGAGGTCGCCACCGGGGCGCCGGTGCCGGTGGGCGCCGAGGCGGTGCTCGCCTACGAGCACGCCGAGGTCAGATCGCTGGTACCCGGATCGCCGGTGCAGGGATCGCCGATGCCCGGGTCGCTGGTGCCCGGGTCGCTGGTGCACGGCGTCGTCGAGCCGGGCAAGCACATCCGGCGGCGGGGCGAGGACATCCCCGAAGGGGCGGTCGTCCTGGGCGTCGGCGCGGTGGTCACGCCGGTGGCGCTCGGGCTGGCCGCCGGCCTCGGGCACGACGCGCTCCTGGTGCGTCCTCGTCCGAACGTGGCCGTCCTGGTCACCGGGGACGAGGTCGTCGACGACGGGCTGCCCGCGCCGGGACGGGTCCGTGACGCGATCGGGCCGTTCCTGCCGGGGCTGGTGGAGTGGGCGGGGGGGCGGGTCGCCGGTCGCATCCGGCTGCCCGACGGCCCGGCGCCGCTGCGCGCCGCGCTCGACGGCTGGCCCGCCCCGGCCGCCGGTCCGGACACCGCCCCGGACACCGGCCTGGACGCCGCTCTGGACGCCGCCGCCGACGTGGTCGTGGTCTGCGGGGCGTCGTCCAGAGGGCCGGCCGACCACCTGCGGGCCGTGCTCGCCGACCTGGGCGCCGACGTGCTCGTCGACGGCGTCGCCGTACGCCCGGGGCACCCGCAGCTCCTGGCCCGACTGCCCGACGGCCGGCTCCTCGTCGGCCTGCCGGGCAACCCGTACGCGGCCCTGGCCGCCGCGCTCACCCTGCTCGCCCCGATCCTGCGCGAGCTGACCGGCACCGCCGCCGCCAGGGAGACGAGCGCGCTGGCTGGAGCGGTACGGGCACACCCCCACGACACCCGCCTGGTTCCGGTCCGGAGGTCGGGCCGGGGCGCGGTGCCGGTGGGGCACGACAGGCCCGGCTCGCTCTGGGGAGCGGCGCTGGCCGACGCCCTGGCGGTGGTGCCGCCGGGGTGGGCCGGTGAACAGGTCGAGCTGATCGAGTTGCCCGCTGGGGTCTAGACAGGCCGATCCGGAGGGAGTAACCATTGCGTTCATACGGTATGCAGTATGCGGAAGACAGAGAGCTTCGTCGCCGGGAAAGGGTGGCATAATGTCGGAAACGATCTCTGGCGGTCATCTCGTAGCCAAGGCCCTCAAGGCCGAGGGCGTAGACGTGATCTACACCCTCTGTGGTGGCCACATCATCGACATCTACGACGGCTGTGTCGATGAGGGCATCGAGGTCATCGACGTACGCCATGAGCAGGTGGCCGCGCACGCCGCCGACGGATACGCGCGCATCACCGGCAAGCCCGGTTGTGCCGTGGTCACCGCCGGCCCGGGCACGACCGACGCGGTAACGGGCGTCGCCAACGCCTTCCGCGCGGAGAGCCCCATGTTGCTCATCGGCGGCCAGGGCGCTCTGAGCCAGCACAAGATGGGCTCGTTGCAGGACCTGCCGCACGTGGACATGATGACCCCGATCACCAAGTTCGCGGCCACGGTGCCCAGCACCGAGCGGGTGGCCGACATCGTGTCGATGGCCTTCCGCGAGTGCTACCACGGGGCTCCGGGGCCATCGTTCCTGGAGATCCCGCGTGACGTGCTCGACGCGAAGGTCCCGGTGGAGAAGGCCCGCATCCCCGAGCCCGGCCACTACCGCGCCTCCACCCGCCAGCAGGGCGACCCGGAGGCGATCGAGCGGCTGGCCGACCTGCTGGCGCACGCCGAGAAGCCGTGCATCCTGCTCGGCAGCCAGGTCTGGACGTGCCGGGGGACCGACGCGGCCATCGACTTCGTCCGGTCGCTGAACGTGCCCGCGTACATGAACGGCTCGGGCCGCGGCACCCTCCCGCCGGGAGACCCGCACCACTTCCAGCTCAGCCGCCGGTACGCCTTCACCGAGGCCGACCTCATCATCATCGTCGGCACCCCGTTCGACTTCCGGATGGGTTACGGCAAGCGTCTGTCGCCGACCGCCAAGGTCGTCCAGATCGACCTCGACTACCGCACGGTCGGCAAGAACCGGGACATCGACCTGGGCATCGTCGGCGACGCCGGCCTCGTCCTCGCGGCGGCGGCCCAGGCGGCCAGCGGCCGCATCGAGAACGGCGCGGCCCGCCGCAAGGAGTGGCTGGAGGAGCTGCGCGCGGTGGAGACCCAGGCGTACGAGAAGCGCCTGCCCCGCCAGCTCTCCGACTCCCAGCCCATCGACCCGTACCGGCTGGTCCACGAGATCAACGAGTTCCTCACCGAGGACACGATCTACATCGGCGACGGCGGCGACATCGTCACCTTCTCCGGCCAGGTCGTCCAGCCCAAGTCCCCCGGCCACTGGATGGACCCGGGCCCGCTGGGCACGCTCGGCGTCGGCATGGCGTTCGCGATGGCCGCCAAGCAGGCGCGGCGCGACAAGGAGGTGCTCTGCCTGTTCGGTGACGGCGCCTTCAGCCTCACCGGCTGGGACTTCGAGACCATGGTCCGCTTCGACCTGCCGTTCATCGGGATCGTCGGCAACAACTCCTCGATGAACCAGATCAGGTACGGCCAGGCCGCCAAGTACGGCGAGGACCGGGGCCGCGTCGGCAACACGCTCGGCGACATCCGCTACGGCGACTTCGCCAAACTGCTGGGCGGCTACGGCGAGGAGGTGCGCGACCCGGCCGAGATCCGCCCCGCCCTGGAGCGGGCCCGGCAGTCGGGCAAGCCCTCGCTGATCAACGTCTGGGTCGACCCAGAGGTCTACGCCCCCGGCACCATGAACCAGACCATGTACAAGTAGGGGATCCGACATGAAGGCTCTCGAAGGTGTCCGCGTCCTCGACATGACCCATGTCCAGTCCGGCCCGTCGGCCACCCAGTTGCTCGCCTGGCTGGGCGCCGACGTGGTCAAGCTGGAGGCCCCGACCGGCGACATCACCCGGCAACAGCTCCGTGACGTGCCCGACGTCGACAGCCTCTACTTCACGATGCTCAACTGCAACAAGCGCAGCATCACGCTCAACATGAAGAGCGAGCGCGGCAAGGAGATCTTCACCGAGCTGGTGAAGAGCGCCGACGTGCTCGTGGAGAACTTCGGCCCGGGCGCGGTCGACCGGATGGGCTTCACGTGGGAGCGCCTCCAGGAGCTCAACCCGGGCCTCGTGTACGCCTCGATCAAGGGCTTCGGCCAGGGCCGGTACGCCAAGTTCAAGGCGTACGAGGTGATCGCCCAGGCCATGGGCGGCTCGATGAGCACCACGGGCTTCGAGGAGGGCCCGCCGCTGGCCACCGGCGCCCAGATCGGCGACTCGGGCACCGGCGTGCACGCGGTGGCCGGCATCCTGGCCGCCCTCTTCCAGCGCAACCAGACCGGGCGGGGGCAGCGCGTACAGGTGGCCATGCAGCACGCCGTGCTGAACCTGTGCCGCGTCAAGCTGCGCGACCAGCAGCGCCTGACGCACGGGGCGCTGCGCGAGTACCCGAACAGGACGTTCGGCGACGAGGTGCCCCGCTCCGGCAACGCCAGCGGCGGCGGGCAGCCCGGCTGGGCGGTCCGCTGCGCCCCCGGTGGCCCGAACGACTACATCTACGTCATCGTCCAGCCGGTCGGCTGGAAGCCGGTCGCGAACATCATCGGCCGTCCCGAGCTGGCCGACGACCCCGAGTGGGCCACGCCGGAGGCCCGGCTGCCCAAGCTGGACAAGATGTTCCAGCTCATCGAGGAGTGGACGATCCGCCACGACAAGTGGACGGTGCTCGACCGCCTCAACGCCGAGAACATCCCCTGCGGGCCGATCCTGTCCACCAAGGAGCTGGTGGAGGACGAGAGCCTGCGCGACGAGGGCATCGTCGTCCGCGTCGAGCACCCGGAACGCGGCGAGTTCGTGACGGTCGGCAGCCCGCTGCAGCTTTCCGACTCGCCGGTGGACGTCCGCACGCCGCCCCTGCTCGGCGAGCACAACCAGGAGATCTACGGCGAGCTCGGCGTGAGCGCGGACGAACTCGCCGACCTCAAGACGAACGGAGTCATCTAGTGCCCATCAGGGATGTCATAGAGAAGGCGCTGGCCGAGGGGCGGACGGCCCTGACCGCCCCCGAAGGCCGCGAGCTGTGCCTGGCGTACGGCATCGCGACCCCGGGGGAGGGCCTGGCCACCTCGGCCGACGAGGCCGAGCGCCTGGCCGGGGAGATCGGGTTCCCGGTCGTGCTGAAGATCGTCTCCCCGGACATCCTGCACAAGACCGACGCCGGCGGCGTGCTGGTCGGCCTGAAGACCGCCGAGGACGTACGCGAGGGCTACGACCGGATCCTGGCCAACGCCCTCGCCTACAACCCCGACGCGAAGATCGACGGCATCCAGGTGCAGCAGCTCGTCGGCGGCGGCCACGAGGTCATCGTCGGCGCGGTCACCGACCCGACCTTCGGCAAGGTCGTCGCCTTCGGGCTCGGCGGCGTCCTGGTCGAAGTCCTCAAGGACGTGACCTTCCGGCTTGCCCCACTTTCAGGCGATGATGCTCTCGGGATGCTGGACGACATCAGAGCAGCGGAGGTGCTGCGTGGTGCCCGTGGTGCCGAGCCCGCGAACAGGGAGGCGCTGGCGGCGCTGATCGAGCGCGTCGGCAGGCTCGTCACCGACATCCCCGAGATCGTCGAGATCGACCTCAACCCGGTCTTCGCCGACGCGAACGGCGCCGTCGCCGCCGACGTGCGCGTCCTCATCGGGCAGCCGCAGCCCGAGGTCGGCAGGCTGCCGCGCGAGGAGATCCTGCGGCAGATGACCCGCATCTTCAAGCCGCGCTCGGTCGCCGTGATCGGCGCCTCCGCCGAGACCGGCAAGATCGGCAACTCGGTCATGCGCAACCTCATCAACGGCGGCTACAAGGGGCAGATCCACCCGATCAACCCCAAGGCCGACGAGATCATGGGGCTGAAGGCGTACAAGAGCGTGGCGGACGTGCCCGGCGACGTGGACGTGGCCGTCTTCGCGATCCCCGCCAAGTTCGTCGCCCCGGCGCTGGAGGAGGTCGGCGAGAAGGGCGCGGCCGGCGCGATCATGATCCCGTCCGGGTTCGCCGAGACCGGCAACGTCGAGGGCCAGAAGGAGATCGTCGAGATCGCCCGCAGGCACGGCGTGCGCATGCTCGGGCCGAACATCTACGGCTACTACTACACGCCGGAGAACCTCTGCGCGACCTTCTGCACGCCGTACGACGTGCGCGGCAGCGTGGCGCTGACCTCGCAGAGCGGCGGCATCGGCATGGCCATCCTGGGCTTCAGCCGCACGACCAAGATGGGCGTCTCGGCCATCGTCGGCGTCGGCAACAAGGCCGACGTGGACGAGGACGACCTGCTCACCTTCTTCGAGCAGGACGAGAACACCAAGGCCGTGGCCATGCACCTGGAAGACCTCAAGGACGGGCGCGGCTTCGTCGACGCCGCCCGCCGCGTGGTCAAGGAGAAGCCGGTCATCGTGCTCAAGGCCGGGCGCACCGCGATGGGCGCGCGGGCCGCGGGCTCACACACCGGCGCGCTGGCCGGCGACGACAAGGTCTACGACGACATCCTGCGCCAGGCCGGGGTGGTGCGCGCGCCGGGGCTCAACGACATGCTCGAGTACGCCCGCGCGCTGCCCATCCTGCCCGCCCCCAAGGGCGAGAACGTCGTGATCATCACCGGGGCGGGCGGATCGGGCGTACTGCTCTCCGACGCCATCGTGGACGCCGGGCTGACCCTCATGGACATCCCGGACGACCTGGACGCGGCTTTCCGCGCCTACATCCCGCCGTTCGGAGCGGCGGGCAACCCCATCGACATCACCGGCGGCGAACCCCCCTCGACCTACGAGAACACGGTCCGCCTGGGCCTGGCCGACGAGCGGATCCACGCTCTCGTCCTGGGCTACTGGCACACGATCGTGACGCCGCCGATGGTCTTCGCCGAACTCATCGCCCGCGTCGTGGCGGAGGAGCGGGCGAAGGGCAATGTCAAGCCGGTCGTCGCGTCACTTGCCGGCGACACCGAAGTTGAGGAGGCCAGCGAGTACCTGTTCGAGCATGGCGTGGTCGCGTACCCGTACACGACGGAGAAGCCCGTGGCGGTCCTCGGTGCCAAGTACCGATGGGCCAGGGCGGCCGGTCTGCTGAGCTAAGAGCCGAGCGCAGCAGCACCAGGCGAGGGGGCTATTCGGGGCGCATAGGAAAGGCAACAACCCCCCAGGAGGTCCGTAGGTGGACACATCGAACACCCCACCGGCGACGGCCACGCCGCCGGTCGAGGACGACAGAGTATGGAAAGCGGGCCGGCTTGAGCCGATGCCCATCAGGAAGCTCCCCGACGCGCCCCCTTCGGTGCACATCCTCGGGCCGACGGTCTTCCTGGTCGCACTGGGCGTCGGCATGGGCGAGTCGTACATGTGGCCCAGGCTGGTGCTGCTGTTCGGGCCCGAGATCAGGTGGCTGTTCCTGATCGGCGTCACCCTGCAGGCCGTGGTGATGCTGGAGATGGCCCGCTACGCCATGGCCACGGGGGAGAGCATCTTCTCCGGCGCGGCCAGGGTGTTCAAGCCGTTGATGTGGTTCTTCTTCATCGTCGCGATCGCCGTCTACATCTGGCCGGGACACCTGTCGGCGGGAGCGGCGGCGTTCGAGGAGATCACCGGAATACCCTGGGTGGTGACCGCGGTCGCCGGGTTGATCCTCGTCGGCGTGGTCTTCACCCTGGCCAAGGTGATCTACAACCTGCTCGAGAACGTGCTGTCCCTGCTCATCGGCGCACTCGTGCTCGGCACGGCCGTGGTCGCGGCCATGGTCGGCTCCTGGAGCGACGTGGGCACCACGATCACGGGCATGTTCTCCATCGGCTACCTGCCGTCGGAGGCCATGTCGGCCGCCTGGTTCCCCGTCATCGTCGGGGCGTGCGCGTTCGCCGGACCCTCGGGCATGCAGCAGATGTGGTACACGCTGCACCTGCGCGACTCCGGGGCCGGAATGGGCGCGCACATCCCGAAGGTGCGCGGCCTGCGCCACGCGGGCGAGGAAGAGGAGATGCCCAACCGCGGGTTCATGTTCGACACCGACGACCCGGCCGAGATGGCGAAGTGGAAGGGCTGGCGGCGCTGGGTCACGTTCGACGCGCTGCTGCTGTTCTGGGGCGTCACCATGCTGGTCACGATCTCCTTCACGGTGATCGCCCAGTCCGCGGTGCGGATCAACCCTGGTGTGCGTGACGTCATTCGGGGCGACGACCGGGAGGTGGCGCTGACCGCGATGGCCGACGCCGTCTCCGCGGCGGGCAGCTCGGTTCTCGGGGTCGTGTTCCTCGGGTTCATCGCGCTGATCGGCCTGAACGCCACACTGGGCCTGTTCGACTCCTTCTCCAGGGGACAGGCCGACATGACCTTCAACTTCGTGCCCGGCGCGAAGAAGCTCGGCATGTCGAAGCTGTACGGCATCTTCCTCTGGGGAGTCATCCTCTTCGGCATCGGGATCCTGCTGTTCGGCCCGGCAGACGGGCCCAGCGCGATCCTGGACACGCTGGCGTTCCTGTCGACGTTCGCGATGGGCGCGTACTGCGTGACCCTGCTCCTGGTGAACAACCGCATGTTGCCCAAGCCGATCAGGCCCAAGTGGTGGTCCAACGCCATCATCGGCTTCGGGGCGGTCTTCTACCTGGGGATGCTGCTCTACAGTCTGTTCGCCTTCGGCGTGGTCGTGGGCTGATGATCGGACGGCACAGCATCGAGCTCGCCCTGCCAGGGGCGTCGATCGGAGCCGTCGCCGGTGCCATGGCCGGTGGGCTGACCCTGTTCGCGGGGCAGCCCACCGGGCTGGCCGCGCTGTCGGCCCTGGCGCTCGCCGCGCCGCTCGCCTTCTTCGGCGGCCTGTACGGCGTGCTCCTCGGCCACGGCGTGTTCCGTCCGGGGACCTTCGGGCCCGTCGGCCTCTACTGGATGGCCGCCTTCCCCGTCTCGCGGCTCCTGCAGGAGAGCGTGGCCGGGGTCGGCATGGCCGACGGGGTGCCGTTGTTCCTGGCGTTCCAGGCGATGGTCAGCCTCGGCTTCGCGATCGGCTTCGTGTGGATGCACGAACGCCTCATGCCCCACTGGCTGGTGCGCAGGGCCGGCGGCAACCCGCTCGCCAAGGACCTGCTCAGCCAGTACATCCGTTACGCCAGCCTGGTGAGGGCACGGAAGGGAGCGCGTAGGTGAACCTGCCAGTGTGGATCTGGCTGGCCACGATCGGCGGCTTCTGTCTCGTCCTCGCCCTCGACTTCTACCTCGTCGCCCGCAACCCCCACGAGCCCTCCTTCAAGGAGTGCGTGGGCTGGGTGTCGTTCTACGTGGGTCTCGCGGTGCTCTTCGGGATCGGCCTGCTCCTGCTGTCGGGCCCCGCGCACGGCGGGGAGTTCTTCGCCGGGTGGATCACCGAGTATTCACTCAGCGTGGACAACCTCTTCGTGTTCCTGCTGATCATGAGCAGATTCCAGGTGCCGCGGCAGTACCGCCAGAAGGTGCTGCTCATCGGCATCATCCTGGCGCTGGTCATGCGCGGCGCCTTCATCGCCGCCGGCGCGGAGGCCGTCTCCAGGTTCGACTGGCTCTTCTACGTCTTCGGCGCCTTCCTCGTCTACACGGCGTGGAAACTGATCAAGACCGGTGAGGAAGAGGAGGAGTTCTCGGAGAACGCCGTTCTGCGGACGGTTCGCCGGGTGCTCCCGACCACGGACACCTATCACGGCGCCCGTCTCACCGTGCACCACGGCCGCAGGATGGTCACCCCGATGCTGATCGTGATGGTCGCCATCGGGACCACCGACCTGCTGTTCGCGCTCGACTCCATCCCGGCCATCTTCGGGCTCACCAAGGAGCCCTACCTGGTCTTCACGGCCAACGCCTTCGCCCTCATGGGGCTCCGGCAGCTCTTCTTCCTCATCGGCGGGCTGCTCGACCGGCTCGTCTACCTGAGCAAGGGGTTGTCGGTGGTGCTGGCCTTCATCGGGGTCAAGCTGATCCTCGAGGCCATGCACCACGACGGGGTGTCGTGGGCGCCGGAGATCCCGATCCTGGTGTCTCTCGGGGTCATTCTCGGCACCCTGGCCGTCACGACGGTGTTGAGCCTGATGAAGTCGGCTCGCGATGCCAAGAGGGCGGAGGTGGAGCCGGAACCCGCGGAGCGTTGAACCGGGCCGCGTCGGGGGCGGTGGCTGCTTGCGGGTGGCCGCCTCCCTGTCGCGGCTCGAGGCCGTGGGGCGACCGTGCCGGTGAGACGTTCGTGCCGGTGGAACGGCTGTGCCGGTGGTACGTTCGCGCTGTGGGTGCTCGCGGTCAGGGCCGCGGGCTCTCGCGGAGATCCAGCCGCTCCCGCTCGGCGCTCCACTGGCGCAGGTAGCGGTCGGCGTCGTCTGCTGAGTAGTGCTTCCTGAGCGCTGCGCTGAGGCCGATGCCGATGGCCCGGCCGTCTGCCCCCTGGCCCAGGGGATCACCAAGAAGAAGGCGGAGGAACGCCTTCATGGTCATGCACCTCCAACTGGTATGGCTCCATCCTCTGACCGAGGTGTTTCGGAGCGTGTGGACTTTTGTGAACAGCACGTCACTTATCCGGCTCCGCCGAGTTGGCGGGGACGGCGGCGGCGTACGGGCTTGGGCGCCGGCTCGACCGGCTCGGTCCCGCGCTGCTCCATGTAGGAGGCCCGGGTGTGCTCGGTGTGCTCGCGCATGATCTTCGCGGCCCGGCGCTCGTCGCCGGCCTCGATGGCGTCGATGAGCGCGGTGTGCTCGTCCCACGACGCCATGCCGCGCTGGCGGGCGACCGGCGTGTGGTACCACCGCACCCGCCTGGCCACCTGGGCGGCCAGCTCGGCCAGGACCCTGTTGCCCGACAGGTCGGTCACCAGGGCGTGCAGCTCGGAGTTGAGCGCCACGGCGCCGTCGACGTCGTCGGACTTCACCGCGGCGATGCCCTGCGCGCACAGGGAGCGCAGCCGCCTGACGCCCTCCTCGCCCGCGTATTGCGCGGCGAGCCGGGCGGACTCGGTCTCCAGCAGCGTGCGGACCGCGAGGAGCTGGTCGGCCTCCTCCAGCGTCGGCACGTGCACGAACGCGCCCTGCCCTGGGTGGAGGTCGACCCACCCCTCGCCGCTGAGCTGCTGGAGCGCCTCGCGCACGGGCTGCCTGGACACCCCGAGCAGCGCGGCCAGCTCGCTCTCCACGAGGTGCTGGCCCGGCTTGAGCTGGCCGGAGACGATGAGCTCTTGGATAGCCTCGATCACGCTCTCCCTGAGCGTGGCAGGGCGGGGAATCTTGGCGGCCGCCGCCGTACCGGCCTGATCCGACAGCAACATGTCACGTCTCCAGCGCAGCGTTTCGGTTTTTCGTCGACTGCCTACAGCATACCGTCTGGGGGTTACCCACGGTCGTGAGTCTCATCACAGGGGCGTCGTCCTCTACCACTGCTACAGCGGGACTTTAGGCATCCTTGGGCCCCCGCGGGATCCTCGGCGGGGTCCGCGGGGGCCGGTGAAGGGGGCCTACGGGGGACCCAAAGGGGGCCTATAGGGGGCCTATAGGGGGATGGTGGCGGGCAGGCCGGGGATGCGCAGGCGGGGCGTGGCCAGGGCGGGCAGCGCCGCGAGCGCGGCGGCGGCGAGGAGCGCGGTGCCGGGGGCGGTCAGCGCGGCGAGGGCCAGGGCGACGGCCAGCGCGCCGGCCACGGCCTTGGCGCTGTAGACGACCGCGTGGATCTCGGTGGCGCGCTCGGCGCCGAACAGCTCGCGTACGAGGCTGGCCAGCAGGGGGTAGAACGCGCCCCCGCCCAGCCCGGCCGCGGCCGCCCCGAGCCAGAGCAGCAGATCGCCCGCCGCGCCCTGGACGGCGGCGCTCTGCACCCCAGCGGCGGTGGCGTTCTGCACCCCCACGGCGGTGGCGCTCTGCGCGGCCACGGCGGTGGCGTTCTGCACTGCGACGGCGAGCAGCACCTGGCCGAGCGCGAGCGCGCCGAAGACGGCGGCCAGCACCCGGCGGCGCCCGTACAGCTCCGAGGCGCGCATGGCCACCGCCCTGCCCGCGCCGTTCAGGGCGACGAGCAGGGCCAGCGCGCCCCACGCGCCGGTGCTCGCGACCACGATCACGTCGAGCAGCGACACCGCGCCCGCGCACGTCAGCATGAGGGCGAGCGCGGGCAGCGTACGCGTGCGCACGGCCTGGGCGAGCCCGAACTGCTTGACCGCCTCGGGCGCCGTACGCAGCCGGGCGGCGTCCAGGGCGTGGGTCCGCGGGTCGAGGTCGTCGGGCCACCACAGGGGCTCGGGCAGCCGCAGGCGCCGGGCGGCGGCGCCGATGACGGCCGTGGCGAGCAGGGCGGCGACCAGGAAGGCGGACTCGGCGGCGCCGGGGGCCAGGCCGGTCCACACCAGCAGGGGGACCGCGCCGTACCCGAAGGCGCCGGTGATGAGCCCGACGCGGGCCGCGGGCCGTTCCGGGTACCAGGAGGAGACGACCTCGCCGCACACCCCGTAGACGAGGCCGGCGCCGAGGCCGCCGAGTACGGCGTACCCCACGAGGGCGGCGGGGCCGAAGCCGGGGCCGGCCAGCGCCGCCGCGGCCAGGCCCAGGCCGCTGAGCGCCGCCCCGGCTGTCAGGGCCGCGCGCACGCTCAGGCGACGGCGGCGGACGAGGTGGAGCGCGGGCAGCGCGCCGGCGGCCTGGCAGGCGATCCAGACGGCGAGCAGGGTCAGGCCGGCGGCCTCCCTGGCGTGCAGGGCGGCGTAGCCGTACTGGAGAGGGCCGATGGCCGCCATCGCGGCCAGGGCGAGCCGGAACATCGAACGGCGGTCGGCGGGGACGGGGCCAGGACGGTACGAACGGCCACGCCAATCCTTTACTGCATTCTCCATACCGTATGGAATATCCAGAAGACGCGGACCGTGTCGAGACCCTAGACGAAGGATACTCCATACGGTATACCGTGTACAAAGGAGGCTCGAATGGACCTGTACGAGTACCAGGCAAAGGAGCTCTTCGGGCGTCACGGGATCCCCGTTCCAGCAGGCAGGATCGCGACCACTCCGGCCGAGGCCCGCGCGGTCGCGGCCGAGCTGGACACGCCCGTTGTCATCAAAGCCCAGGTGAAGACCGGCGGACGGGGCAAGGCAGGCGGGATCAGACCGGCGGCCGGGCCGGTCGCGGCCGAGACCGAGGCCGATCGCGTCATCGGAATGGACATCAAGGGGCACATCGCGCGCCGCGTGCTGGTGGAGGCCGCGACCGTGCCGTTCGAGGAGTATTACGCGGCCTTCCTGGTGGACCGGGCGGAAGGCACGTTCCTGGCGATGGTGTCCGCCCAGGGCGGCATGGAGATCGAGGAGCTGGCGGCGAACGACCCCGACGCCCTGGTGAAGCTGCCGATCGACCCAGCCGTCGGGGTGGACGCCGACACCGCCCGGTTACTGACGGCCAAGGCGGGGCTGCCCGAGCAGACGGCCGAGGTGCTGGAGAAGCTGTGGCGGGTGCTGGTCGAGGAGGACGCCCTCCTGGTCGAGGTGAACCCCCTCATCTGCACCACCGACCAGCGCATCGTGGCGCTCGACGGCAAGGTCACCCTTGACGACAACGCCTTCTTCCGCCACTCATGGGCGGACTACGCGGAGGAGTCCGACTCCCTGGAGGCCCGTGCCAGGGCCAAGGGGCTCAACTACGTGAAGCTGGACGGCACGGTAGGCGTGATCGGCAACGGCGCCGGGCTCGTCATGAGCACGCTCGACGTGGTGGCGGGGGCCGGCGCCGACCCCGCGAACTTCCTGGACATCGGCGGCGGCGCGTCCGCCCAGGTCATGGCCGACGGGCTGGAGATCATCCTGGCCGACCCCGACGTGCGCTCGGTGCTGGTCAACGTCTTCGGCGGCATCACGGCCTGCGACGCGGTGGCCAACGGCATCGTGACGGCACTCGAACTCCTCGGCGAGCGCGGCCACGGCAGGCCCATCGTCGTACGGCTGGACGGCAACAACGCCGAGGTGGGCCGGCGCATACTCAGCGACGCCAGGCATCCGGCGGTCCGCCAGGTCTCCACCATGGACGGCGCCGCCGAGACGGCGGCCAGACTCGCGGCAGGTGCGTAAATGGCGATCTTTCTGACCAAGGACAGCCGGGTGCTCGTCCAGGGCATGACCGGCGCGGAAGGCACCCGGCACACCACGCGCATGCTCGCCGCCGGGACGGACGTCGTGGCCGGGGTGACGCCCGGCAAGGGCGGGCGCTCGGTGGACTTCGGGGAGCGGACGGTGCCGGTGTTCGGCTCGGTCGCCGAGGCCGTCGCCGAGACCGGCGCCGACGTGTCGGTCATCTTCGTCCCGCCGCGCTTCACCGCCACCGCCGTGGAGGAGGCGGTCGAGGCCGCGGTGCCCCTGTGCGTGGTCATCACCGAGGGCGTGCCGGTGCACGACGCCGTCCGCTTCCGCGCGCTGGCGGGCGGCCGGACCCGGATCATCGGGCCCAACTGCCCCGGCCTGATCAGCCCCGGCCAGTCGTCCGCCGGGATCATCCCGGCCGACATCACCTCCGCCGGGCGCATCGGGCTGGTCTCGAAGTCGGGGACGCTGACGTACCAGCTCATGTACGAGCTGCGCGACCTCGGCTTCTCCACCGCGGTGGGCATCGGCGGCGACCCCGTCGTGGGCACCACGCACATCGACTGCCTGCGCGCCTTCCAGGACGACCCCGGCACCGACGCGATCGTCATGATCGGCGAGATCGGCGGCGACGCCGAGGAGCGGGCCGCCGCCTACATCCAGGAGAACGTCACCAAGCCCGTGGTCGCCTACGTCGCCGGGTTCACCGCGCCGGAGGGCAAGACCATGGGGCATGCGGGCGCGATCGTGTCCGGTTCGTCCGGGACCGCGCAGGCCAAGAAGGAGGCGCTGGAGTCGGTCGGGGTCCGCGTCGGCAGGACGCCCTCCGAGACGGCCCGTCTCATGCGCTCCGCGCTGGGCAGGAAGGCGGGTTCGTGAACTTCGACGTCAACCTGTCCATCCTGTTCACCGACCTGCCGCTGCTGGAACGGCCGGCCGCGGCGGCCAAGCACGGGTTCGACGCCGTCGAGCTGTGGTGGCCGTTCGGCGGGCCGGAGCCGTCGGACGCGGAGCTGGCCGCCCTGCGGCAGGCCCTGCGGGACGCCGGGGTCCGCCTGGTGGGGCTCAACTTCGACGCCGGCGACATGGCGGCGGGCGAGCGCGGCCTGCTGGCCAGGCCGGACGGCTCGGCCCGCTTCCAGGCCAACATCGACGTCGCGGTCAGGCTCGCGGGCGAGCTGGGCTGCCGGGTGCTCAACGCCCTGTACGGCAACGGCCCCGGCACCGACAAGGACCTGGCCGTGGCGAACCTGCGCAGGGCGGCCGACGCGGCGGCCGGCATCGGCGCGACCGTCGTGGTCGAGGCGCTCAACTCCCACGAGAACCCGAACTATCCGATCACGTCGTCGCGGGCGGCGTTCGAGCTGATCGACGAGGTGGACAGGGAGAACGTGGCCTTCCTGGCCGACCTCTACCACCTCAACCGGATGGGCGAGGACGTGCTCGCGCTCATCGACGGGCACACCTCGCGCTTCGGGCACGTGCAGATCGCCGACGACCCCGGCAGGGGACGGCCGGGGAGCGGGCGGATGCCGTTCCAGGAGATCTTCGCCCGGCTGGGCGCGGCGGGCTACCGCGGGCACGTCGGCCTGGAGTACCGGCACGAGGGACCGGGCGCGTTCGACTGGAGGCAGGCATGAACATCGGGTTCGTCGGCTTGGGGATCATGGGCAGCCCGATGGCGGCCAACCTCCTCAAGGCCGGGCACGCGGTGACCGGATTCGACGTGAGCGCCGAGCGGCTCGAGCAGCTCGCCGGGCTGGGCGGCAAGGGCGCCTCGGGCATCGTGGACGCGGTCGCCGGGGCGGACGTGGTGATCACGATGCTGCCCGACTCGCCGCAGGTGGAGGAGGTCGCGCCGCTCGTCCTCGAGTACGGCAAGCCGAACCTGCTCTACATCGACATGAGCACCATCAAGCCCGAGACCTCCCGCTGGGTGGCCCAGAAGGCGGCGGCCGTCGGCGTGCGCGCGGTCGACGCGCCGGTCAGCGGCGGCGAGCGCGGCGCGATCGACGCCACCCTGTCGATCATGGTCGGCGGGGCGGACGAGGACGTCCAGGCGGCCAGGCCCGTCCTGGAGCGTCTCGGCACCACGATCGTGCACGTCGGCCCCCCGGGATCCGGCCAGACCGTCAAGGCGGCCAACCAGTTGGTCGTGGGCGGCATCTACGGGCTGGTGGCGGAGGCGATCGTGCTGCTGGAGGCGTCGGGCGTGGACCCGGTGGCCGGGCTCGACGTGCTCGCGGGCGGCCTGGCGGGCTCGCGGATCCTCGAGCTCAAGCGGCACACCATGGTCAAGCGGGAGTTCGCTCCCGGCTTCCGCATCGACCTGCACCACAAGGACATGGGCATCGCCGTCGCCGCCGCCCGCGAGGCCGGCGTGAGCCTGCCGCTCACCGGCCAGGTCGCCCAGCTCGTGGCCGCGGCCCGCGCGCAGGGCCACGGCTCGCTCGACCACTCCGCCCTGCTCAAGGTGATCGAAAGGCTGAACGCATGAGCGAGCGAAGCGAGAGGACACCGGACGCTGTGAGAGTGCCCTGCATGGAGGCCGTGGTCTCGGTGCTGGAGTCGGAGGGGGTGGACACGGTCTTCGGCATCCCCGGGGCGGCCATCCTGCCGCTCTACGCCGCGCTGCAGCACAGCTCGATCCGGCACATCACCGTACGGCACGAGGAGGGCGGCACCCACGCCGCCGACGGATGGGCCAGGGTGACCGGCAACGTCGGCGTCTGCATCGGCACCTCGGGCCCGGCCGGCACCAACATGATCACCGGACTCTACACCGCGCTCGCCGACTCGATCCCGATCATCTGCGTCACCGGGCAGGCCGCGACCTCCAAGCTGCACCAGGAGGCGTTCCAGGCGGTGGACATCGTGGAGATCGCCCGCCCGGTGACCAAGTGGGCCGTGCAGCTCAAGGAGCCGGCCCAGGCGCCCTGGGTGTTCAGGGAGGCGTTCAGGATCGCCCGCTCGGGGCGGCCGGGACCCGTGCTCATCGACCTGCCGATCGACGTCCAGCGCGGCACCTGCCTCTACAACGCCGCCCTGGACGCGCCCCTGCCCGTCGACGTGCCGCAGCCGCTGCCGCAGGCCGTGCGGGCGACCCTGGACCTGATCGAGGAGGCCAGGCGGCCGATCATCCTGGCCGGCGGCGGTGTGATCATCGCCGACGCGGCCGACGAGCTGCGCGCGCTGGCCGAGCACCTCCAGGTGCCGGTGCAGGTGACGCTCATGGGCAAGGGCGCCTTCCCCGAGGACCACCCGCTGTTCGCCGGGATGGCCGGCATCCAGACGCAGACCCGGTGGGGCAACGCCGCCTTCCTGGAGAGCGATCTGGTGCTGGCCGTGGGCGCCAGGTTCGGCGACCGGCACACCGGCGAGCTGGACGTCTACCGGCGCGGACGCAAGTTCGTGCACGTGGACATCGACCCGTTGCAGATCGGCCGGGTCTTCGAGCCCGACCTCGGCGTCGTCGGCCACGCCCGGCCGGTGCTGGCCGAGCTGCGCGACGAGGCCCGCCGCAGGGGCGCGCCGCGCGAGCCGGACAAGTGGGTGCGCAAGGTCGGCGAGTTGCGCGGCACCATGGCCCGCCGCGACGACTTCGACGACGTGCCGATCAAGCCGCCCAGGGTGTTCAAGGAGATCAACGAGTTCTTCCCCAGGGACACCACGTTCGTCACCGCCATCGGGCTGTACCAGATCTGGTCCGGCCAGTTCCAGACGACGTACCTGCCCCGCCGGTACCTGGTCTGCGGGCAGGCGGGGCCGCTGGGCTGGGAGGTGCCCGCGGCCATGGGGGTCAAGCTGGCCCACCCGGAGCGCCAGGTGGTGGCGGTGGTCGGCGACTACTCCTTCCAGTTCCTCATGGAGGAGGTGGCGGTCGCGGCCCAGTACCGGATCCCGTTCGTGATCGTCATGATCAACAACGAGTACCTGGGGCTCATCCGGCAGGCAGAGCTTCCCTACGGCATGAACTACGCCGTCGACCTGCACTACGGAGAGGGCGGCATCGACCATGTCAAGGCGATGGAGGCGTTCGGCTGCCCGGCGCGCCGGGTGGAGCTGCCCGGCGACCTCCGCGACGCACTGGCCTGGGCCTCCGAGGAGGCGGCGCGCGAGCGGCTGCCGGTGCTGGTGGAGGTGATGGTGGAGCGCGAGGCGAACGCCGCCATGGGCCCCTCGCTGGAGGCGATCAAGGAGTTCGAGCCGCTGCCCGAGCTCATCACCGCCGACTGGTCCGACTGAGGAGGATGGACATGCGGCTCAAGCCGGGTACGTCATGGCGGGACGCGTACGAGCAGTGCTGCTCGGCGGCCCCCGAGGCATTCCACGACGACCGGGTGCTGAACCACTGGGGCGGCATCTGGCACCGCGACGGGCGCCCCGTGCCCGGCTTCTCGCCACTCGACGGCACCGCCATCGCGGGCCCGCCCCGGCTCGACCGGGCCGGCGCGGGCCGTGCCGTGGCGGGCGCGGCGGAGGAGCACAACCGGTGGCGCTACCTGCCGCTGTCCGAGCGCAAGGCCATGGTGTCGGCGGCCGTGGAATCCATGGCCGCGCACCGTGACCTGCTGGCCCTGCTGCTGGTCTGGGAGATCGGCAAGCCCTGGAAGACGGCCTGCGCGGACGTGGACCGCTGCCTGGACGGCGTGCGCTGGTACGTCCAGGAGATCGACCGCATGGTGGTCGGGCGCACCCCCCTGCCCGGCCCGGTCAGCAACATCGCGAGCTGGAACTACCCGATGAGCGTGCTCATGCACGCCATGCTCGTGCAGGCGCTGGCCGGCAACGCGGTGATCGCCAAGACCCCCACCGACGGCGGCCTGTGCTGCCTGACCCTGGCCAGCGCGCTGGCCGTACGGGAGGGGCTGCCGTTCACGCTGGTCAGCGGGGGCGGCTCCGAGCTGTCTCCAGTGCTGGTCGGGGCGCGCTCGCTGGGCTGCGTGTCGTTCGTGGGCGGCCGGAGCGCCGGCGGCAAGGTGGCGACCTCGCTGGCCGACCTCGGCCGCCGGCACGTCCTGGAGCAGGAGGGACTCAACTCCTGGGGCGTGTGGGAGTACGACGACTGGGACCTGCTGTCGCGCCAGATCCGCGCCTCCTTCGACTACGCCAAACAGCGCTGCACCGCCTACCCGCGCTTCGTCGTGCAGCGCTCGCTGTTCCACCGGTTCCTCGGCGCCTACCTGGACGCCGTGGGCTCGCTGCGCTTCGGGCACCCGCTGGCGGTCGCAGACCCGGACGACCCGCTGCCCGCGCTGGACTTCGGGCCCCTCATCAACGCCTCGAAGGCCAAGGAACTGGCCGACCAGGTGGACGAGGCCGTGGCCAGGGGCGGCGTGCCGGTGCACCGGGCGTCGCTCGACGACGGGCACTTCCTGCCCGGTCAGGACGTCTCGGCGTACTTCGCCCCGACGGCCCTGCTCAACCCGCCCCCCTCCTCGCCCCTGCACCACGCCGAGCCGTTCGGCCCGGTGGACACGGTGGTGCTGGTGGACACCGAGGCCGAGCTGCTGGCCGCCATGAACGCCAGCAACGGAGCCCTGGTGGCCACGCTCTCCTGCGACGACGAGGACACCTTCAGCCGCCTGGCGCCCGAGGTGCGCGCGTTCAAGGTCGGTCACAACCGGCCGCGCTCACGCGGGGACCGCGAGGAGCTGTTCGGCGGGCTCGGCGCGTCGTGGCGGGGCGCGTTCGTGGGCGGCGAACTGCTCGTCCGCGCCGCCACCACCGGCCCGGACGGTGAACGCCTGCCCGGCAACTTCCCGAGCTACACGCTGCTGCCTTAGCGCTCACCAGCGCTGCGAAGCTGCCTAAGGCGGCCCCGAGGGCCCTCCGGCGCGGGAGGGCCCTCCAGGGCCGCTTTCAGCCCTCCAGCAGCCCTTCAGCGCGCCTAGAAGGCGCCGAAGCGGGTCGCCGCGAGCAGGACGAGGAACGTCAGCATGGCGACCCGCAGCAGCCTGCCCGCGACGCCCAGCGACGGCCACGACAGGTAGGCCAGCCACCCCACGAACGCGATCACCGGCAGCACCGCCACGCCGCCCAGCGGATTGGCCACGGCGAACCCCGCCAGCAGCAGGATCACCAGCACGGCGGGCGCCACCCACCGGGGCACCTGCGTGAACAGGAACGCCATCGGCACCGCGCTGCGCTGCTCGACCGCCTTGCGCAGGCCGGTCGCGCCCGGCGTGAAGAACTGCTCGCCCTGGGGCAGCGGGCGGCGCTTGTTGTCAGGGGCCACGTGACAGAGCCTACGGGAGTTCGCACGTCTTGTGCGGTGTACGCCTCTAGGCTGGTCGGGTGCTCGCCGTGATCCGATACACCGTTCCAGAGTCCCAGTCCCAAGACTTCGTCAAGCAGGGCCACACGATCCTTGACACGTTCGCCTCGCAGCCCGGCTATCTGCGCGGCAGACTCGCCCGCTCGGTCGACGAGCCCAACCTCTGGGCGCTGGTCACGGAGTGGGAGGGCGCCGGCTTCTACCGCCGGGCGCTGTCGGCCGCGCGGATGGTGATGTATCCGCTCATGATTCTCATGCTCAACGAGCCCAGCGCGTTCGAGGACGTCTACACGCGGGACGGGGCGTAGCATTTACTCGCGCGCGAGAGCGGGTGACCGTCCCCTAAGCTGGGATCTCACCAATTTCCCTCGCCGACCTCCAGCCGGAAAGAGAATCAACCACATGGCACGACGCACCGACGTCATGGACACCATCGTCAGCCTCGCCAAGCGCCGCGGGCTCGTTTACCCGTCGAGCGAGATCTACGGCGGACTGCGCGCGTCGTGGGACTACGGTCCACTGGGTGTCGAGCTGAAGAACAACGTCAAGCGGCAGTGGTGGCTGTCGATGGTCCAGTCGCGCGACGACGTGGTGGGCCTCGACTCCTCCGTGGTCCTCGCGCCCGAGGTGTGGCGGGCCAGCGGCCACGTCGACACCTTCACCGACCCGCTGACCGAGTGCCTGTCCTGCCACAAGCGCTTCCGCGCCGACCACCTGATCGAGGCGTACGAGGAGAAGAACGGCAAGGTGCCCGAGGGCGGCCTGGCCGACATCACCTGCCCCAACTGCGGCAACAAGGGCACCTTCACCGAGCCCCGGCAGTTCAGCGGCCTGCTGAAGACCTTCCTCGGCCCGGTCGAGGACGAGTCGGGCCTGGCCTACCTGCGGCCCGAGACCGCGCAGGGCATCTTCATCAACTACCTCAACGTGCAGCAGTCGGCCCGCAAGAAGATCCCGTTCGGCATCGGCCAGATCGGCAAGTCGTTCCGCAACGAGATCACCCCGGGCAACTTCATCTTCCGCACGCGTGAGTTCGAGCAGATGGAGATGGAGTTCTTCGTCAAGCCGGGCACCGACGAGGAGTGGCACCAATACTGGATCGACGAGCGCTTCCGCTGGTACTCCGACCTCGGCATCAACAAGGACAACCTGCGCCTCTACGAGCACCCGAAGGACAAGCTGTCCCACTACGCCAAGCGCACGGTCGACGTCGAGTACCGCTTCAACTTCACCGGCTCGGAGTGGGGTGAGCTGGAGGGCATCGCCAACCGCACCGACTTCGACCTCACCGCCCACTCCAAGGCGTCCGGCGCCGACCTCAGCTTCTTCGAGCAGGACAGCGGGGAGCGCTACATCCCCTACGTCATCGAGCCCGCGGCCGGTGTCGACCGCGCCACGCTGACCTTCCTGCTCGACGCCTACAGCGAGGACGAGGCGCCCAACGCCAAGGGCGTCATGGAGAAGCGCACGGTCATGCGGCTCGACCACCGGCTCGCGCCGGTCAAGGCCGCGGTGCTGCCGCTGTCGCGCAACGCCGACCTGTCGCCGAAGGCCCGCGACCTGGCCGCCCAGCTCCGCCGCCGGTGGAACGTCGAGTTCGACGACGCGGGCGCGATCGGCCGCCGTTACCGCCGCCAGGACGAGATCGGCACGCCGTTCTGCATCACCGTCGACTTCGACACGCTCGAGGACCAGGCGGTGACGATCCGCGAGCGCGACTCGATGGGTCAGGAGCGCATCTCCATCGACGGCGTGGAGTCCTACCTGCGCCAGCACCTCAACGACTGAGCCTCACGAGGCGCCCGACGGGCCGTCCACCGGTGTCACGGTGGGCGGCCCGTTCGCGTGCCCGCACGTCCGCGGGCGGCCGTTTCGCGTGGAGGACCGGGGGCGATACCAACCGAAAAATCGTGTAAAGGCGGCGGTTACGCGGGCTTTCGCGGTCGCTTGATGACATGCGTCCTAAGCCGATACGGCTCATACGAGGGACGAGGAATTCATGCGCACATCACGTTTCGCTCTGGTGTTGCTCGCCGCCGCCGCGGTGCTCATGACGGGCAGTGCCGCGTTCGCCGACCCGGAGCCGACCGCTCTGGAACTGCGCGTGGTCGTGGACGACTGCCACCACGGAAGTGTCCAGCCATGACCGACCCGGCACTGCTCGAAAGGGCCCTGTTCGAGGTCAAGCGGGTGATCGTCGGGCAGGACCACATGGTCGAGCGGCTGCTCGTGGCGGTGCTCGCCAAGGGGCACTGCCTGCTCGAAGGCGTCCCAGGCATCGCCAAGACGCTGGCCGCCGAGACCATGGCCACGGTGGTCGGGGGGACGTTCGCCCGCATCCAGTTCACCCCGGACCTGGTGCCGTCCGACATCATCGGCACCCGGATCTACCGGCCCTCCACCGAGTCGTTCGACGTCGAGCTGGGGCCGGTCATGGTCAACCTGCTGCTCGCCGACGAGATCAACCGGGCGCCGGCGAAGGTGCAGTCCGCCCTGCTGGAGATCATGGCCGAGCGGCAGGTCAGCATCGGCGGCGTCACCCACCAGGTGCCCAGGCCGTTCCTGGTGCTGGCCACCCAGAACCCGATCGAGTCGGAGGGCGTCTACCACCTGCCTGAGGCGCAGCGCGACCGCTTCCTCATGAAGATCGACGTGGACTATCCCAGCGAGTCGGAGGAGCTGGCGATCGTCTACCGGATGAGCGTGGACCCGCCCACGCCCCAGAGCATCCTCGGCCCGGCGCAGGTCGTCGCGCTGCAGCGCCGGGCCGAGGAGGTCTTCGTGCACCACGCGGTCGCCGAGTACGCCGTCCGCCTGGTCTACGCCACCCGCGACCCCGACCGCTACGGCGTCCAGGACGCGGGCCGGCTGCTGGCCTTCGGGGCCAGCCCCAGGGCCACGCTCGGCCTCCTCGCGGCCGGCCGGGCGCTGGCGCTCATGCGCGGCCGCGACTACGTGCTGCCCGAGGACGTACGGGACCTGGCGCACGACGTCATGGCGCACCGGCTGGTGCTCTCCTTCGACGCGCTGGCCGACGGGGTGCTGCCCAGGCAGATCGTGGACCGGGTGCTGGCCGCCGTGCCGCTGCCCGTCATCGCCCCCCAGCAGCAGGACGCCGTGGCATGAGGCCGTACCTGATGGCCGAGCCCGCGCTGCGCCGGCTTGAGCTGACGATCACCAGGAGGCTGGATGGACTGCTCCAGGGCGAACACCTCGGCCTGGTGCCAGGTCCGGGCAGCGAACCGGCGGAGTCCCGGCCGTACCAGCCGGGCGACGACGTGCGGCGGATGGACTGGAACGTCACCGCCCGCACCAACGAGCCGCACGTCCGGGACCTGGTCGCCGACCGGGAGCTGGAGATCTGGGCGCTGCTCGACGCCAGCGCGAGCATGGACTTCGGGACCGTGGCCATGGAGAAGCGGGAGCTGGCCGTGGCGGCCCTGGCCGCGGTCGGCTTCCTCACCCAGCGCACGGGCAACCGGATCGGCACCCACCTGCTGCACGGCGGCGGCGTCAGGACGCTGCCCGCCCGGACGGGCCGGCCGCACCTGATGGCGCTGTTGCAGGCCGCGTTCGCGCTGCCGCGCACCCCGCCGGGGGTGGCCGAGCCGCTGCTCGGCGTGGCGGCCGAGCAGCTCGGCCGGATGATGCGGCGGCGCGGGCTGGCCGTGGTCGTGTCGGACTTCCTCGACACCCCCGAGACCTGGGAGCTGCCGCTGCGCAGGCTCGTCGCCCGCCACCAGGTGCTCGCCGTGGAGGTGCTCGACCCGCGCGAGCTGACCCTGCCGGACGTGGGCATCCTCACGCTGATCGACCCGGAGACCGGGCGGCGGCGCGAGGTCGCCACCGGCAACGCCCGCCTGCGCCGCAGGTACGCCGAGGCCGCCGCCGCGCAGCGCGACGCCGTCGCGGGGGCGCTGCGCCGGGCCGGGGCCACCCATCTGCGGCTGCGTACCGACCGGGACTGGGTGCGCGACCTGGTCAAGCACGTCATGGCCCAGCGCCGCCTGGCCACGCTGGCCGCCAGTCCGTCCCGCCGCGGACGGGCGCCGAGCGGGGGAGGTGACGCGGCGTGAGCCTCCTCGCGCCCCTGTGGCTGCTGCTGCTCGTGCCGGTGGCCCTGCTGGCCGTCGCGTACGTGTTCATGGCCCTGCGCAGCCGGACCTCCTACGCGGTGCGCTTCACCAACCTCGACCTGCTCGACAAGGTGGCGCCGCGGCGGCCGGGATGGCGCAGGCACGTGCCGGCGGCGGCGCTGCTGCTCATGTTCGCCCTGCTGGTGGTGGGCTTCGCCCGGCCGACGGCCGAGGTGCAGGTGCCCAGGGAGCGGGCGACGATCATGGTGGCGTTCGACGTGTCGGCGTCCATGGGCGCGACCGACGTGGCGCCCAACCGGTTCGAGGCGGCCAAGCAGGCGGCCAGGCAGTTCGTCCAGGGGCTGCCGGAGCGGTTCAACCTGGGGCTGGTGTCGTTCTCAGGGGCGGCCTCGGTCGCCGTGCCGCCCACCACGGACCGGCAGACCGTGCTGGACGCGCTGGAGCGGCTCAGCACCGACTCGGGCACCGCCATCGGCGAGGCCGTCTTCACCTCGCTGGAGGCCATCGCCGCCCTCGACTCGGAGGAGGAGACGCCGCCCGCGCACATCGTGCTGCTGTCCGACGGTTCCAACACCACCGGCCGCACGGTGAACGACGCGGCGGCCGAGGCGACGTCCAGGGGCGTCCCGGTCACCACCATCGCCTACGGCACCCCGGACGGCGTCATCAGCCTGTCGGGCAGGGACGTCCCGGTGCCGGTGGACGGGCCCGCCCTGCGCGGCCTGGCCGAGGCGGCGGGCGGCGGCTTCTACGAGGCGGCCAGCGGCGACCAGTTGCAGGCGGTCTACGAGGACATCGGCACGTCGGTCGGCTACCGCACCGAGGTTCAGGAGGTCTGGCAGTGGTTCGTGGGGGCTGGGCTCATCTTCGCGCTGATCGCGGCGATGACGTCGATGTTGTGGTTCTCGAGGCTGCCATGAGGGGGCTGGGCAGGCCGAGCGGGCCGGAGTTCCGCACGCTGCCGGTGGGCGTCAGCCAGGAGGCCCCTGGGGACAACGGGACGCGTCCTCTGCAGGGCTTCGTCGTACCGGCCCCGAGCACGCCCACGAGCACTCCCACTCCCACTGGGCCGCCGCACCGGGGACGCGTCCTGGTCGCCGCCGCGCTCGTCGCGGCGCTCACCGGGGCGGCGGCGGGCGTGGCGGGGGCCCGGCTCTTCGAAGGGTCCGAGCCGGCCCCCGTCACGGCCCTGCCCAGGGCCGCGCCCGCGCCCGCGACCGGCCTGTCCGGGCTGAGCGCGACGGCGGCCCAGGTGCTGCCCAGCGTGGTCTCCGTGGAGACGCGCAACTCGGGCGGCTCGGGCTTCGTGGTGGACGCCCTCGGCCACATCCTCACCAACGCCCACGTGGTCAGCGGCAGCAGCCGGGTGACGGTGGTGCTCAACGACGGCAGCAGGCTGAGCGCCGACGTGATCGGCGCGGACGACGACGAGGACCTCGCCGTACTGGAGGTCGCCTACCCTGGGGAGCTGACACCCGCCACGCTCGGCAGGTCCTCCGACCTGTCCGTGGGCGACGAGGTGCTCGCCATCGGCTCCCCGCTGGGCCTGTCGGGCACCGTCACGGCCGGCATCGTCAGCGCCCTCGACCGGGAGGTGCGCCTCGGCGGCTCCCCGCGTACGGCGGTGCAGACCGACGCCTCCATCAACCCGGGCAACTCCGGCGGCCCCCTGGTGAACGCCCGTGGCGAGGTCGTCGGGGTCAACACCGCGATCGCGGCGAGCCGGGGCGGCGGCAACATCGGCATCGGCTTCGCCATCCCCATCGACCGGGCGGCGCCCGTCGCCGAACGGATCATTCGCGACTAGGTTCACCGAACTAGGGTTCAAGGCATGCGACTGCTTGTGGTGGAGGACGAGGAGGACCTGGTCGACGCGCTGCGCGTCGGCCTCGTCCGGGCGGGCTACGCGGTCGACGTCGCCTACGACGCGCCGTCCGCGCACGAGAAGGTGCAGGTCAACACCTACGACCTGGTCCTGCTCGACCTCAATCTGCCCGGCGGCGACGGGTTCCAGCTCTGCCGCACCGTACGCGCGGCGGGCCAGGGGGCGCGAATCATCATGGTGACCGCCCGCGACCGGCTCGACGACCGCGTGCGCGGCCTCGACGAGGGCGCCGACGACTACCTCGTCAAGCCGTTCGCCTTCCCCGAGCTGCTGGCCAGGGTGCGGGCGCTCCTGCGCAGGGACACCGGCGGCCGCACCTCCGTGCTCCAGGTGGGCGGGCTGCGCATCGACACGGCCCGGCTGGAGGTGTCGCTCGACGGCCGCTCGCTGGCGCTGACCCCCAAGGAGTACGGCGTGCTGCACTACCTGATGACCAGGCCGGGCCACGTCGTGTCGTCGGAGGAGCTGCTCGAACACGTCTGGGACGAGCACACCGACCCGTTCACCAGCACCGTGCGCGTCACGGTCGGCAACCTGCGCCGCAAGCTCCAGGAAGACGGCCTGATCGAGACCGTGATCAGCCGGGGCTACCGGCTCAAGGAGCCCTCGTCATGATCCACACCATCCGCTTCCGGATCACCGTGCTCTACTCGGGCCTGCTGTTCGTGCTGGCCGCGCTGGTGCTCGGCGGCATCTACTTCGCCGTCTCCAAGACCACCGACCAGCGCCCGGTCACGACCGAGTTCGCCAAGACCTACAGCGGCACCCAGTACCTGGGCAAGCGCGAGGTGGTCTTCGTCGAGGAGGTCGAGAACGCGGTCAACGTGGAGACGATGGCCACCCTGCGCAACTACTCGCTGCTCACGCTGGCCGGCCTGTACGTCGCCAGCCTGGGCATCGGCTGGGTGCTGGCCGGACGGGTGCTGCGTCCCGTGCGGTCGATCACGCGTACGACGGAGGAGATCCAGGCCACCGACCTGAAGCGGCGGATCATGCTGAGCGGCCCGCGCGACGAGCTGAAAGACCTGGCCGACACCATCGACACCATGCTCGACCGCCTGGAGTCGGCGTTCAGCGCCCAGCGCCAGCTCATCGACGACGCCTCGCACGAGCTGCGCAGCCCGCTGACCATCATCCGGGCCAACGTGGACGCCGTCCTGGCCGCCCCCGACGCCAGCGAGGACGAGCGCATCAGGGCCGTGGCCATCGTCGACCGGGCGACCACCCGCATGACCACGCTCGTGGAGGACCTGCTGGCCACCGCCCGACGGCAGGGCACCGCGTTCGCCGACGCCGACCTCGACCTGTCCAGGGTGGTGGGGGAGGCGTGCGAGGAGTACGCGACCCCGGCCGCCGCCCGGGGCGTGACGATCACCCGCGACCTGGGCCCCGGTCTGGAGATGACCGGCGACTCCGACGCGCTGCGCCGCTCGGTGGCGAACCTGCTCTCCAACGCCGTCCGCCTCTCGCCGCCCGGCGGCACGATCAGGGTGGCGGCGGGCCGGACGGACGGGTGGCTGTGGGCGGCGGTCCGCGACGACGGCCCCGGCCTGCGGGAGGCCGACCAGGAGCGGGTGTTCGACCGCTTCTGGCGCGCCGAGGGCAGCCGCAGGGACCGGCACACCGGTCTGGGCCTGGCGATCGTCCGGCAGATCGTGGAGTCGCACGGAGGGCGCGTGGCGGTGTTCTCGCGGCTCGGCGAGGGGGCCACGTTCGTGCTGTGGCTGCCGCCGCGCGACGGCGTGCCCGGCACGCCACCCGAGGACAGCCCTCTGCGCTGACCGCCCCGGCGCCGGGTGCCCTGGGCTTGGCGGGAGTGGCTACGGGCCCTTCCCGGGAGGGGTGTGATCTGATTCCGCGCCCGGTGCCCGCCTTTTCTCAAGAATTGGTGTAAACCAATTGGTCTAATCCAATTTTCCGCCATCGCCCGGATAATTGGATTAGACCTGTTCACCGCCCTTGACCAGCGCGGATGTCGACCCGAGTGGGGAGTGAAGTTTCGTCACCAATTCCGCCGGTAGAGTCCGGATCAGAGGCGTTCGATTGGAGCTGTGGTGGCCAAGTACGTTTACGATTTCACCGAGGGCGACAGGAATCTCAAGGACCTTCTCGGCGGTAAGGGAGCCAACCTCGCCGAAATGACCAACCTCGGGCTGCCCGTTCCCCCCGGGTTCACGATCACCACCGAGGCGTGCCGCCACTACCTGTCGGCGGGCTCCGTGCCGGACGGGCTGGACCGGGAGGTCGCCGGGCATCTGGCGGCGCTGGAGTCGCGGATGGGCAGGAAGCTCGGGCAGGCCGACGACCCGCTGCTGGTGAGTGTGCGCTCCGGGGCGAAGTTCTCCATGCCGGGGATGATGGAGACCGTACTCAACATCGGCCTCAACGACGAGTCGGTCCACGGCCTGGCCAAGCAGGCGGGCGGCAACGACCGGTTCGCCTGGGACTCCTACCGCAGGCTCATCCAGATGTTCGGCAAGACCGTCCTCGGCATCGACGGCGACCTGTTCGAGGACGCGCTCGAGGCGCTCAAGGGCCGCCGCCCCGACACCGGCCTCGACGCGGGCGAGCTGCAGCGGCTCGTGGAGACGTACAAGGGGATCGTCCGCGAGCAGACCGGCAGGGAGTTCCCCACCGACCCGCGCGAGCAGATGCGCCTGGCCGTCATGGCCGTCTTCGACTCCTGGAACGCCCCGCGCGCCATCCTCTACCGCCGCCAGGAACGCATCCCCGCCGACCTCGGCACCGCCGTCAACGTCATGGCCATGGTCTTCGGCAACTACGGCGACGACTCCGGCACCGGCGTGGCCTTCACCCGCGACCCCGGCTCCGGCCGGCAGGGCATCTACGGCGACTACCTGCAGAACGCCCAGGGCGAGGACGTGGTGGCCGGCATCCGCAACACGATCCCCCTGGAAGACCTCGAACGCATCGACCGGCCCTCCTACGACCAGCTCGTCTCCATCATGGAGACCCTGGAGAACCACTACCGCGACCTGTGCGACATCGAGTTCACGATCGAGCGCGGCACGTTGTGGATGTTGCAGACGCGGGTCGGCAAGCGTACGGCGGCGGCCGCCTTCCGCATCGCCACCCAGCTCGTCGACCAGGGCCTGATCACCATGGACGAGGCCGTCACCCGCGTCACCGGCGACCAGCTCGCCCAGCTCATGTTCCCCCGCTTCGACCACGGCGCGGAGAAGCGGAAGATCGCCAGGGGCATGAACGCCTCGCCCGGCGCCGCCGTCGGCAAGGTCGTCTTCTCCTCCGCGCGAGCCGTGGAGCTGGCCGGGCGGGGCGAGGACGTCATCCTCGTCCGCCGCGAGACCAACCCCGACGACCTGGCCGGCATGATCGCCGCCAGGGGCATCCTGACCAGCCGGGGCGGCAAGACCTCGCACGCCGCCGTGGTGGCGCGCGGGATGGGCAAGACGTGCGTGTGCGGGGCCGAGGAGCTGGAGGTCCTGACGGCCGAGCGGCGCTTCTCCGCCCCGGGCGGCGTGGTGGTCTCCGAGGGCGACGTCATCTCCATCGACGGCAGCACGGGCGAGGTCTTCCTCGGGGAGGTCCCGGTCGTCGACTCGGCCGTGGTCGAGTACTTCGAGGGCGCCGAGCCCGACGACGAACTCGTCAAGGCGGTGGACCGGGTCATGCGCCACGCGGACGGGGCCAGGCGCCTCGGCGTGCGGGCCAACGCCGACACCCCGGAGGACGCGGCCCGCGCCCGCCGCTTCGGCGCGCAGGGCATCGGGCTGTGTCGTACGGAGCACATGTTCCTCGGCGAGCGCCGCCGGCTGGTGGAGGAGCTGGTCCTGGCCGCCACGGACGAGGAGCGCCAGGTGGCCCTGGACGCCCTGGAGCCGCTCCAGAAGGCCGACTTCGTGGGCATCTTCCAGGCCATGAACGGCCACCCCGTCACCATCCGCCTGATCGACCCGCCCCTGCACGAGTTCCTGCCGGACCTCGTGGACCTTTCGGTCAAGGCGGCCACGCACGAGGCCACCGGCAAGGACCTCCGGCTTCTGGCCGCGGTCAAACGCCTGCACGAGCAGAACCCGATGCTGGGCCTGCGCGGCGTCCGTCTCGGGCTGGTGATCCCCGGTCTGTTCGCGATGCAGGTCAGGGCCATCGCCCAGGCGGCGGCCGAGGTGCCGGGCGCCCGGCCGGAGATCATGATCCCGCTGGTGGCGGCCGTGCAGGAGCTGGAGTCCGTACGTGAGGAGGCCGTCCAGATCCTCGCGCAGGAGGGTGTGGCGGCGCTGATCGGCACCATGATCGAGGTCCCCAGGGCGGCGCTCACGGCGGCCCAGATAGCCGAGGCCGCCGAGTTCTTCTCCTTCGGCACCAACGACCTGACCCAGATGGTGTGGGGCTTCTCCCGCGACGACGTCGAGTCGGCCTTCTTCTCCCGCTACCTGGACCTGGGCATCTTCGGCGTCTCCCCGTTCGAGACCCTCGACAGGGAGGGGGTGGGCCGGCTGATCGAGATCGCGGTGGCGGAGGGCAGGTCGGCCCGGCCGGACCTGCATCTGGGCATCTGCGGGGAGCACGGGGGAGACCCCGACTCGGTGCACTTCTGCCACGAGGCGGGCCTGGACTACGTGTCGTGCTCGCCGTTCAGGATCCCGGTGGCCCGCCTCGAGGCCGGCCGCGCCGCCCTCGCCGGGACCGGCTCCGACACCCGCTGACGGACGCCTGAGCCGCCCTGGACCGCGTGCTGGACGCGGGCAGGGCGGACGGGGCGGCCCAGGGGCGGCCCAGGGGCGGCACGGGGGGACTCGGCCCCTCCGCCGCCGGAGGTCACGCGGGCGTGGGCTCGTCGTCCCAGTCGGGCGGCGTCACCGTCCCCGACTGCCAGTCGCGCCGCAGGATGGCGTAGCCCACCGAGTCGTGCACGGTGCCGTCGGGCGCCGGCCAGGACTCCCGGTAGTGGGACTCCTTCACGTATCCGGTCCTGAGGAAGACCACCCGCATCGCGACGTTGTCCTTCCTGGTGCTCCCCTCGATCCGGGTGGTCTCGGGGAACTCCGTGAAGACGTAGGAGGTCAGCAGGCGCACCGCCGCCGTGCCCAGCCCGCGCCCCCGCCACGCCGTCCCGACGCGCAGGTCGAACATGGGCGTGCCGTCGGTGAGGTCGAACAGGCGCACCAGACCGGCCCGCTCCCCGTCGGCGAGCAGCCAGAACGTCCGGTTCTCCGCGTCGTCGTAGAGCCCTTCCGCGACCCGCCGCCGGATCGCCGCCGCGTCCTGGACCCCGGCGTGGAAGGGCCATTCCGCACCGGTCAGGAAGTCGACCAGCGCGTCGGTGTCGCCGGGGGTGAACCGCGAGAGCTGTATGGACATGGGGAGGATCATTCTCGGGCGCGGCGCACACGGTCAAACCATTTATGGTCGCACCATAATCACCTTTTACGCCGCACCATAACTGGGGGCGGATCTCCTACAGAGAGCGGCCCTCCCTCCGGCCCGCCGTCGCCGCGTGCCGCGACAGATCGTCCCCGCCGACGATCACCGCGCCCGGCCGGGTCTGCGCGAGCCAGGAGTCGGGCACGGTGAAGGGGGCGAGCACCCGGTCGTACGGGGCCCGCTCGGGGCAGCCGCGCGCCAGGTCACCCATCACCAGGTACGGCCGCACCCCGGCGGCGGCCAGGTTGCGTCCGGCCGCCGAGGCCACCACCGCGTCGGACTCGACCGACGTCACGCTGCCCGAGTCGCCCGTCAACCGGCACAGCAGCGCGGTGATCCACCCGCTGCCCGTGCCCACCTCCAGCACCCGCAGCCCCGGACGGGGATCGAGCAGCTCCAGCAGGTCGACGACGCGGCTGGGCGCGGGGTTGAGGCACGTGTACACGCCGGCGCCGGGGCCCTCGCCGGGCGGTACGGGGACCTGCTGCGGGCCGAACGGCGTGGCGACCCGCGTGGTGACCGGTGTGGCGATCGGCGCGGCCGAGTAGACGGCGTCCCACCAGGTCTGCGGATCGACCTCCCGGTCGATCGGCGTCGCGTCGCCGTGGTCGTCGAGCGCCAGCCCCTGATCGGGGACGAACCAGTGGCGCGGCACCTTCCGCAACGCCTGCTCGATGGCCCCGCTGGCCCGCGGCCGTCGCTCGGCGATGCCCGCGATCATCCCCTCCAGTCGCCACGCGATGTGCGGCAGCGTCGCCGAGCCCTTCCTGGTGCCACCGTCCTGCCTGCTCACAGCGCCTCCTCTGGGCGGAGAATGCTCAGGGTGACCGTAAAGCCACAGACGGCGACCTGGCAAGATGCTTGGGAAAAACCGGCCTACCTGGACGTGATCGTTTTTCGCGTCGGGCACGGCTGGACGGGTCGGCGCGGGGCGGCCCACCGGCCGGGCCAGGGCGGGAACCGGGGGCAGGGCGAAGGCAGCGCCGAGGACAGGGCCGAGGACAGGGCCGAAGACAGCGCCGACGACAGGGCCGAAGGGCCGAGGGCAGGGCCGAGGACAGGGTCAGCGGACCCCGGCCGGGCTGGGCTCCTCCAGAGGCACGTAGTCGTGGCGCATCCCGTGGTCACCCAGCCACTGCCGCAGGCCCGTCACCGCCGCCGGGTTGGCGGCCACCTGGGCCGCGTACTCGGTCAGCGCCACCTCCTCCCCGTCGTCGAACAGCAGCCGCGCGGGCCCCGACCACGACAGCGTCCACCTGGCCTGGCCGAGCTGGATCAGCACCGCCTCCAGCGCCTGCACCAGCACCCCGGACAGCAGCGTGCCGGACGGGTTCCAGCCCTGCTCGCGCAGCCTGGCCTCCAGCTCCGCCTGCCGCCCCCTGGCGATGGCCTCGAACGCCGCGTCCAGGTACGGCCGCGTCGCCCCCATGACCTGCTGCCCCGCCACCGCCAGGTCGCGCAGGGCGTCGGCGTTGCGGCCGGCGTACATGCCCTCCGCCACCAGCTCCTCCCACGACACCGGGCGCAGCGTCGTCAGGGCGTCCTGCGTCCACATCGACTGCTCCACGGCCTGCACCGCCACGTTGGGGTCGGCCAGCAGCGTCAGGGCCGAGCGCGGGTCGGGGACGTGCTGCGGCTCCGGCAGTTGCTCGATCGCGGCCAGGCGCTCGGCCAGGCTCGGGTGCGAGTCGTACGGGGAGACCTCCTCCGGCTGCTCGTTCAGCTTGGCGATCTCCGCCTGCCGGCCGGGGTCGCTCATCAGCGCGTGGAACCCGCCGAACACCCCCGCCGGCCTGACCCCGCCCCTGCCCGTCATGACCAGGTAGTTGCCGACGAACACGTCCCAGCCGGCCGCGGTGGCGTGGATCTTGCGCAGCGCGCCCGCCATGGCCTGCCGGCCGCCGATCGCCACGGCGAACCGGTCGGCCTCCAGCTCCTGCCTGCGCGAGACGGCCTGCGAGACCCGGAGGTAGAGCTTGGCGTACCAGGTGAACACCCGCTGGACGAACGGGTGGTCGCGCAGGCCCTGGACGGTGGCGATGAGCGAGACCCGGCCCCGGTAGACCGGCGCGCCCAGGCGGGTGTGCGCGCCGCTGTAGTGGCCCAGCTCGTGCCCGAGGACCGCCCGCATCTCGTCCACGGTCAGCGTCTGCAACAGTGGCAGCCCGATGTACATGCGCCGCCGCGTCGCCCTCAGCCCCAGGAGCCGCGTGTCCTCCGACACGGCCGCGTTCACCTCGGCGACCAGGCGGATCTCGTCCGGCGGGGCCGTACGCACGCGCTGGGCCAGCTCCTCGACCGTCTGCCACAACAGCGGCTCGTGCTCGCGCCCGACCGCCACGCCCGGCTGCTCGCCGCCGGAGAGGCGGCTGACCATGATCAGCGCCCGCACGAGCGCGGCCGCGGCCAGCGAGAGCGCGATCGCGTACTGGAGGAGGTTGGTCTGGAACCGGACGAGGATCAGCACGTCGAGGAAGATCGCGGCCGCCAGGATGAGGCCGACCAGCACGTAGAAGCCGGCGAGCAGGGTAAAGGCCAGCACCGCTCGGAACGCTGTCGTCATGGAGGAGGGCTCCCGGGGAATGGTTCTCGCGAGGCTCGACACTAGCGGAGACCTGAAACTGGATAAAATCACATCACTTATGCCGTACTACGACGAGCACGACCAGGAACGTTGGGTTCCGGAACCTCCCGGCAATCCTGAACGTTCCGCGTTCGGACGCGACCGGGCCCGGGTGCTGCACAGCGCCGCACTGCGCAGGCTGGCCGCGAAGACGCAGGTCGTAGGCCCGGGGGAGACCCTCGGCGGTGGCCAGCACATCCCGCGCACCCGGCTGACCCACTCGCTCGAATGCGCCCAGGTGGGCCGCGAGATGGGCGCCGTGCTCGGCGTCGACCCCGACCTGGTGGAGACCGCCTGCCTGGCCCATGACCTGGGGCATCCGCCGTTCGGGCACAACGGCGAGGTGGCGCTCAACGCGCTGTCGGCCTCGTGCGGCGGCTTCGAGGGCAACGCGCAGAGCCTGCGCCTGCTCACCAGGCTGGAGGCCAAGGTGCTCACCGAGGACGGCCGCAGCGCCGGCCTCAACCTGACCCGCGCCGCCCTCGACGCCTCGATCAAATATCCGTGGACGTGCCGCACCTCGCCCAAGTTCGGCGTGTACGACGACGACCTGCCGGTGTTCTCCTGGATCAGGGACGGCGCCCCGGACGGCAGGGTGAGCTTCGAGGCGCAGATCATGGACTGGGCCGACGACGTCGCCTACTCCGTGCACGACCTGGAGGACGCCCTGCACATGGGCCACGTCATCCCCGAGGCCCTCCAGTCGCCCGTCGAGCGCGCCCAGGTGTGCGAGACCGCCCGCACCTGGTACGCCCCCGGCGCCGAGCTGAACGAGCTGGAGGAGGTCTTCGCCCGGCTGATCGCCACCCCGCTCTGGCCGCGCCGCTTCGAGGCCACGCTCGCCGACCTCGCCGGGCTCAAGGCGCTCACCAGCGGCCTCATCGGCCACTTCTGCAGGTCCGCGCAGGCCGCCACCAAGGAGGTGTACGGCTCCCGCCACCGCGCCGACCTCGTCGTGCCCCACACCACGCGGCTGGAGTGCGCGCTGCTCAAGGGCGTCACCGCCCACTACGTGATGACGACGGCGGACCACAACGCCAACCAGGCCAGGCAGCGCGAGCTGATCACCGAGCTGGCCTCCCTGATCACGCTGGGCGCGCCGGGCACCCTGGAGCCCGCGTTCCGGCCCGCGTTCCTGGGGGCGCGCGACGACGCCGCCCGCGTCCGCGTGGTGATCGACCAGATCGCCTCGCTCACCGACACCTCGGCCGTGGCCTGGCACCGCAGGCTCTCCCGCTGACCAAAGCTTCATCAACGAACCCGGTCGCGTGCCGCGACCGCCTTTTCCGACGACCTCGCGGGGCGGATACTGCGCCCATGGCCACATATGTGATCGTCGGCGCGGGACTGGCCGGGGCGAAGGCGGCCCAGACCCTGCGCGAGGAAGGCTTCGACGGCGAGATCGTGCTGATCGGCGCGGAGACCGAACGGCCCTACGAGCGACCGCCCCTGTCGAAGGACTACTTGCTGGGCAGGAGCGCGCGGGACGACATCTTCGTCCACGCCCCCGACTGGTACGCGGACCACGGGGTGGACCTCCGGCTCGGCACGCGGGTCACCCGCATCGAGCTCGAGCACCACCTGGTCAGGCTCGGTGACGGGTCGCGCCAGCCGTACGACAAGCTGCTGGTCGCGACGGGAGCCGTGCCCAGACGGCTGCCCGGCCCCGCGTACTACCTGCGTACCGTGGAGGACAGCGAGGCGATCGCGCGGCGCTTCGCGGAGGGTTCGTCGGTGCTGGTCGTGGGCGCGTCCTGGATCGGGCTGGAGACCGCGGCGGCGGCGCGGGCGGCCGGGTGCGAGGTCACCGTGGTCGAGCCCGAGCCCACCGCGCTCAACCGGGCGCTCGGCAGGGAGCTGGGCGAGCTGTTCGCCCGCCTGCACGCGCGCAAGGGCGTGGACCTGCGCTTCGGCACGGCCGCCGCGGAGATCACCGACACCGGCGTGCGGCTCAGCTCGGGCGAGCGGCTGAGCGCCGACCTGGTCGTGGCCGGCATCGGCGCCGCGCCCGAGGTGGGGCTCGCCCGCGACGCCGGCCTCGACGTCGGCCAGGGCATCCTCACCGACGCCGCGCTGCGCACCTCGCACCCCGACGTGTACGCGGCCGGCGATGTGGCGGAGTCCTTCCACCCCCTGTACGGCCGCCGCATCCGCGTCGAGCACTGGGCCAACGCCCTGCACGGCGGCCCCGCCGCGGCCCGGTCGATGCTCGGCCAGGAGGTGGTCTACGACCGGCTCCCGTACTTCTACACCGACCAGTACGAGCTGGGCATGGAGTTCTCCGGCGACATCGAGGGCCACGACGAGATCGTCTACCGCGGCGACCCCGAGAGCCTGGAGTTCATCGCCTACTGGCTGCGCGGCGGCCGGGTGATCGCCGGCATGAACGTCAACACCTGGGACGTCGTGGACGACATCCAGCAGCTCATCAGGTCGGGCGTCACGGTGGACCCAAAGGAGCTATCGTCGGGTTGAGCGTGATCACCTCGTCGGTCTTCCTCGGCTTCGGTGTCTTGCTCGGCTGGGGAGCCTGCCTCGAGGCGCAGAGCACGGTGCAGCGCGGCGTCTCACCCAGCTTGCCGCGCAGCGCCAGCGTCTCGTCCCGGGGCGAGAGCGTCCTGTTGCCCGTCTGCCAGGCGTCGAGATAGTCCCACGGCTCGACCATGCCGCGGCGCACCCACCAGTAGGCCGGGCCGGTCTTCCACGAGATGGCGAAGTAGAGGTTCGGCCCGGTGTCGCGGGCGTTGCCGGTGCGGCCCACCCGGCCGAGCACCTGGCCCGCCTTGACGCGCACGCCCGGCCTGACGCCGTCGGCGATCGAGTCGAGGTGGCCGCCTAGGTAGCGGACGCCGTCGTCGCCGACGATCGTGACGAACCTGCCCTCGCGGTCGGCCCCCGCGTCGGTGCTCGGCCGCCACCGGTTCTGCACGTTCACCTCGTCGACGACGCCGCCGATGGGCGCCACGAACGCGCAGCCCTGACCGGCCCAGATCGTCGTCTTGGGCAGCACGAGCAGCTTGCGCTGGTAGGTGGTCTCACAGCCCTTCACGGGGAAGGTGTAGGCGTACTTCGACAGCTTCGGCGGCGGGACCGCGATCGGGTCGTCGCCCCTGGGCGGCAGCTCGGCCGCCTGGTGCTCGGGGGTCGGGACCGGGCTCGGGTCCAGGGCTGCGCCCGCCTCGGTGCCCGCCTGGGTGCCCGCCTGAGCGTCCGCTTGGGTGCCCGCCGCCGGGGTGGTGGCGGGGGGCTGTGCGCCGACCCCGGCCAGGCCGGTGGCCTGGCTGCAGGCACCGGTCAGCAGGACGGCGCCCATGATGGCCGCCCATCGTACGATTAGCCCCGATCGCATGATCTCCACCCGTGTCACCGTTTCCACCGACAACCTTTACCTTTGTAGCCGACCGGGAGCCCCTACATTGCCGCTTTCCTCCTTTAGCAACCTGGAGGTAACCGTGGCCTTCCTCCCCGATTCTCGGGCCGGGGACACCCGTTCACGCACCGGGGGCGCCTGTTCCCATGCCGAGGGCGCCCGCGAGGAGCGGAACCGTCGGTGGGGCGGAATAGACTTCCCGGCGTGGCTGGCCGGATCCGTGATGTCGACATCGCACTCGTACGCGAGCGTTCCCCCATCGCCGACGTGATCGGCGAGCACATCCAGTTGCGCAACGCCGGAGGGGGCAACCTCAAGGGGTTGTGCCCGTTCCACGATGAGAAGTCGCCGTCGTTCAACGTCACGCCCGAGCGCGGCATGTACTTCTGCTTCGGCTGTTCCGAGGGCGGCGACGTGATCACGTTCGTCGAGAAGATCGAGCACCTGTCGTTCGGCGAGGCCGTCGAGCGGCTGGCGCAGCGGGCCGGCATCCAGCTCCAGTACGAGCAGGGCGGCTACGTCCCCCGGCGCGACCACGGCGAGCGGGCCCGGCTGATCGAGGCGCACCGGGCGGCGGCCGAGTTCTACTCCGGCAAGCTGATGGCCCCCGACGCGGCGGCCGGGCGGCGCTTCCTGTCGGAGCGCGGCTTCGAGCGGGCCGACGCCGAGACGTTCGGCGTCGGCTACGCGCCCGCCGAGTGGGACTCGTTGAGCCGCCACCTGATGGGGCGCGGGTTCAGCGCCGACGAGCTGGTGAAGGGCGGGCTGGCCAAGGAGGGGCGGCGAGGGCCCATCGACCGGTTCCGCGGGCGGTTGATCTGGCCCATCAGGGACGCCACGGGCGATGTGATCGGTTTCGGCGCACGAAAGTTGCTCGATTCCGATGACGGGCCAAAATATCTGAACACGCCTGACTCCCCGCTTTACAAGAAGAGCCAGGTGCTCTACGGAATCGATCTTGCGAAACGCGAGATCTCCAAGCGTTCTCAGGCCGTGATCGTCGAGGGATACACCGATGTGATGGCCTGCCATCTCGCAGGTGTGCCGACCGCCGTGGCCACCTGCGGCACCTCGTTCGGCGAGGAGCACATCAAGATCCTGCGCCGGTTCCTGCTCGACCAGGCCGAGTTCAGGGGCGAGGTCATCTTCACCTTCGACGGCGACGCGGCGGGCCAGCGGGCGGCGCTGCGGGCGTTCGCCGACGAGCAGAAGTTCGTCACGCAGACCTACGTCGCGGTGCAGAGCGACGGGCTCGACCCGTGCGACCTGCGCATCAAGCAGGGCGACGCGGCCGTGCGCGACCTGATCGCCAGCCGTGAGCCGCTGTTCCAGTTCGCGATCAGGAGCACGATCTCCCGCTACGACCTGGGCACCAACGAAGGCAAGATCGCCGCCCTCGACGCCGCCGCGCCCATCGTGGCCGGCATCAAGGACGTCGGGCTGCGCAAGCGCTACGCCATCGACCTCGACCGGTGGCTGGGGTTCATGGACGAGCGGTTCGTCATGCAGCGCATCGCCGAGGCGTCCGGCGCCCTGCAGGGCCGCCGCCGGCGCGCGCCCAGGGCGGCGCCGGTCGATCCGAGCGTGCGGGTGGAGATCGAGCTGCTCAAGCTGGCCGTGCAGCGCCCCGCGCTGCTGGGGCCCCAGTTCGACGCGCTCGGCCCGCAGGCGTTCACCCTCACCGACCACATCGCGCTGCACCAGGTCATCACCGCCGCCGGGGGCCTGGCCGCGGCCGGGCACGGCGGGCGCGAGTGGGTCGATCTGCTGCTGGAGCACGCGCACGAGGAGGGGGCGCGGGCGCTGGTGACCCGGTTCGCGGTGGAGCCGTTCCAGGCGGACGCCGAGGTCGAGCAGCGTTACGCGACGGCGATCCTGGCCAGGGTGGAGACGATGGCGGTCGACCGGGCGATCGCCCAGGTCAAGGCCAGGTTGCAGCGGATCAACCCGGTCGAGGAAGACCAGGAGCACCGCAGGCTCTTCGGCGAGCTGCTCGGGTTGGAGCGGCAGCGGAAGGTGCTGCTGGAGCGCGCCTCGGGCAGCCTGTGACCCGCTGACGACCGGCCCGCAGACGGCCCGCCGCCGCGCCGCCTCGTCGGGGCCGCGGTGACGGATGCCGTCCGGGCCCCTGTGACGGGCTTGTGGCGGGGCCGGTTGGTAACAGTTCGGCCGCGAACGCGAGCCCCGAACCAGGGCGGTCGACCAGGAAACCTGACGCGGTCCACCGTGCGACAAAGCGGCAGGACAACGCCTCGCAGGCAGCGAAAAGGGTGCGTCCGGCGTGACGGCGATGCCGGACGCGTGAATGCAGACCGCGTAATTGACTTTACTTTCCTGATCAAACTCGGGCCAAACCTTATTGCGATCTCAATTCGGCAAAGGCGATCGCCTTACCTTCGGTGACAAAAATGGGTCTGCCATTTGATGGAACCAATACTGCAGACTGTCTCCCGTGGGTGCATCGGTGCTGTCAAGCGGACCGCCATCCGTAGATCAGGTGGCGGACCTCGTCGCGAAGGGAAGGGAGCGCGGAAGCGTAACCGTCGATGACGTCGCAGCCGCGCTCGACCGATCCGAGTTGCCGTCCGACGCGCTGGAACGCGTCGTGCGGATGCTCGCCGAGAACGGTGTGGAGGTCCTCGAGCCCCAGGGCGACGAGGAGACCACCCGCGCCGATGAGGAAGACGTAGGCAAGCGGGCGCCGACGAGCGATCTCGTCCGGATATATCTGCGGGAGATCGGCCGCGTGCCCCTGCTGACCGCCGAGGAGGAGGTGGAGCTCGCCAAGTCGATCGAAGCCGGCCTGTTCGCGGAGGACAAGCTGGCCAGCGGGGTCTCGCGTCTGGCCTTCCCCGAGTTCAGGGAGCTGGTCTGGCAGGGCACCCGGGCCAAGCAACGGCTGATCGAGGCCAACCTCAGGCTCGTGGTGTCGATCGCGAAGCGCTACGTGGGCCGCGGCATGTTGTTCCTGGACCTCATCCAGGAGGGCAACCTCGGGCTCATCCGGGCGGTCGAGAAGTTCGACTACACCAAGGGCTACAAGTTCTCCACCTATGCCACCTGGTGGATCAGGCAGGCGATCACGCGGGCCATCGCCGACCAGGCCCGTACGATCCGCATCCCCGTGCACATGGTGGAGACCATCAACAAGCTCGTCAGGGTCCAGCGCCAGCTCCACCAGGATCTCGGCCGCGAGCCGATCCCCGAGGAGATCGCCAAGGAGATGGACCTCCCGGTCGACCGGGTGGTGGAGATCCAGCGCATCGCCCAGGAGCCGGTGTCGCTGCAGTCGCCGATCGGCGAGGAGGACTCCGACCTCGGTGACTTCATCGAGGACGCCGACGCGGTCGTGCCCATGGAGGCAGCGGCCTTCATCATGCTGCAGGACCAGCTCGACGACATCCTGGCCACGCTGTCCGACCGCGAGCAGCGCATCATCCAGCTCCGCTTCGGCCTGGCCGACGGGCACCCGCGCACGCTGGAGGAGGTGGGCAGGGAGTTCGGCGTCACGCGGGAGCGCATCCGCCAGATCGAGTCGAAGACGCTGGCCAAGCTCCGCCACCCGACGCGCGCGCAGATGCTGCGCGACTATCTCGACTGACCGCGTACGACTGACCGCGTATCGGAAGGGGACGGCCGCGGCCGTCCCCTTCCGTCTGCCCGCAGGAGCCCGTTCATCGGCTCCCGGCTCAGGAGCGCGCGGTCACGAGCAGCCCTCGAACTGCGGCACCGCGATCGTGGTGAACTTCAGCCCCGAGCCGCTGAACCACTTGCGCAGCAGTTCCGCCGCGGTCCCGTCCTGGTACATGTCGGTGATCGCCCGGTTCACCGCCTCGCATCCGGGCACGTCGCCCTTGGCCAGCCCGATCCCGCTGCGCTGCTCGTTGAACTGCGCGTTGGCCAGCCGCAGCCCCGACCCGTCCCGCTTGGCCAGGCCCGCGAGGATCACGTCGTTGGTGGTGACCGCGTCCACCTCCCCGCCCTTGAGCGCCGCCAGGCACCGCGCGTAGTCGGGGAACGGCACGACCCGCGCCGCCACCCCCCGCTCCTCCACGACCCGCTGGGCCGCGTTCGAGCCCTCGACCTCGCAGATCCTGCGCCCTTCGAGATCGCGCACGTTGTCGACCGTCTCGCCGCCGCGGGTGAGGATGTCCTGGTACGAGATGTGGTACGGCCCCGCGAACAGCACCCGCTTCTTGCGCTCCTGATCGATCGTGAACGTGGCCACCACCAGGTCGGCCCGCCCGTCGCCGAGCACCTTCTCCCGGTCGGCGGCCAGCACGCCGAGGAAGGAGACCTCCTTGCCCAGCTTGCCGGCGACGTAGCGGGCCACGTCCACGTCGAAGCCCTCGTACGCGCCGCCGGAGCCGCGGAACCCGACCGAGGGCAGGTCGGAACGGACCCCGATCACCAGCCGGTCCTTGTCCAGGATCGACTCCTGCCCGCCGATTCCGCAGCCCGCCGCCGCCATCGCGGCCAGGACCAGCACCACTGCCAGCGTTCGCCTCACCGGTACTCCTTGAGTCGTGGCCACACTCCGGCGATCACCAGCAGCCCGATCGCGCCGATGGCGTAGGGGAGCAGCCGCCACAGGTTGTCCAGCGCGTCCTCGCCGGTCGCGATCGCCCGGTCGAAGGCGGTCTGGTGCGAGTCCGCCAGGCTCACCAGCGCCCGGTCGTACAGGGTGAACGCGGTCGTGACGGGCCCGACCCGCGCGGCGACCGCGTCGTCGGCCCGCCCGCCCTCGACCGCCCCGCGCAGCTCCCGGTCGGCGGCCTGGTACTTCTGGTACGCCTGGAAGACCTCCTCGCCCCGCTCGCCGACCAGCTCCGGCCCCAGTATGCCGAGGTAGTCCTTCGACCCCCCGGCGACCGCGCCGTGGTAGGTCGCCAGGTTGCCCGCGTTGTAGTAGACGACCGACAGCGACTTGTCCAGGAACGTGTGCTCGTAGGTGTCGGCCCGCTCCTTGTCCAGCAGGTAGCGGCTCTGGTCGCCCTGCATGCTGTTGCTGATCGCCCGCGTCTTGGCCAGCGTCAGCACCGAGTCGAACCCGGCCGCCTTGGCCGTCCGCAGCGCGGCCTCGTCCTGGGCGAGCACGTTCGAGCCGAAGAACAGCGCTACGGCGGTCGTCACGGTGGCGACCAGCAGCGCGGGGCCGAACACCCGGCGGAAGCGCCGCGCCAGGTACACCTGCAGCCAGATGAGGCAGCCCAGCGCCACCAGCCCGGTCACCACCACCGCCGCCCGCAGCAGCGGCACCGTGACGGCCTTCTCGTCGTAGGTGGCCCGCACGATCGTGCCGCTCTCCAGCGTCAGGTTGTACGCCTGCGGCAGCAGCACCAGCCGCATGAGGTCGGTGGCCTCGCGATAGGTCAGCACCACGTTTTCCGGCGGCGGCCCGGGAGCATGCTTGGCCTGCTCGTTCAGCAGCAGCGCCCGGGAGGCCAGCCGCTCGTACCGGCCGAACCCGTCGAGCAGCGACTCCACGGTCCTGCGCTCGGCCCGGTTGTCGCCCGACAGCTCGAACGCCTCCAGCAGGGCCCGGTTGGCGGCGGCCCGCTGCCTCTCGTACCGGTCGAGCGCGTCCAGGCGCTCCCGCGGGTACTCCTCGCCCATCACGAGCACGTTGGCGACCTGCGCGTCCATGTCGCTCAACGCCAGGTAGAGCCCGGCGGTGGCGACGACCTGCGGGCCGGCGTCACGGCCGATCACCCGCAGCCCGTCGCGGGCGCTCGCGCTGCCGACCGCGAGCGCCACGAACAGCAGGGCCAGCGAGGCCACCGTGACGCCCGAGATGACCCGGATCCTGCCGGGCACGCTGCGGCGGGCCGACGCCACGGGGGCGGCCCTGGTCTGCACCACGGTCACGGCGTGCCCTCCCTGATGGTGACCACCGTCCACGCGCCCAGGTGGATCCGGTCGCCCGGGCCCACCCTGATCGGCACGTTGACCTTGACGGCCCGGCCGTTCACCTGGGTGCCGTTCGACGAGCCCGGGTCAACCAGCAGCCACGAGCCGTCGGGCTGGGCCAGCAGCACGGCGTGCAGGTGGGAGACGCCGGGGTCCTCGGGCGGGCCGGTCAGGTCGATCTCCGGCGCCACGTTCCTGGCCCGGCTGCGGCGCCCGATGCGTACCTGCTCGCCCAGCAGCGGGAACGAGCGCTCAGGACAGTACGGCGGGAACGCCATCGCGGCCGCGTCCGGCCCGCCCTCGGCGACGACCTTCTCGTAGTACGTGCGGTCGGCGGCCGTCACGGCCTCGTACCGGGCCCCCGTCACGGGGAGCGGGACGGGGCCGCCCTGCCCGGTGAAGTCGTGGCCGCACACCTCGCAGAACTGCCCGGCACGCGGCGTCCGGCAGACCGGGCAGCCCTCCGCCGCGGCCTGCGGCTGCGCCTCCCGCGGGGAGTGGGACGCGGGAGCCGAGGGCTGGGGCTGGGGCGGCCCGGCCATCTGGGCGCCGCAGACGTCGCAGTAGTCGTCCGCGCCGGACGGGTGCCCCTGCGGGCAGGTCGCCATCAGCTTCCTTCCTTGCGCAACCGGCTGGTCCGCACCGAGCCGGTGTCCAGCTCGATCTCGTCGGCCTTGTCCACGTTCCCGCGCAGCCGGGCCGTGCCGGTGACCGGATCCACCTCCACCACCTTCTCCAGGAGCCTCGCGGTGTCCTCCCGGCCCGACTCGGCGGCGAGTTCGCGGGCCTTGGCCAGGCGGGCGGTGGCGGTGTCGACGTCGCCCATCGCCCGCGCGCCGAGCCCCTCCTGGATCAGCTCGTGCAGCTCGGCCTGCCCGGTGTAGTGGGCCACCTTCCGGTTGATCCGGGTGGACTGCGCCAGGTCGTCGGTCCACTGCGCGAGCACGTTGCCGCTGGCCACCACGTCCTGGGTGTCGGGCCGGACGAGCTTGACCCAGCCCGCCCTGATCTCCTGCCCGATCTGCCCCGGCGGCACCTCGACGCACACGTGGTATTCGCGCTCCTCCGTCCCCCACGACCCGGTCGGGTAGTCGCCGGTCAACGGGTTGACGTCGGTGCGCTTGCCGGTCAGGTCGAGCAGCGTGGGGGAGACCTGCTTGACGAACTTCAGCCGCGCGGTCTGCGGCACCCACACCCGCAGCGCCAGCTCGGCCACGGTCTTGCTCATGGACGTCTGCGTGAGCCGGCGGAAGTACTCAGAGAGATCCCCCTGATCGCGTACGAAGTCGAACGTGCCCAGCATCGCCTCGGCCACCTTGCGCAGCTCGGCGGGCACCCAGTCGTCACCGACGCCCAGGCTGTCGCACACGAACTTGCCGCTCCAGCCCGCCAGCACCGAGGCGAACACCTCGGGCCGCTCGTTGTTCTGCCCGTCGGTCATGAGCAGCGCGTGCCTGATCGCCGACGGGCGGGTGGTCAGCAGGTGGCCGGCCAGCTTGAGCCATTCGCCGATCGCGGTGCCGCCCTGGGCGCTCAGCCGGCCGATCGCCCGCTCGGCCTCCGCCCTGGTGGCCGCGCTCGCCTTGACCAGGCCGGCGCCGCCGGGGTAGACGACCCTGGCCTGCTCCGTACCGGCGACCACGGCGAAGTGCACCCCGTCGCGCAGGGTGCGCACGGCGGTGACGGCCGCCTGCCTGGCCTCCCTGATCTTGCCGCCGCTCATCGAGCCCGACGTGTCAATGATGATCACTTCGGCCGCCTCGGCGGGCGCCGCCTGGACGCTCACCCCGCCCGTCGAGCCGATGGTCAGAATCGCGTGCACCTCGCGGCCGTCGAGGGGGAGGAACTTGTTCTGGTCGATGTTCAGCGTGAAAGCGGGCTGGTCACCCATGCGCTTCTCCTAGGGGAATCAAGGCGATCGTCACGTTGTCCTGGCCGCCGGAGTCCAGCGCGTGGCGCAGCAGCTCGCGGGCCAGTTCGATGGGGCTCCCCGCGGCGGGGAAGGCGTAGCCGTCCAGATAGCGCCACAGGCCGTCGCTGCAGACGAGCAGCAGCCCGGGGCCCGCGCCGGTGAGGGTGCGCACGTGGGGGGCGACGTCGCCCGCGTCGGCGCCCAGCCAGGCGGTGATCTCGCCGGTCTCCACGGCGTCGTCCTCGGTCAGCGGGACGCCCCCGGGCAGCAGGTACGCCCGCGTGTCCCCGGCCCAGGCCAGCGTGAGCGCGCCCCGCGGCCCGGCCACGGCGGCGATGTACGTACAGGCGGGGGCGTCGTCCACCGAGGTCGCCAGCTTGGCCACCGCCCGCCCCGCCAGCTCGAACGCCTCCTCGTGCCCCAGCCCTCTGGCCAGCGCGTCCGCCGCGGTCTCCACGGCCACCGCGGACGCCTCGTCGGCCCTGGGCGAGCTGCCCACGCCGTCGCACACCACGGTCACGACCGAGCCGCCCGCCTCCAGCAGCGCCACCGCGTCCTCGTTGCGGCTGCGCCGCAGGCCCCTGTCGGTCAGCGCCGCCGCGCCGCCGCCGAGCACGGTCTCGGCGTGGTCCCTGCCGGTCGGCTGGCGTACGCCGCAGCGCTCGCAGTAGCCCTCCGCGTCCACGGCCTGCGCCCCGCACGAGGCGCAGGCGGGGGCGCCCAGGGTGTGGCCGCACGCCTCGCAGTACGTGTCGCCCGCCACCACGGGAGCCTCACACAGCGGGCAGTTCACGGCCCCCACCTCTCATGATCACGTTTTCTGTTCACAGCCAGGTCCGCGGCCGTACGGCGTTCGCCCGGTCGATCAGGGCGTGGCGTTCCTGGCGCGACTCCGCGGCGACCGCCAGCCTGCGGAAGAGGGACTCCAGCCGCCGGCGCAGCCCCTGCTCGGTGAACGGCGCGTCGGCCAGCCGCAGGTCCTTCGGCGGCGGGCTGGTCTCCAGCCACGTCAGCGCCCCGCCCAGCACCTCGGCGGTGAGCAGGTCGCGGCGGCGCGGGTCGAGGGCGCTCTGGCCGGCCACCCGCTCGGCCGCGGCCACCAGGTCGGACGGTCGCAGGGCGGCCACGTCAGGACGGCGCACCACCGAGGCGGCCAGCGCCACCTGGGCCGCCACCCGGTAGACGGACGTCGCGGGCACCTCGTCCAGCACGCTCATCCGGCCCGACCTGGCCAGCCCGAACGCCGCGCTGACGTAGGAGCGGTCGGTGCGCCAGACGACGTCGTACCAGGCGGCCGCCGGCCTGCCCGCGCACTCCAGCGCGAACGCCAGCGCCAGCTTGGGCGCCGTCTCGCCCGGCAACATCGACAGGCACGCGTTGAACAGCGGCACCGCCTCGTCCGCCCGCCCGGTGGCCAGCGCGAGCACGCCGCGGTACCACGTGACGCGCCAGTCGCCGGGCAGCTCCCGGTCCAACTCGTTCAGCACGACGGGGGTCTCGGCCGCGCCCTCCTCGGCCAGCAGCCTGACCCGCATCAGCCTGGTCTCGGGGGTCGGCGGCATCGCGGCGAGCTGGTCGACCAGGTCCCTGCCGTCCCGCCCGAGCAGCCCGGCCAGCGCGCCCGCGGCCGGGTCGGCCGGGTGCACCAGCGGCACCGGCAGCGCCGCCGCGACCGCCGCCGGGTCGAGCGGCCCGAACACCTGGTCGTCCTCGTCCGACAGCGCCGTGCCGACCGCCGTGCGCTCCGGCCCGAACAACGTCGACAGCGCAGGGTACGGCACCCCGTCATCGAGCGCGCTGACCTCCCGCAGCACGCCGACGAGCTGCTCCTCCATCTCCTCCGCGCTCTGGAACCGGTCGGCCGGGTTCGCCGCGGTCGCCTTGCGCAGCAGCCGGGTGAACGACGGATGCCCGCAGTCCACCGGCAGCGGGTTGGGCACCCCGCCCTTGGCCGGGCTGAACCCGGGGATCGCCAGCACCGCCAGCGTCCTGGCCACCGTGTAGAGGTCGGAGGCCACCGACGACGGCCGGCTCTCCAGCTCGGGGGCGTGGTAGCCGGGCGTGACCCACGACGAGCCCACCGGCGAGCCGAACGGCTGCACCGCGCCCAGGTCGATGACCTTGAGCCGCTTGCCGACCCTGATCACGTTCGCCGGCTTGAGGTCGCAGTAGACCAGTCCGTTCTCGTGCAGGTAGGCGAAGGCGTGCAGGATCTCCCTGCCGTACATCAGCGCCTCGCGCAGCGGCAGGGTGCCCTGGCGGCGCAGCTCGTGCAGCGACTGCCCGCCGACGTACTCCATGACGATGTAGCCGAGCCCGGCCGAGCGCTGGAAGTTGAAGATCTTGACGATGTTGGGGTGGTCGACACTGGTCAGGAACTTCCGCTCGGCCTCCGCCGCCGCCAGCGCCTCGGCGTCCATGGTGTTGAGCAGGCCCTTGAGCACCACCCACCGGCCGTCGAGGTTCTCGTCGGAGGCCAGGTAGATCCAGCCGAGCCCGCCGTGCGCCAGGCAGCCCAGCACCTGGTACTGGCCCGCCACCAGATCGTCCTTGGCCAGCTTGGGGGTGAAGGAGAACTGCGTGCGGCAGTGCGGGCAGAACCCGTCCGTCAGCCCCGGACGGCCCTCGCGCGAGCGGCCCACCGGCTGCCCGCAGGCGGAGTTGGCGCAGTAACGCTTCCCCTCCGGCACCTCCGGGTCCGCCATCACCGCGGTGGACGGGTCGCGGTAGGGCACCGACGGCAGGTCGGCGATGGTGGCCAGCACCCCCGCCCGCGACCTGCCGCTGCCCGTCGGCGAGCTGACCGACCTGCTCACCGGCCGGGTCTCGACGGACTGGTACGGCTCCGGCGGCGGGGCCTGCGGCGGTGTCGTCGACAGCGGGGGCGGGCTCTCCGCCGTGCCGCAGAGGTCGCAGTAGCCCTCCTCAATCGTCCCCGTGCAGCCGGGCTGCGCGCAGCGGGTCATCGCGTACCTCCGTGGATCGCGCGCCGGTAGTCCTCGACGGCCGTGGCCGCCCTCGTCAGGTCACAGGGGGCGCTCCACAACAGGGCGCGCGCCCGCTCGTACAGCTCACCGGCGGCCGGGTCCTCAGCCAGGCCCTTGCGCGCCGCCATCGCCTGGCAGGCGCCGAGCCGCCCGCGTAACTCGTCGCGGCGGCCCAGCAGCCCGTACAGGGCCGTGGCGGTGGCCCGCGCCTGCTCGGCCGCGCGGCGGGCGTCGTCCTCCAGGGCCGTCAGCCGTCTGGCCCGTGACACCCAGGGGTCGACGGCGGCGTCGAGCGCGTCCAGCTCGGCGGACAGCGCCTCGACGCGGCTGCGCGGCTGTGCCTGCGGCGGCAGGGCGATCTTGACGACCACCGCCCCGTGGGCCAGCCTGGTCTCGCTCTCGGCCGTGCGTACCCGGTCGAGGGCGGCGGCCAGGTCCTCGCGGCGCCTGGCGTACTCGTTCCTGACCACGATCGCCAGCTCGGCCTCCGCGCGGGAGCCGGCCAGCAGGCGGGCCACCCGGTCGAGGTCCAGCTCGACGGACGGGCCGAGCGGGTCCGCGACCACCGCCGCGCGCATCCGCCGTAACTCGGCCTCCTGGGCGTCCAGGCCGGCGGACTCGCCCAGCTCGCGCTCCAGCTCCCCGATCAGGCGCAGGTCGGCGTCGGCGCCGTCGAGGCGGGGGAGCACGGCGCCCCACACCGCGTCGATGTCGTTGAGCGCCCCCGTGACCTCCTGGAAGGCGGTGTCCATCCGCGTCACGGCCGCGTCGAGGGTGAGCAGCTCGTCGGCCTGCGGGAGCAGGGAGCGCTGCTCGACCGGCTTGGCCGCGGCCCTTACGACGACGGACGCGCCCGACAGCAGCTCGGTGAGCCTGGCCAGCTCGTCGGCGCCAGGGCGGCGATGCGCTCCCCTGACCCGCTCGGCCTCGCGCAGCGCGGCCCGGTAAGCGTCGTACAGCGACCACAGCCCGGCCAGCGACTCCTGCGCCGCGCTCCAGCGCCGATGGGTCTCCCCGCGTAAGGAGGCGTCCTTCAGCACCTGGAAGGTGGTGTGGGATTCGAGATCGAGGAGGTCACCCGAGATGCGGTCGCGCTCGTCTGCCCGGGCGCGCAGCGCGTGCTCGGCGCCTTCCCTGCTCATTGGTGGTCCCAGGCTCATTCACGCTCCCCGTGAAGAGGCCCCCCGTGCCCCGTTTATACCGCCTCGACAGCGGTTTGCGCGGTTTTAGTTCCTTTGGCTCGGGGTGACCCCTGACTTGTCCCTGATTCAACCCCGGAGCACCTGCAAACCACTTAACGATCTCTTAGCGTAATGGACATGGGACGTGTACTACTGATCATCGCGGCCGTCGTCGCCGCGCTCATGCTGCTCGGCCCCCTCGTGGGCTTCGCCTTCACGCTGCTCAAGTGGGCGCTCGTCATCGGCGCCGTCGTCTTCGGCGGGCTGCTCCTGTCGAACTGGTTGAAGAGGACATAGCTTCCGCGGGCATCCGCAGGCATAGTTGGGTGATGGAGGCGCGGCCGGCGGTTGACGATGCCGCGCTCGCGCGCGAGGCGCTGGCCGTGCTCGACGCCAACTGGACGGGCGCCGGCACCGTGCCCGCCCCCGGCCTCTATCCGCACCAGTGGAGCTGGGACTCCGCGTTCGTCGTGATCGGCCTGGCCAGGCACCGGCCGGACCGGGCCCGCGACGAGCTGCTCAGCCTGCTGCGCGGGCAGTGGGCGACCGGGATGGTGCCGCACATCGTCTTCCACACGCGTGAGGCGTACTTCCCCGGGCCCTCGGTGTGGCGCTCCCAGGAGCACGCGGCCGCCCCCAGCGTGCTCACCTCCGGCCTCACCGCGCCGCCGCTGCACGCCCTGGCGCTGTGGTGGCTGTACCGGCACACGGGGGACGCCGCGTTCGTCAGGACGGCGTACCCGGCGCTGGCCGCCCAGCACGACTACCTCGCCGCGTACCGCGACCTCGGCGGCGCGGGCCTGGCCGCGATCGTGCACCCGTGGGAGTCGGGCATGGACGACAGCCCGGCCTGGGACGAGCCGCTGGCGGCACTGCCCGCCATCCGGCCCGGCCACCGCAACGTCGAGCTGGAGCAACGCCACCCCGACAGCGACCACGACCGCTACGTCTGGCTGGCCATGCGCTACCGCGACGCCGGCTACAGCCCCGGCTACCTGCGTGACGAGCACCCGTTCGCGGTCGAGGACCCGATGTTCAACGGGATCTGGCTGGCCTCCTGCCAGGCCATGGCCGAGCTGGCGCCGCTGGCGGGCGCCGACCCGGCGCCCCACGCCGAGCAGGCCGACCGCATCAGGCACGCCCTCCTCGACCGCCTGTGGGACGGCGGCTTCTACGCCAGGGACCTGCGGGCCGACCGGCTGATCAAGGTGTGCACGGTCGGCGCGTTCGGGCCGCTGCTGGACCCCGGGCTGCCCGCCGACCGCCTGCGGGCGGCCGTCGAGGTGCTGGAGTCGGCCAGGTTCATGGGGGCGACCGGCTATCCGGTGCCGAGCTGTGAGATCCGCGCCGCCCAGTTCGACCGGACGCGCTACTGGCGCGGCCCCTCCTGGGTGAACACCAACTGGCTGCTGCGCAGGGCCGCCGCCGTGCACTCGCTCGACCACCTCGGGCAGCAGCTCGCCAACGGCACCCTGCGGCTGGTCCGGCAGGCCGGGTTCCGCGAGTGCTTCGACCCGTTCGACGGCAGCGGGCGGGGCTGCAGGGACTTCTCGTGGAGTGCCGCCCTCACCCTCGATCTGCTCGCCGATACGGTGGTGGAATGAGCCTTTTCCGCCGGCTGCCCGCCGACGTGCGCAAGTCACTGAAGATCGAGCCAGGGGAGCGGGTGCTGACGTTCGCCGTCGCCGCCGACGGGCACGTGGTGGCCACCAACCTGGCGCTCCACCTGTCCGACGGGACGCGGGTGCCGTACGAGAGCATCGACCGGGCGTCGTGGGACGAGGAGGGGGTGCACGTGCTCACCATGGACGGCGTGCGGCGCTCCGAGCAGATCTCCGAGCCGCGCATGCTGCCCGAGACCCTGCGCGAGCGCGTCAACTCCACGATCGTGGTGAACAAGCACGTCAGCCTGCCGGGCAGGGGCGGGGTGCGGCTGGTGGCCCGGCGCCGGCCGGGTGGGGAGCTGCTCGGGTGGACGTTCGTCTTCGACGACGGGCTCGACCCCGAGGACCCGGGCCTGCGCGCGCAGGCCGAGCAGGCCCTGGAGGGCGTGCGCCGCAGCATGGGCGTGTGAGCTGCAGCATGGGCGTGTGAGCCGCAGGGCGCTGCCGATCCGCCGCGCGCGGCGTCAGTGGGGGATGCCGCTCTCGCGGGCCTTTCTGTCGAAGGTGTCCTCGTCGGGCCAGCCGGTGCCGGTGTCAGGTTTGTGCGCGTCGCCGCCGAGGAACGGGATCCGCTGCTGCAGCGTGCCCCCCACCTTCGACCTGGCCATCTCGGCCACCTTCGACGCCTGTGCCCCGACCACCCCGGCCGCCTGCTGCACCCGGGGATTGTCGGCGACACGCTGCGCCGTGCGCTTGATCTGTTCGTACCTTTCGCGTCCTGCCCGGCTGCCCAGCACGTAGCCGACCGCCAAGCCAACAGCGAATGTCATCCGATAACGCATTTTGAACCTCCGCTGTCTCCGGCCCTACCCCGCTGACGATGCGACACGCACTCCCGGAGTGCGCTAATCTATTCCTGCGCACGACGGAGGGGCCCAGAGCCCCGGCGACGTGCACAAACGGTCCGATCCCGCGTAGCTCAACGGCAGAGCAGCCGGCTGTTAACCGGCAGGTTATAGGTTCGAGTCCTATCGCGGGAGCTTTGACAGAGCTGAAAACCCACAGGTCAGGCCCCCTTCCTTTATCCAGGATAGGGGGCCTTGGTCGTTCTCGGGCGGCCGCGGGGCCACTTGATCGCCGTGGACGAAGCCCTCCGGGGCCCCGGCGGGGCGTTCAGATCACGCCCTTCTTCCTCAGATAGCCCATCAGCTTGATGCCGCCGAACGCCAGCGCGACCGCGATCACGACCAGGGCGGCGGCGGACGGCAGCACTCCCACACTGGAGCTGACCGGCGCCGCGTCGAGGTGCGCGGGCGTGGCGGTGACGGTCACGACGGTCTGGGCCTGGGAGGAGGCGACGAGGGGCTCCTGCGTGGGCTCGGGCGCCTGGGTGGGCAACGGCGAGGAGTCGCCGGCGGGGGGCACCACGGGAGCCACGGGTTGCTGCGCGACCTGCGGCTGCCCCTGCGTGGTCACCGTCACGGTCGGCTGCGCGCTGGGCGTGCCCGACGGCGTGGTGGCGGAGGGCGTGGCGGTGACCGTCGCCGTCTTGGTGGAGGTCGGCTTGGGGGTCGGCGACTGGGTGACGGTCCTGGTGACCGTCGGCTGTGGGGAGGCCGACTGGGTGACGGTCGTGGTGACCCGGACGGTCTTCGCGGGCTTGGGAGGAGCCGTGACGACTTCCGTGACCGTGACTGTGACCGTGACTGTCGGGGGCGCGGAAGGGTCATCCGGGGAGTAGAACACAGTGTTCCTTGCGGGATCTCCAGCAGAACCAGCCGGAAGCATACCAATTCAGCGCCGATCGCGTAGGGCGTCCGATTGGATGACGCAGTCAAGGCCATGGCGGCGAGATGAACATTGCGCCCCTTGGCGGTGGACGCCCGCGCTCTCGGGCTCGGTGACGTCCGCGAACCTGAAGATCACTTCGGGTGTCTTAAGCGTCGCTTCAGGTGCGGTGGGCGAGCCTCGGGGCTGTCGAAATCGTCTCGGGGAGGAGATCCCATGGTGAAGCGACGTCTCGCGATCGTCGTCACGGCCGCCGCGCTCGGGCTCGGCGGGATGGCCACGTCCGCGCTGGCGGACGACGGGCTGGTCAGGGTACACGGCGGGTCCGAGCCGCGCGGCGGGAAGCTGACGTGCTGGCTGAGCGACGGCGAGGTGGTGACGTTCTCCAGGGCGAAGGTGGCCGAGCTGGTCGAGGAGAGGTTCGTCGAGCCGGAACTGGCCGAGACCGTCGTCGACGAGTACGGCAGGGTGACGGTGCCCGCCGACCGGCTGTCGATCAGCGTTCCCGCCCGGGAGCTGCCGCGCAAGGCGGTGAGCAAGAAGTGGCGGGGCAAGCGCGTCGTCCACCTGACCTGCGTGTGGGACGACCGGCGGAAGTAGGCGGCGCCGTCCGGCGCCCCCGGGGACGGTTCCGGGGGCGCCTCCCGGCGATATCACTCTATGTAGTGTCTTGATGACTCGTTTTTGGATTCGCGGGACAAGGCGGGCCCCGGCACGGAAGGATGGGGCACCCGGTCGCTCGGGCCGGAGCCGCGGGAATTCATGAGGGTGGTGTGGAGAGGGCACCGCCGCCAGGACGTGTCGCCGACCCGGAATCGGCGGGGCGCTCCGATGACGGAGAAGTGCTGGTTGCCGCGTGCCTACCTGGATCAAGTCCCTTCGCCCCTTCGACGCGCTCGCCGCCCAGGCGGTGATCGAGCGCACCACCGACCTCCGCGAGGCGGAGCGCTTCATCAGGCTCTTCCACGCCGAACACCCCTCAGCCGGGGGCCTGCACGCCCGCCTGCGTGACGTCGCCAGGGACGTGGCCCGCCACGGGACCTACGCGCACACGTACGAGGAGCTGGCCTTCGGCGCCCGCGTGGCCTGGCGCAACAGCAACCGGTGCATCGGCCGGTTGTACTGGCGCTCGCTGAAGGTCCGCGACCGCAGGCAGGTGCGCACCGCCGAGGGGGTGGCCGTCGAATGCGTGGCCCACCTGCGCGAGGCCACCGGGAACGGCAAGATCAGGCCCACCATCACCGTGCTGCCCCCCGACATCCCCGCCCTGCGCGGCCCCCGCGTGCTGAACGACCAGCTCATCCGCTACGCGGGCTACCGCACCGCCGACGGCGTCGTGGGCGACCCGCGCAACGTCGCGCTCACCGAGACCGCGCAGGCCCTGGGGTGGCGGGGCCGGGGCGGCCGATTCGACGTGCTGCCGGTCGTCATCCAGCCGGGGCTCGGCGACCCGCTGCTGTGCAACCTGCCGGGGGACGCCGTGCTGGAGGTGCCGCTGGCGCACCCCGACTATCCGTGGTTCGAGGAGCTGGGGCTGCGCTGGCACGCCGTACCGGCGATCTCGGACATGTGCCTGGAGATCGGCGGGATCTGCTATCCGTGCGCGCCCTTCAACGGCTGGTACATGGGCACCGAGATCGGTGTGCGCAACCTGGCCGACGCGGACCGGTACGACCAGCTCGCCGTGGTGGCGGAGCGGCTGGGGCTGGACACCTCGCGCGAGCGGAGCCTGTGGCGCGACCACGCGCTGGTGGAGCTGAACGTGGCGGTGCTGCACTCGTTCGAGCTGGCGGGGGTCACGATGTCCGACCACCACACCGAGTCGCGGCGCTTCCTCACCCATCTGGCGCGCGAGGAGAAGGCGGGACGGGTCTGCCCGGCCGACTGGTCGTGGATCGTGCCGCCGCTGTCGGGCGGCGCCACCCCGGTCTTCCACCGCTACTACGACTCCCGCGTGCTCACCCCCGCCTTCGTCCACCACCGTTAGGCGGCCGGGCGGCTTGTCCCGCCGGGCCAGAACATGATTCTGTTAGCGCATGGCGGAACTCGTGCTCTCGACGCTCGACGACCAGGGCGTGCTCACCCTGACCTTCAACCGGCCGGACACGCTGAACGCCTGGACCGACGCCCTGGGCCGGCGCTACTTCGACCTGCTGGCCGAGGCGGAGGGGGATCGGCGGGTGCGGGTGGTGGTGGTCACCGGCGCGGGCAGGGGCTTCTGCTCGGGAGCCGACTTCGGGACGCTGGACGCCATCAGGAGCGGCACGTACGACGGGGTGCCCGATCCGCGGCCCAACACGTTCCCCACGACCGTCCGCAAGCCGATCATCGCGGCGGTCAACGGGGCCTGCGCGGGGCTGGGGATGGTGCACGCGCTCGTCTGCGACCTGGTGTTCACGGCCGAGGACGCCAAGTGGACCACGGCCTTCGCGCGCCGGGGGCTGGTCGCCGAGTACGGGCTGTCCTGGGTGCTGCCCCGGATCATGGGGCAGCAGCGGGCCATGGACGTGCTGCTGTCGGGGCGGGTGTTCACGGGGCGGGAGGCGTACGAGCTGGGGCTGGCGAACCGGGCCGTGCCGGGCGACGCCCTGCTCGGCGTGGCCCGCGAATACGCGCGGGAGCTGGCCGTCCACAGCTCTCCCGCGTCGCTGGCGGTGATCAAGCGGCAGGTGTGGCACGACTGGGACACCACGCTGGAAGAGTCCGCCAAGGCCGCCACGCGGGAGATGATCGCCTCGTTCGGGCGGCCGGACTTCGCGGAGGGCGTCGCCGCCTTCCTGGAGCGCCGGTCCCCGGACTTCCCGCCCCTCTGACCGGAGGGGGTCAGGAGACGCGGTGGGCGCCCTGGGACGGGACGGCGGGCAGGAAGCGGGGGGCACGGAAGCCGCGCTCCGCGTACGCCGCCGACACCGACTCCTGGACGCCGTCCAGCCGCTCCACCGGCACCAGCGCGATCGCCGAGCCGCCGAAGCCGCCGCCCGTCATCCGCGCCCCGCGCGCCCCGCCCCTGACGGCCGCCTCGACGGCGACGTCCAGCTCGGGCGACGACACCTCGAACAGGTTCCGCAGCGACAGGTGAGAGGCGTTGAGCAGCGCGCCGATCTCCTTGACGGCGCCCGCGCGCAGCAGGCCGACGAGGGCCTCGACGCGGTGGCTCTCCGTGACGACGTGCTCGGTGCGCTTGCGCTCGTCGCCCCGCAGCAGGCTGAGCGCGCCCGCCAGGTCCGTGACGTCGCGCAGGGCCGGGACGCCGAGCTTGCGGGCGGCCGACTCGCACTCGGCGCGGCGCTTGGCGTACTCGCCGCCCGCGTGCTCGTGGTGCACCCGCGTGTCGATGATGAGCAGGCTCAGCCCGTGCGTGGCCAGGTCGAACGGGATGGAACGGGAGCCGAGCGAGCGGCAGTCGAGGAACAGCGCGTGCCCCTCCTTGCACAGGGCCGAGGCGGCCTGGTCCATGATGCCGCAGGGCATGCCGACGAAGTCGTTCTCCGCCCGCTGGCTGAGCAGGGCCAGCTCCATGGGCGTCAGGCCGAGCCCGTGCACGTCGTTGAGCGCCGAGGCGACGGCCACCTCCAGGGCGGCGCTGGAGCTGAGGCCCGCGCCCTGCGGGACTTCGCCGTCGATCGCGATGTCGGCCCCCGCCACCCGGTCGCCCAGCATGGCCAGCACGCCGACGACGTAGCGGGTCCAGCCCGCGGACTCCTCGCGGGTGGCCATGGTGACCGGCTCGCCGGACGCCTGGAGGGACAGCAGGCGGACGACGCCGTCGGCGCGCGGGGTCAGGGCCGCGGTGACGCCCCACGGCACCGCGAAGGGGAGGACGAAGCCGTCGTTGTAGTCGGTGTGCTCGCCGATCAGGTTGACCCTGCCCGGCGCGTGCCAGACCGTCTGGGGGGACGCGCCGTAGGCGGCACGAAAAGCTTCAACAACGCGCATAATCGAACACTCCTCAACAAAGGCCCGACCGTAGACTAGCGCCATGGAGGAACTCCTGGATCCAGGGCTCGGCCAGGTCCGGGTGTTCATGAAGCACGACGACAACAAGCCGCGCAAGCTCAGGTACAACCTGGGGCACCACCGGCTGCTGACGTTCGGCGGCGCCTACTCCAACCACATCAGGGCGGTGGCCGAGGCCGGGGCGCGGCACGGCATCGAGACGATCGGGGTCATCAGGGGCGAGGAGCACCTGCCGCTGAACCCGTCGCTCGCCCGCGCGGCGGCCTGCGGCATGACCCTCACCTACCTCGACCGGGCCGCCTACCGGCGCAAGCACACCGAGGAGGTGCAGGCGCGGCTGCGGGCGCGCTGGGGCGACGACGTCGTGATCCTGCCGGAGGGCGGGAGCAACGCGGCGGCCGTACGAGGCTGCGCGGAGCTGCCCGGCGAGATCTCCGAGGACTACGACGTCATCTGCTGCCCGGTCGGCACCGGCGGCACGCTGGCGGGCATCTCGGCGGGGCTGCCGGAAGGGCGGCGGGCGCTCGGGTTCGCGGTGCTGAAGGGGGCCGGGTTCCTGGAGGGGGAGGTGGCCAGGCTGCAGCGGGAGGCGTACCGGCGCACGTGGGCGAACTGGTCGATCAACCTCGACTACCACTTCGGCGGCTACGCCAGGTCGACGCCCGCCCTCGACGCGTTCGCCGAACGGCACGGGGTCGAGCGGATCTACGTGGCCAAGATGCTCTTCGGCCTCCTCGACCTCGTACGCCAGGGCGCCTTCGCCCCCGGCACCCGCATCGTCGCCGTGATCACCGGCCGGCCTTCGCCCGGCTAGGAGAGCGGCCCCCGGCGAGTCAGCCGAGTTGGTCGAGGACCGGGGAGACGAGGGCGTTCAGCTCGCGGACCAGGACCGCGACCGCCCGGTGGGCGCTCTGCTCGACCTCCTCGTGCGGACCCTCCGGCTCGGGCGGCAGGTCGTCGAGCGGGACCGGGGCCTCCACCAGCAGCGTGGCGCGCAGGAACGGGATCCTGGCCAGGTCCTGCTGGGTCGGCTCGACGTACTGGCCGAAGGTCTCCTGCCAGCCCAGCCAGCCCCGGTCGCGCCACCAGGCGCGCGAGCGCCGCAGCTCGTCGGGCAGCGGGGAGACGACGCGGACCCGGGCGTAGAGGGTGCCGTCCCAGGTGTTGCGGTGGCAGGTCGCCTCCAGGACGCGGCGGTCCCAGCGGACGAAGCCGGGGGTCAGGGACGGCGGCGTGGCCAGCTCCCAGGCGGTGCAGGCGAACCGCACCGGCGCGATGTCGCCCCACTCGAACTCGTCGAGGTTTTTCCGCACGTGCACGGCATAGCGCCCGTCACGGTCTCTGTCGAACTCCTGGTCGATCCAGAACGCCTTGCCCATGAGCACTACGCTACGGCGCTCCCCGCCTCCCCGGCGGGCGGACCGGAGATCTCGGAATGCGCTGTGGCGGGAGTGACGGATGTGTAGCTTTTTCGCATTGCTGGATGACCTTGGAGTGAGCGATGACGTCAGAACAGCTCGACGCGGCCATGGGTTACTGGAAGGCGGGAGACCTCGACCAGGCCGCCGCGCTGTTCAGGCAGATCGCGGCCACGGGGGACCCGGAGGCGTCCCATCTGCTGGCCGGTCTGCTGTACGAGCAGGGGGACCTGGAGGGCGCCGAGGCGGCGCACCGGTCGGTGATCCAGTCGGGTGACCCGGTGTTCGGCCAGCGTTCGGCCATTGCCATGGGGATGATGCTGGTCAACGCCAGGGAGTGGGCCGCGGCCCACCGGGTGCTGGCGATCGCCTCCGACGGGGCCGACTTCGAGGTGGCCGCGCTCGCGGACACGGCGCTGGTGCTGGTGCTGACACGGTTGGGGGACGCGAAAGGGGCACAGGAGTCGCTGGAACGGGCCCGAAGGTGCGACAGCCCCGCCGTGGCCGAGCTGGCGGAGCGGCTGGAGCTGCCCGAGTTCCACCAGGACCCGGCCTCGGCCCGCGACCTGTACGCCGCCGCCGAGCACGAGGACGACTACCGCGCGCTGCTGACCTGCGGGGACCCGGAGATCGTGGCGCTGGCGGCGTTCGAGCTGTACCGGATCCACAGCGAGGAGGCGGACTTCGAGGCGGCCCGAGAGGTGTGCGAGCACGCCATCGCCGTCGGCCACCCCGACCACCGCGCCCTGGCCCACAAGCTGCTCGGCGCGGTGCTGGTGGACCTGGGCGAGTACGCCGAGTCCGCCGCCGCGTACCGGGTGGCCGCCGAGGACCCCAGGCCCGACCTTCGCCTGCCCTCGCTCATCGAGCTGGCCAAGGTGACCGCCGAACTCGGCGACGATGACGAGACCAGGGCGATCTTCCGCCGGGTGATCGCCAGCGGCCAGCGCGAGTACGTCGTGCAGGCCCAGGCGTGCCTGGCCCAGATGCACACCGAGGCGGGGGAGACGGCCGAGGCGCTGGCCGCGATCCGCGCCGTGCTGGAGTCCGGCGAGAGCGAGTGGGCCTCCATCTGCGTGACGCTGCTCGGCCTGCTGCTGGAGCAGCGCGGGGAGGCCCACGACGAGATCATGGAGCTGGCCCGGTTCGCGTCCGGGCATCCCGACCCCGACGCCGTGTTCAAGGCCACGCTGCTGCTGGAGCACGCGGCCAGGCAGCAGCCGCTGGCCGACCCGGTCGAGGAGCAGGCGCTCCAGGACACCGACGAGGGCCTGGCCCGGCTGCGGGACGGCGACCTGGCCGCGGCCAGGCGGTTACTGCGGAAGGCCGCGGACTCCGGCGCCTCCGGCCAGTCGCTGCGCGCCATGGTGGCGCTGGCCGAGCTGGAGCTGGGCGAGGGCGACCGCGAGCAGGCGGACGAGCTGCTGGCGTACGTGGCCGAGGGCGACGACGTGCTCCAGGGCTTCACCGCGGCGTTCCTGCTGCACCTGCTGCGCGAGTCCGGCGAGCGGCCGCACCCCGTGCTGGCCGCGGTGCTCGATCACCAGCGGCTGGGCAGGGAGGCGGGGCTGGCCCGCTACCAGGAGGCCGCGGCGCACCCCGACCCGGCGGTGGCGGCGATCGGCACCGCCGTGTTCGCGCAGGTGCTGGTCTCCATCGGGTACGACCTGTCGGACGCGGCCGAGATGTTCCTGTCGGCGGCGGGGAGCGGTGACCCGCTGGCGCTGTCGTACACGGCGTTGCTGGGCAAGGAGGTGCTGAGCGATCACGGCCGGGCGGTCGAGCTGCTGCGCGAGGCCAGGGCGGACGGGCATCCCGCGCTGGCGTCGTGGGTGGGGCTGCTGCTGGGGCGGCTCGTGGCCGAGGAGGACCCGGCGCTGGCGCGGAGTGCGTACGAGGGGGTGCTCGCGACCGGGCACGGAGGGCTGCGGGACGAGGCCGCCGCCGGGCTGGTGGACGTCTACGAGCGGCAGGGCGACGTGCCGGCCGTCTGCCGCCTGCACGAGCGGCTGATCGCCGAGGGCGACGGGGAGCGCGGCGCGCTGCCGCTGGGGTACGGCCGGATCAGGCTGGACGATCTGGCGGGCGCGCGGGCGGCGTTCGAGCTGGGGGCCGACGAGCTGTGCCGGTTCGGCGCGCTGGTGCTCGACCAGGACTTCGAGGCCGCGGCGCGGGAGTTCCCCGGCGGGAGGACGCACGCGATGGCCACCGTGCTCGTGATGGAGTGCGCGCACGCCTGGCAGCGCACCGGGCGTACGTCCGCCGCCGACGCGGCGCTCACGCTGGCGGTCGCCTCCGGCGATCCCGACCTGCGCCAGGAGGCCGGCTGCTACCTCGGGGCGCTGCGCGGCGACGCGGGCGACCGGCGGGGGGCGGTCGAGGCGTTCACGGCCGCGGTCGGCGACGACGAGCGCCTCAACCGGGTGGCGCTGCGTTCGGCGGGTGAGGCCCTGCGCGAGCTGGGGGAGCACGCCGAGGCGCTGGAGGTGCTGTCGCGGGTGCCCGGCGACGGCGACGACCGCGACCTGACGTTGATGGTCGGCGACTCGCTGGTGGCCTGCGGCCGGGTGGCGGAGGCCCGTGAGCTGCTGGCCGGCACACCCGGCGCGGCCCTGCTCCTGGCCGGCCGGCTGCACGGGCACGGCGACCCCGAGGGCGCGCTCGCGGCCCTGACCGCCGAGCCGCCCGAGGCGACGGGGGCGTCCGAGCGCCTGCTCGGCACGCTGCTGGCCGAGACCGGCGATCTGGAGGGCGCCAAGGCCGCCTTCGAGCGGGCGGCGGCCGTCGACCCGGATTCGGAGCCGCTGACCATGCTGGAGGCGGGCCGCCGTCTGATGGCGGGCGACGCGGAGGTCGCGCACTTCGCCCTGGAGCGGGCGGCGGCGCAGGAGGACGACCCGCACATCGCCGCCGTGGCCCGCCACCTGCTCGGCCGCGCCACACCCGAGGAGCTGCCCTCGGTGCTCGCGTGGGAGGGCGACCGGGCGGGCGCGCTGGCGGCGCTGACCGTGCGGACCGGGTCGGAGCCGCTGGCCGCGCTCCTGCTGGCGCTGCACGACGAGGACGCGGCCGAGGTGGGCCGCCTGCTCCCCGGGCTCGCCCCCGACGACCGTGCGGTGGCCGTCGAGGAGATCAGGGCGAACACGCCGGACATGAGCCGGGACCGGGCCGTGGCGTTCCACCGCCTGCTGGCCGCGCAGGGCGTGCCCGAGTCCGCACTCGACCTCGGCGCGCTGCTCGCGAAGGACGGCGACAACTGCCGGTCCGAGGCGTTCTTCCTGACCGCCACCGAGCACGCCCACACGGCCGGGGCGGCCTGGAGCAACATCGCGGTCGTCCGCCACCGCCGCGGGGACCTCGACGGGGCCGTCGAGGCCGCCAGGGCCGGGCTCCCCGACACCGCCGTCCTGGCCGCCGAACTGCTGGAGGAACGCGGTGACGCCGTGCAGGCGCGGAGCCTGCTGGCCGGGGCGGCGGCGGGCGGCGACCTGGAGGCCATGCGCCGGTTGCTCGTCCACCTGCTCGCCGCGCAGGAGTACGACGCCGTGGAGAGGGAGGCGGAGCCGGCCGTGGGCACCGGCGACCCCGAGACCGTGTCGATCGGATACTGGGCGTGGGGCGGCGCGCTGTCGGCCAGGGGCCGCACCCGGGAGGCCGCCGCCATGTACGCCAAGGGCATCGACGCCGGCCATCCCGAGCTGTCCCGCTCGCTGCGGCTGAACCTGGCCGAGGCGCTGGACGAGCTGGGCGACGCGGCCGGGGCAGAGCGAGAGCTGCGGCTGGCCGCCGGTTCTGGGCAGCCGGAGGTGGCGGGCACGGCGAACGTACGGCTCGGCGCGCGGGCGTACGAGGCGGGCGACCCGGTCGAGGCGGCCCGCGCGTTCGCCGGGGCGCTCGGCACCCCCATGGAGGAGACCGCGTTGAACGCCCTGGGCGGCCTCGCCGAGGAGGCGTGCGAGCGGGGCGAGCACGCGCTGGCGCTCCAGGTGCTCCCGCTCATGGGCGAGCACGCCGCCGAGCAGGCCCGCAGGCTCGGCGGGACGTGCGCCGACCCGCTGGCGGTGCCGCACTACTTCGCCCTGGTGGGCACGGACCCCTACGCGGAGCTGGAGGCGGCCGAGCGGCTGGCCGACCTGGGGGAGAAGGACGGGGCCCGCGCCAGGTACGAGCGGCTCAGCCGGCACGACGACCCCGACGTGCGCTTCATCGCCGGCGGCAAGCTGCTGGCGCTGCTGAAGGAGACGGGCGACACCGACGCCTTCTACGAAGTGGCCGAGCGGCAGGCCGGTGACGTCGACAGCCCCGCGCGCGGGATGTTCGGCGGGCTGCTGGGCATGTTGCAGGAGCGCCAGGGCGACACGGAGGCGTCGCTGCGCACGCTGCGCGAGGCGGCCGAGGGCGGAGATCCGACCACGCTGAGCGTGTACGCCCAGACCCTGGTGGGGGCCGGGCAGGTGGAGGAGGGCAGGCAGGTCTACCTGCGGGTGCTGGGGGCCGGTGACGACGAGCTGGCGGGCCGGGCCATGGTCGCGATCGGGCTGACGTACCACGAGGACGACGAGGAGCGGGCGGGCGCCTGGTACCGGCGGGCCGTCGAGGAGGGCGAGGGGCACGTCAGCGCGCTGGGCGCGATGTACCTGGGCGCGCTGGCCAAGCGGAACCGGGACTTCCCCGAGGCGCTCACCTGGTACCAGCGGGTGATCGACGCGGGCGACTCCGAGTCGGAGATGGCGGCGGCGCATCTCGGCGAGCTGTGCTACTGGCTGGGCGACCGCGACGGGGCGCTCCGCTTCTACGAGCTGACGCTGGGGCTGAGCGAGCGCCCGGAGCTGGTGGCCGAGGCGGCCTGCCGGCTCGGCGAGATCCGGTACGAGCGCGGCGACCTGGAGACCGCCCACCGCCTGCTGCTCAGGGCCGTCGAGACCGGCGATCCGTCGTTCGCACCGGAGGCAGAGGTGCTGCTCGGCAAATTCGTGAAGTAGCACACATGAACTTGTCGTTAATTAAATGACCAAATAGTCTCACCTAGTCAAACAAATGAGGTGAGACTCATGGCCAAGGCAGGACGGCCGCCGCTGGATCCGGCGCGCCAGCTCGAACGCGCGCACCGGATCCTCGACGCCGTGGCCGAGCTGGTGCTGGACCAGGGCTACGACAGGACCACGATCGACGACGTGGCCAGGCGGGCCGGCGTCGCCAAGGGCACCATCTACCTGCACTGGAAGACCCGCGACGACCTCATCGCCGCGCTGCTGCGCCGCGAGCGGGTGCTCCTGCTGACCGAGGTCCGCGAGCGGTCGCCGGCCACGCTGAGCGCGCTGTTCGAGCACTACGCCCGGGCGCTGCTGGGCCGGCCGCTGCTGCGGGCCGTGCTGGCCGGCGACTCCGAGGTGCTCGGCAAGCTCACCCGGCTGAAACGGGACGGCGGCGCGGGCCCGGCGCGGCCAGGGGCGCCGCTCGACGCCTACCTCAACGCGCACCTCGACACGTACGTCGCCGAGCTGGTCGAGCGCGGCGCGGTCCGCGCCGAGCCCGGCGACCACGTCCTCGTGGTCAGCTCGATCGTCTACGGATTCCTGTTCCTGCCCGTCTCCGGGAGGCCGTCCGACGAGCGGATCGCGGAGCTGGTGGGCGACACCGTCGAACGCGCCCTGGGCACGGGCCGCCCGCTGCCGCCCGGCGACGAGCGGGCGGTCGCGCGCGCCACCCTCGACTTCCTCGACGCGGGCGTCGAGATCGCCCGGCGCAAGCTGGCACTCTCCCTGGAGGTTTGAGTGAGAACCGTGCTCCCTCTCGACGACGCCGCGGCCGATCTGGCGACCGTGGGCGGCAAGGGCGCCTCCCTGGCCAGGCTGACCAGGGCCGGGCTGCCCGTACCCGGCGGGTTCCACGTCACGACCGGGGCCTACCGCGCGTTCACGGCCGGGTTCCGCGACGAGATCCTGCGGGCGGCGGCCGAGGACCCGGGGCGGATCCCGGCGCTGTTCGCCGCCCACGAGCTGCCGGAGGAGACGGCCGCGGAGATCCGGCGGGCGTACGAGTCGCTCGGCGACGACGTGCCCGTGGCCGTACGCTCCTCCGCCACCGCCGAGGACCTGCCCGACATGTCGTTCGCCGGGCAGCAGGACTCCTACCTCGACATCAGGGGCGAAGACCTGCTCGACGCGGTCAGGCGCTGCTGGGCCTCGCTGTGGAACCCGCGCGCGATCGCCTACCGCGACCGCAACGGCGTGCCGCACGACGACGTGGCGCTGGCCGTGGTGGTCCAGGAACTCGTGGACGCGGACGCGGCCGGCGTCATGTTCACCGCCGACCCCGTCACGGGCGCCCGCGACCGGATCGTGCTCAACGCCTCGTGGGGGCTGGGCGAGGCCGTCGTCGGAGGGCAGGTCACCCCCGACACCGTCGTCGTGTCCGGCGGCGCGGTCACCGAGTCGCGCCTCGGCGACAAACAGGTCATGACCGTACGCACCGGCGGCGGCACCGAGGAACGCCCGGTCCCCGAGGGCCTGCGCGGCGCACCCGTGCTGGACGACGCCCAGGCCCTGGAGCTGGCCGCCCTCGGCGCCCGCGTCCAGGACCTGTACGGCGTCCCGATGGACGTCGAGTGGGCCCGCGACGGCGGCGCGTTCGCCATCGTCCAGGCCCGCCCGATCACCGGGCTCAGGCCCCCGCCGGAGGAGTGGAACGACAGCCTCAAGGGCGACTACCTGTGGACCGGCGGCAACCTGGGCGAGGCCATCCCCGACGTGATGACGCCGATCACCTGGTCGTACGTGCGCCTGTTCATCGAGGAGGCCATGTCCGCCTCGACGCTGCCCGGCTTCGACCTGGTGGGCAACATCGGCGGCCGGTTCTACATGAACCTGAGCGTCGTCCACTCCGTGGCGCGGGCCCTCGGGATGGGCGGCAGGCTCGCCGTGGTCGAGCAGGTCTTCGGCAGGCTGCCGCCGGGGCTGGAGGTGCCGCTGGTGCCGGTCTCGCGGCTGCGCGTCGTCATGAGCGTGATCCCGCTGGCCGTGCGCATCCGGTCGCGCGTACGCGCGAACCTCAAGGTCATGCGTCCGTTCCTGGCCTCCTCCCAGCGGCGCTGCGAGGAGCTGCGCGCCCGCGTCGCCGCCACCGGCTCCGGCGCCGAGCTGGCGGAGCTGTGGGAACGCGAGATCCGGCCGCACGTGGTCGCCGCCTCGCGGATGCTGGAGGCGGCCGGCCGCCAGGGCGGCGCCACGCTCGTCTACACCCGCGACCGGCTGCGCACGATGATGGGCGAGGTGGCCGCCGAGGCCATGCTCACCGGCGTCAACGCCGACGGCGAGCTGGCCAGCATGGGGCCGGTGATGGGGCTGTCCCGGCTGGCGCGCGGGGAGATCACCCGCGACGACTTCGCCCGCACGTACGGGCACCGGGGGCCCCACGAGTTCGAGGTGTCGATCCCCCGGCCGGGCGAGGACCCGGCGTGGATCGACGCCCAGCTCGCGGGCCTGCGCGGCACGCGGGCCGACACCGAGACGCTGCTGGAGCGCCAGGGCGCGGCCAGGGAGCGGGCGTGGGCCGACTTCGCGCGGCGTTACCCGGGCAAGGAGGCCCGGATGCGCGAGCGGGTCAGGCGGTGGAACGCGGTCGTCCGCGACAGGGAGTCCGCGCGGTCGGAGAACATGCGGGCGTTCTGGGTGCTGCGGGCCTTCACCGTACGGGCGGGCGAGCTGGCCGGGATCGGCGACGACGTGTTCCACCTGTACCTGCCGGAGCTGCTGGCGCTGCTGCGCGGCGACAGGAGCGCGCTGGAGCGGGTGCCGTCGCGGCGCGCCACCTACGAGCGGTACGCGTCCCTGCCGCCCTACCCGGCGCTGATCGCCGGCCACTTCGACCCGGTGCGCTGGGCCGCCGACCCCGCCCGCCGGGCCGACCTGTACGACGCGCGCGGCGCCCGCACCCCCGTCGGCGAGACCGTGACCGGCTTCCCCGGCGCACCCGGCGTCGTCGAGGGCGTGGCCCGGGTCATCTCCGGCCCCGAGGAGGGCGGGCGGCTCAAGCCGGGCGAGATCCTCGTGACGACGCTGACGAACGTGGGCTGGACGCCGATGTTCCCGCGCGCCGCCGCCGTGGTGACCGACATGGGGGCGCCGCTGTCGCACGCCTCGATCGTCGCCCGCGAGCTGGGCATCCCCGCCGTCGTCGGCACCGGCAACGCCACCATGCGCCTGCACGACGGTGACCGGGTCAGGGTGGACGGCGAACGGGGCACGGTCGAGTTGCTCGGGTGAAAAGTCTGCGCCAAGTCGGCCGTCCCGGTCGCCGGATCGTGATCACTGTGATGCCCATGATCGATCAGTGGATTCTGGAAGACGAACGCGAACTCGAAGCGCGCTGCGCCCGCTTCAGGATCGCCAAGCTCGCGCTGGACCGCAGCGACGGCGGGCACGACGCGGACGACGCGGACGCGTTGCGCCCCGAAGAGGCGGACCCCGCGGCGTGAGCCACCCGGCTTCCCGGGTGGCGGGAGCCACCAGCCTTCCCGGGCAGCCGAGGCCGTCCTCGCACCGCGTCCCCATACAATGATCGCCTCGGATGTGTGATCGCGGACAGAGTCCCGTGGCGAGGAGGGCACCGTGTCGCTGCAGCCGCCGCCCGAGGTCGCCACGCTGCTCAACCTCGTCGGCTCGTGGCCGCTGGTCGACGAGACTCTGTTGCACAGGGCCGGGATCCGGTGGACCTCCTTCGCGGTGACAGCGACGCGCGTCTCCGCGACCGCCGACACGCACGCCGCCACGACCACCGTGCGCAACCACAGCGAGGGGGTCCGGGCGTTCGGCGGAGACTGGCGCGACACCTCGGGCCGCTCCGGCGACGCGATCGCCGCCGCGCTGGTCATCGGCGGTGCGCTGCACCTCTCGGCCATGATCGTGCTGGTCATGAAGGTCGCGCTGATCGTCGTCCTGGTCCGGTTCGCCCTGAATCTTTCGCGGCTGGTCGCGGCCTCGGGGCCCACGGCCGGCGCCTCGCTGGCGGGCGTTCCCATCGTCGTGGGCGGCTCCAGGACGGCTTGGCGGGAGATCGTCGGCAAGATGGCCGACCTGCTGGAACGCCGCGCACTGCGCTTGTTCGATCACGCCGCAGGGCTGTTGCGCAAGCCGCCCCCCAAGGTCGGGGCCGGCGCGATCCCGCCCGGCAAGCGCCCACCGACCCCCGTACGCGACCCCGACAACTACCTCGAGGCGGCGGCCGACGACAGCGTCGACGTCAGGAGCATCACGCCGTATCCCATCTGGCGCCGTGATCGCCCGCCGGTCTACCGCGCCTCGGACAGGTCTCCAGACGTGGTCTTCGAGGAGGGACTCCATCCGCGCGACCCGTCGATGACCAACCTGTCCGACTACGTGCTCAAAGCCAGGCCGTCAGCCTTCGTCGGCACCAGCACGCGCATGGACATCGATGACGCGTTCCCGCGCCGCTACGTCTACGAGGTGGACGCCCCCGGCGGGATCGACGTCCAGGAGACGGTACGGGCCGCCGCCCATCTGTCCCACGAGCGCGAGATCGCCTTTCCCGGCGGCGTGCACCGGAGGTACATCTCCGGCGCCTGGCAGCGAGGGGTGCCCAGGACGCCGGAGAACTTCATCCCCAACCCGCACTACAACCCGTACCCCGGCCATCCGGGGCTGAGGCCAGGAGGATCGCCGTGAATGACAGCCCGCCGCCCCCGCCGCCGGTCACCGACGATCTGCGGCGGCAGGCACAACTGCGCCCGGGCTCCTGGATGTACGTGATCGATCCGTTCTTCGACCCCGACGGGGAGGTGCCGCCGTACGGCATCGTCGGTGCCTGGCAGGTCGACGAGCGTGGCGAGATCACCGGCGAGTTCCGCCACAACGCCGGCTACCGGCCCTCGCCGGTGGCGCTGGGTCACCCAGAGCCCACCGACCCGCTCGACCGTGCCGTGCAACTCGCCTCGACCGGCTACGCGGGCGACCGCGACCTCGTGCCGCTGCTGCTGGAGGCGGAAGTGATCGTGGCCGCCGGACCGGGAGGCGGGGTGCCGGTGTTCGACACGGGCGACGGCCGGGTGGCGTTCGCCTACACGGCCCGCGCCCACCTGCCGGCCGCCCTGCCGGACGGTGCCACGAACTGGCAGCGCCTGCGCGGCCGCGACCTGGTCGCGCTGCTGCCGTCGGACGTCGGCGTCGCCGTCAATCCCGAAGGGCCGGTGGGCGTGCTCCTCGCCCCTGACGAGATTCGCCGCTGACCGGCTCCCGTTCCGCCCCGGGCGTCACACCCCCTCGATGGCCCGCTGGATCCGTGCGACGTCCTCCGCGCTGCGCTGCTCCGTGTCCCGGTAGTTCGCCTCCATGACGTGCACATCGTCTCCTGAGGTCACCTGTCGTTCCCCCTGGGACTCGAACACCTCCAGCGCTCTCTTGGTGATCGCGAGGTAGCCGGCCTGGACCAGGCTCCCGGCCTCCTCGCCCCATGGGTCGCCATCTCCCTCGAGACCGGCGCGCAACGCACCCACCGCCTCCAGCCAGGTCGCGCCGGTCTCACCCAGCCCCGCACCGGTGCTGCGGAGGTCGGCGCGAGAGACCTCCGTCCCCTGGTCGAAGCGCTCGCTCACCGCGTCTCCAGCCGCCGCGTGGCCAGCTCGACCCCGTCGGCGAACTCGTCCAACCGCCGCATCACGTCGGCGTGCACGTCGCCCAGCTTCTCGGCCAGCTCCTGCGGATCCGTCAGCTCGGCTCCCCGCAGCCCCGGCAGGGACGCCCGCAGGTCGTCCAGCGCGGCGTTGACCGCCACGAGGATCTCCCGTGCGAGGTCCTCCGACGCCATCCGCATGGCCCGAGGATTGAGGTGCAGCTCGCGCAACCGCCCGTCCTGCCCGGCCACCGCCCGCACCTGCCCGGCCGCCGCCTCGCCGCTGCCCTGGACGGTGCTGTCCGCGTGCGGCTCCGTCGTACGCGCGAGCGCCTGGACGGCCTCTGCCAGCATCTGACCGATGTGTTGGCCACTCTCGTGCATAGTCACGTCTATCCCACTCCTGCGGCTCGTGGCGCTGAGGGTCGTCTGCCGGTGCGGGCCGACGCTCAGCTCAGGCGGGCTCGCAGGAGGCAGAACTCGTTGTCTTCTGGGTCGACCAGGACGTGCCATTGCTCCTCACCGGTCTGGCCGATGTCGGCAGGGCGTGCGCCGAGCTTCATGAGGCGTTCGAGCTCGGCGTCCTGGTCGCGGTCGGTGGGGTTGACGTCGAAGTGCAGGCGCAGCTTGCCCGTCTTGGGCTCGGTGGTGGGGCTGAAGATCAGGGTCGGCTGCAAGCCGCCGAACCCTTCCCGTGGTCCGATCTCCACCGCGCCGCCGTCCTCGGTGTCGAGCACGATGAAGTCCAGCACCTGGCACCAGAACGCCGCCAGCCGGTGCGGATCCTGGCAAGGGATGATCAGTTCAGAGATGCGACACGCCATGATCGGGCATCGTACTGGGCGTCCACCGTACGCGGCCAATCCCTTTTGTGCCCAGGTCCGACTTCTCAGCGCGCCTGAGTCCCACGGAGGGGGTCGGAGCGCGGGACGATGAGGTCGTGGCCGCCCGGACTGAGCGAGTTGACGAACAGGCGGCCGCCTCCCGGCAGCGCGGCCAGCCGGAACACCAGGTCGCGGACGACGATGCGCCAGCGGTGCGAGGGGGCCATCCACTGGATGAACCGCCTCCCGAACCGCTGGACCTCGTCGATCACCGGCGCCATCCGCCCGTGGTAGCGCTCCAGAGCCCCGGACAGGTCGCCGCCCGAGCCGCCCTGGTGGCCCGAGCCGCCCGAGCCGCCTGAGCCGTCGCGGCGGGCGGCGGTGAGTTCGTCGGCCAGGACCCAGGCGCCGGCCATCGCCATCGACGCCCCGTGCCCGGCGAACAGCGACACCGCCTGACACGCGTCGCCCACGAGCACGATCCGCCCGCGGTGCCAGCTCTCCAGCTCCACCTGGGTCACCAGGTCGTGGTACAGCTCGGGCGGTCCTGGGCAGCGCGACAGCGCCTCGGGCAGGATCCAGCCGAGCCCGCCGAAGTGGCGGCGCAGGTCGGCGACCGGGTCGTCGGGCAGGGTGGGGTCGGGCTCACGGCGCAGGAACAGCAGGGCGAGCCGGTCGTCGCGCAGCGCGTACGCACCGGCCATCAGACCGGGCTCGGTGAGCATCTGGTACCGGGTGCCGACCCGGCGGCTCAGTCCGGCGTCGGTCACGACGCAGGCGGCGACCTGGTGACCGAGGTAGCGCGGCGTCACCCGGCCGAACGCCAGCTCACGCACCCGGGAGCGGGCGCCGTCCGCGCCCACGAGCAGGTCGGCCTCGCGGGTCGTGCCGTCGCTCAGCCGCACCGACACCCCGCCGGGGTGCTGGTCCGCGGCCTCGACCGTGGTGCCGTACGTGATGGGGGAGCGCACGCCGTCGGCGACGGCCCTGGCCAGGTCGCCGCGGAGCAGGCTGATCACCCCCTCCAGGCCGGACGTCAGCGTCAGGTGGCTGGTACGGCGGCCGTCACGGTCGACGTAGCTCAGCTCGTTGAGCGGGTGGCGGGCCTCGCGCAGCCGGGGGAGCAGCCCCATCCGCTCGGCGACCTCGTGGCCGGGGCCGTAGAAGTCGATCATGTAGCCGCCGTCGCGGAGTGCCGCCGCCCGCTCGACCAGCTCCACCTCCCAACCGGCGCGTTCGAGCTGCCAGGCCAGCGTCAGCCCGGCGATGCCGGCGCCGCAGATCAGTGCCTTCACGACGGTTCCGCCTTTCTCGGGTCGGGGCTCGGGTCGTCGCCCGGCGTGGGGCCGAACATGGCGCGCAGCGGACCGGCCAGCGTCGCGAGATCCAGACCGGGGTCGAGCGCGCGGTGCAGCATGATCCCGTCGACCGCCGCCGCCAGCATCGCGGCCGCGGCTCCCGCGTCACCCCGGTAACCGCGCTCGGCCAGCCAGTACGCCACGGAGGCGCGGAACCGCACGATCTGGTCCCTGAGCCGCTCGCGCAGCTCCGGCAGCCGGGTCGAGGCCAGGAACATCTCGACCACCAGCAGCGAGGCCGGGTCGGTGCCGCTGTGCCTCGACAGCTCGCCCAGCAGCCACTCGACGCCTTCCTCGATGCCGGGCCGCCCGCGCAGCTCCACGGCGAGACACCCGAGCAGTTCCTCGGTGAAGCCGAGCCCGGCGGCGACCAGCAGGTCGGTGACGGAGGCGAAGTGGTAGTGCACCACGCCCGGCGCCACCCCGGCCCGCTCGGCGACGAGCCTCGTCGTGACGCCGCCCCAACCGGCCTCGGGGACGAGCGCGACGGCCGCGTCGAGCAGCCGCTGCCGGGTGGCCTTGCCGCGTTCCGCTGAACTGTGTGCCATGCTCTCCTCTTGGGCAAGCGACTTGGGCAACTGTCCAAATCATACCTGAGCGGTGCCCCGCCACCAGATCGGCACCGGCCGGATCAGCCGCCGACGTGGATGCCGGGGCGGCGGGCCGGGTCGGGCTCGCCGACGCGGATGATCTCCCGTACGACCGGGGCCGTGTCACCGCGTCCGAGGATGAGGTAGCGCAGCAGGTGCGTCAGCGGCGCCCCCTCCGCCCACTCGAAGTAGCAGTGCGGACGCACCCCGGTGGCGTCGCGCAGGGCCAGCAGGACGGCGGCGATGGCGTTCGGCGCGGCCGGGCTCTCGGCCCGCAGCACGCGGTGCCCGTCCACCTCGACGCCGCGTACCCGCAGCACGTCGCTGAACGCGGACGGGTCGATGACGTCGATCTCCAGGAACAACACGTCGGCCTGCCCGGGGACCGGGTTCATGCCGCGCTGCTCGGCCTCCTTGGCGGCGTACTCGGCCACGTCGCCCGACTGACGGCGGTTGGCGATGAGGTTGAGCGCCCCGTCGTGGGCGATCGAGTCGGCCACGAACCGCCGCGCCGCCGCGTCGAACTCGATCGAGTCGGCCCGCAGCTCCGTCGTACGCGAGACCCGCGAGACCAGCGAGATCACGATGATGCCGACGATGAACAGCGCGGAGATGGCGATCCCGTCGGGCTTCTCCCTGATGTTCTCCGCCAGCGCGTACACCAGCACGAGAGTCAGCACCGCGAACCCCGCGGTGGCCCACCGCTGCCTCTTGCGTACGGCGGAGATCGTCACCGCGACCGCGCCGGAGACCATCATGGCCAGGATCCCGGTGGCGTACGCGCCCGCCTGGGCGTCCACGTCCGCGTCGAAGGCGATCGTGAGGACCACGCAGATGCCCGTGTAGACGAGCACCACCGGACGCACGGCCCGCCCCCATTCGGGCGCCATGCCGTAGGAGGGCAGGTAACGCGGCACGATGTTGATCAGCCCGGCCATCGCGGAGGCGCCCGCGAACCACAGGATGAGGATCGTGCTGATGTCGTACGCCGTGCCGAACACCTCGCCGAGCCGCTCGTGCGCCAGGTAGGCCAGCGCCCTGCCGTTGGCCTCCCCGCCCGGCCGGAACTCCGCGGCCGGGATGAGCACGGTCGTCACGAAGCTGGTGGCGATGAGGTAGACGCTCATGATGAGCGCGGCCGCGGTGAGCAGCTTGCGCGTGTTGCGGATGCGCGAGCGCAGCCGCTCCTCGCGACCACGGCCCTCGGCCGCGACCAGCGGCATCATGCTGACACCCGTCTCGAACCCCGACAGCCCCAGCACCAGCAGCGGGAAGGCCAGCACCGCCGGCCAGAGCAGCCCGGCCGCCCCGCCGCCGCCCTGCCCGCTCGCCAGCGCGTCGGTCCATCGCGACAGCGCCGCCGGGTCGCCCAGCACCTCGGTCAGCCCCACGACCACGACCACGGCGTTCAGCCCGAGGAAGAGCGCCACGAGCGGGATCGCCACCCCGACCGCCTCGGTGAAGCCGAGCAGGAACACCCCGCCGAGCACCACCAGCAGCACCACCGTGATCGCCACCGCGTGCCCGTGCAGGAAGCCGGGGGCGTACGGGTTCTCCAGGATGTGGACCGAGGCGTCGGCCGCCGACAGCGTGATCGTGACGATCCACGACGTGGCCACGAACCCCAGCAGCACCAGCACGAAGAGCTTGCCGCGCCAGAACGGCAGCAGCCGCTCCAGCATCGCCACCGACCCCTGCCCGTGCGGGCTCTCCTTGGCCACCCTGCGGTACATCGGCAGCATGCCCAGCAGCGTCAGCGCCACGATCAGCAGCGTGGCCAGCGGCGACAGGGCCCCGGCCGCCAGGGCGGCGATGCCGGGCAGGTAGGCCAGGGTGGAGAAGTAGTCGACGCCGGTCAGGCACATGACCTTCCACCACGACTGAGGCTCGGCGTGGCCCTCCGCCGACTCGGGGCCGACCGGCTGGACCCGGTGCTGCAGCAGCCAGCGCGTCAGGGCGTTCGACGGGGCCGCCGGCCGGCTCGGGCTCTCGACCACCTCGGGGATGGCCGGCCCACCGCTAGCGCTCACCGGATCTTCCTCTCCTCGCGTGAACGGTGACCACCCTAGCCGGATGTGGACCGGTTTCCGCCGGGCCCGTACGTCTTGTGCCGGTTACTCGGGGTCGGCGGTCAGGACGACGGTGCCCAGGTAGCCGTCACCCTGCTTGGTGACCTTCAGCAGCACGCCGTCGCGGAAGTCCTCGTCCCCCTTGTTGAAGGTGTCCCGCCGTCCCTCCCGCTCCGAGTACGGCGGCCTGGACAGCACCTCGGCGTTGAGCGCGTCGTCGAACATGAGCTGCGTGCTCAGCACCCGCCTGTCGCTGATGTGCACCATGACGTGGATGTGCACCGTCCTGCCCCGGTACCAGCCCGGCCAGATGGTGGTGAACTCGACGACGCCCGCGGCGTCGGCGGCCTGGGCGCCGCGCAGGTAGCGCTTGTGGTCGGCGGGCTTCAGGTCGGTCCAGTCGGACTTGCCGTTCTCCGCCGTCGTGCTCGGGGCGGCGACGACGCCGTGCTTGGAGACCTTCTCCGCGCCGGAGTAGAGCCCGGCCGCGTCGCATTGCCAGATCTCGACCACCGCGCCGGGCAGCGGCCGGCACGTCCGGCTGTCCTGGACCCTGACGGCCAGGTCCAGCCGCGTGCCCGGCCGGTCCTCGCGGATGTCGCGGCGGACCAGGTCGGAGTCGAAGTAGAAGGGGCCCTTCGTCGCGGTCGGCGTCAGAGCGCAGGCCGGGGCCCCGGCGAAACGGGAGTCGGCCAGCGCCGTGGCCCTGACTCCAGGGCCCGAGGCGGAGATGAGGCCGCCGAGCCCGAGCGAGCTGATTCCGGTGATCAGCCGTCGCCGGCTCACCCGCCGGCCTTCGTGATCGTGTCCCACTGGAGTTCCTTCGAGGTCAGTGCGTACCTTCCGAACCTTTCATGATCCGGGCGGCTTTCCTCGGAGGCGCGGCCCGCGAGCCCGCCGGTGCGCCGGCGGTGCCGCCTTGCCTGCACCGGCGGGGCCGCCCTGCGTGCGCCGGCGGGGCAGCCTTGCGTGCACCGGCCCTTGACGCCGCAGGTAACGCGGGCGCAACATCTCCTGGGTCAGTAGTAGTTCCTTTTTCACTTTTAGTGACGGAGCACGGCGCAATCAGGCAAGCTGCTGTCACACCGGCAGCCGATGGGTGGCGATCACGATGGCGAAGTGGCAGGCAGGCAACCTCCCACCGGAGCTGACGAGCCTGATCGGCCGCCGGAGCGAGCTTGACCAGGTGCGCAGGGCCTGTCGGCAGTCGCGGCTGGTGACGCTCACGGGCGCGGGCGGGGTCGGCAAGTCGCGGCTGGCGTTGCGGGCCGCGGCCGAGCTGCGGCCCGAGTTCGGCGGCGGGGCCTGGCTGGTCGAGCTGTCCTCGCTGGACGACGGCAGGCTGCTGCCGCACGCGATCGCCGAGGCGCTGCGGCTCACCGACCGGACCACCCGCCCCATGGTCGAGGTGCTGGCCGAGCACCTGTCAGGGCGGGAGATGCTGATCGTCCTCGACGCCTGCGAACACCTGGCGGGCGCCTGCGCCGGCACGATCGAGGCGCTGCTCGACGCCGTGCCCGGGCTGCGCGTGCTGGCCACCGGCCGCCGCCCGCTGGAGGCGCCGGGCGAACTGGTGTACGAGGTCGAGCCGCTGTCGGTCCCGTCACCCGGCCCGGCGACGCTCGCGGGTGGCGACGCGGTGGCGCTGCTGGCCGAGCGCGCCGCCGAGACCGTGCCCGGCCTCGACCTCGCCGACGCGGACCAGGAGGTCGTCGTACGCCTGTGCCGTCGGCTCGAGGGCGTCCCGCTGGCCCTCGAGCTGGCCGCGGCGCGGCTGCGCGAGCTGCCCATCGCGTACCTGGCCGACCGGCTCGACGAACGGTTCGCCGCCCAGGGGGACGCCCCTGCCCCGGCCGGTGCGGCAGGCCCGTCGTGGCATCGGGCGCTGCGTACCGTGGTCGGGTGGAGCCACGAGCTGTGCGAACCGGCCGAGCGCCTGCTCTGGGCGCGCCTGTCGGTGTTCGCGGGTGACTTCGACGCCGAGGCCGTGCGCCAGGTGTGCGCCGACGACCTCCTGGCCGGGGCGGACATCGGGCTGCTGCTCGACGCGCTGGCCGACGAGTCGATCCTGACCTGGCTGCCCACCGGCGCTGGTGAGCGCTACCGGATGCTCGACGCGCTGCGCGAGTACGGCGCGTCGCGGTTGCGCGACCTCGGCGAGGAGGAGCGGTTCAGGCGGCGACACTACGAGCACTACCTCGCGCTGGCCGCCAAGGGCGCCACCGGCTGGCTCGGCCCCGGCCAGATCTCCTGGTACGACCGGATGATCGGCGAGCACGACAACCTGCGCGCCGCCCTGGCGACGGCGCTCACCGCCGGGGACGGCCGGGCGGCCCTGGAACTGGCCGGGACGCTGGCGTTCTTCTGGTACGGCTGCGGCTACGCCAAGGAGGGCCGCCACTACCTGGCCCAGGCCCTGGCCCTCGACACCCGGCCGGGCCCGGCGCTCACGCGGGCGTTGTGGGCGGACGGCCTGCTGGCGGCCACGCAGGGTGACGCGGAGGGCGCCGAGTCCAGGGCCGCGCAGATCGAGCTGGCCGCCTCTGCTGCCTCCGCTGCCTCCGCCGTCTCCGCCGTCTCCGTTGGCGACGATCACGCGGCCGCGTGCGTCAGCGCGCTCAGGGCGTCGGCCGGGGTGATCCGCGGCGACCTGCTCCAGGCGGTGGCCGAGTCGGAGCGCGCCTGCCGCGCCCCGCGGGGCGACGATCCGCTCACCATCGCCCGGCTGCTGGCCCTGCTGTGCCGGGCCCACGCGCTCATCGCGGACAGACGTACCGACGACGCCGTCGCCGTGCTGGAGGACCTGCGCTCGCTGTGCGACCGGCGCGGCGAGCAGGCGATGCGCGCCCACGGCGACCTCCTGCGCGGCCGGGCCGAGCTGGACGGTGGACGCCTCGACGCGGCCGTCGCGTTCGGGCAGGAGGCGCTGCGCGTCAAGCGGCGGCTGCACGACAGCTTCGGCATCGGCCTGGCCGTCGACCTGCTCGCCCTGGCGGCGGGTGCGGCCGGGCGGGCCTACCGGGCGGCCCGGCTGCTCGGGCTGGCGCGGCGGATCTGGAGCGTCCACGGCCAGGCGCAGGCGAGCGTGCCCGCGTGGGTGGCGGCCAGGGAGGCGTGCGAGGAGGAGGCCCGCGACCTCCTCGGTGACAACGCCTACCAGGTGGCCTTTCTGACGGGGTTCGAGAGTGCCATCGACGCGGGCATCGCGTACGCGCTGGAGCCGCAGGGCGAGGGCCTGCACAACGGCGGCCTCTTCATGTGACCGCGCCGGTCGGGGGGTGCGGGCGGGCCGGGACGGGTGTCGTTTCCGTACAAGACCTGGGTGCCGCGTTCCCCCTAATGTCCCTGCGGAGGGGAGGGCACGACTCGTCCGCCTCGTACCGATGACTCTGGTGACGTGAGGAACGACATCGATGGCAAAGATCATTTCCAGCTTCTTCATCTCGGTGGACGGCGTGGTGGAGCGGCCCGACCAGTGGCACTTCCCGTACTGGAGCGACGAGATGGGCGCCGTGGTCGAGGCGGGGGTGTCGACCGCGGCGGGCTTCCTGATGGGCCGCACGCTCTACGACGAGTGGGCGGCGTACTGGCCGACCACGGAAAACGACCCCGACATCGCCAAGACGTTCAACGAGTCCCGCAAGTTCGTCCTGTCGAACAGCCTGAAGAGGGCGGACTGGGCCAACACCACCGTCATCGCCGGCGACGTCGCCACCCAACTGCGCGAGCTGAAGGAGGAGCTCGAAGGCGACCTGCAGATGTCCGGCTCGGCGACCACCATGCGCTGGCTGCTGGCCAACGGGCTGCTCGACGAGCTGAACCTGCTCGTCCACCCGATCGTCGTCGGCCGGGGGCAGCGGCTGTTCGAGGACGACCCGACGCACCCGCTGAAGCTGACCAGGTCGGACACGTTCGCGACCGGCGTGCTCCACCTGTCCTACGTCCCGGCCGCGAGCTGACAGCAGGTGGGCCGGGCCGGGCCGCGCCGCATTCGGCCCGGCCCGGCCCGCCCCGGCCCGTCTACCGCGCCGACCCGTCGCAGAACACCTCCTTGACGAGCCGGTCCAGCACCTTCGGAAACTCCTTCATGCCCAAGGACCTCGCGGCGTCGTCCACATAGGTCACCGAGGCGGTCAGGGTCCTGCCGCCGTCGGGTGAGCTGTACATCAGCGCCCCGAAGCCGTGCGGAGGGCTGCCGTTGTGCTGGAGGACGGTGCCGCAGCCCGGCCCCAGGTCCTGCGCGAACAGCCCGAGCCCGTAGCCGAGCTTCCCGTACGGCTCGCGCATCTCGGCCAGCAGCCCGGCGGGCAGAAGCTCGCCGCCCATCAGCGCGGAGACGAACGTTTGGAGATCCTGGGTGGTCGAGATCAGGTCACCGGCGCCGGCCAGCAGGGAGAGGTTCTGCCGGGAGACGTCGACCGTCTTCCACTGGCCGGCGTCCTGGTAGCGGTAGTAGCCGTGGGCGTGCGGCCCGGGGAGCCGCGTCCGGTCGCCGGGGACCACGGTGCCCTTCAGCCCGAGCGGCCCTACGATGCGCCGCTGCAACTCCTCGGCGTACGAGTGGCCGGTGACCTTCTCGATCAGCAGCAGGGCCAGCGTGTAGTTGGTGTTGGCGTAGTTCTGGTCCGTGCCCGGCGCGAACCTCGCCGGCTTGGACAGCGCCAGCCGTACCAGCTCCTCCGGCCGGTAGGTCTTGAACCGGCTGTCCAGCCACTCGTTGCCCGTGGCGGGGATCCCCGGCACCACCGTCCCGTCGTCGTAGTACTCGCCGGTGTAGTTGAACAACCCGCTGGTGTGCCGCAGCAGCATCCGTACGGTGATCCGCCGGTCCAGCCCGAACTCGGGCAGGTGGTCGGCCACCGGGTCGTCCAGCCCGATCTCGCCCTCGGCGACCAGTTGCAGCACCAGGGTCGCGGTGAAGGTCTTGGTGACGCTGCCGACCCAGAACCGGCCGTTCGTGGGCGGCTCGGCGCTCGCGCCCAGCCTGCTCACCCCGGCGCTGCCGACCCACTCACCCCGCTGATCGTGCACGCGTACCTGCACCCCGGTGAAACCGGCGTCGACGAATGCCTGGACGGCCTGCCGCAGCTCCGGGCGGTCCTGCCCGGCAGCGGCCCGCGGCGCGCCCGCACCGCTGTCCGCGGCGGCCACCCCGGGTGCCGCCGAACCGGCGAGCAGCGCCGCCGCCAGCGCCGCGACCCCCACCCGCCGCAGCTTGCGTACCCTGCCGCCGCCGCCGAGCACGGTCTTGTCTTCGTATGCCCTGCGCGGCTCCGAGGCCGCGTTCGTCGAACTGTTCATGACGTCCACGATCACCGACCGCCCTGACACCGGGCCGTCGCCGTACTGACACGGCCGCTGACACGACCTCGCGGCAGACCTGGTCGCCGCCGCCGTTGCCTCCCCGGTCGGTCACCAGTTGGCGGGCAGTCCGGGCGTCGTCGGGGGCAGCGGGTGGTCCGGCGGGTGGATGACGTACGCCACGCCCCCGCTGCTGGAGCTGCGCAGCCACACGTTCTCGAAGCTCGCGCGCGGGTACACGTGCCGCACGGCCGCGTTGCTCGGCGACGCCGGGTCGTTGGCGATCACGTCGCCGCCGGGGGTGAAGCCGACGACCGCCATGAGGTGCCCGTTCGTGCCGTACCCCGCCCCGGGCAGCTCCCCCTTCTTGAACGACTGCGAGGTGATCACCGGGATCCCCGCCTTGACCAGCGCCTCCAGCTCGGTCAGCGAGCGCAGCCTGGTGACGAACCCGTCGAGCCCGTAGCGGCCCGCGTACGCCGTGTTGAACGGCCAGTTGCCCGCCCCCTGGTAGGCGTGGTCGTAGGTGTGGCGGGCGGCGTAATCGACCTCGGGGTTCGGGTCGGACGGATCGACCCACGACGTGTCCCGCGCGCTCGGCCACCGGCCCCAGTAGCCCAGCACCATGGTGGTCGAGGTCGGGCTGCACCACGCCTCGCCGCCGCCGTCCCATTCGGGGTAGTGGCCCTGGTGCACGTTCTGGGAGCGGCGCGGCACGGCCAGCTCCGTGCCCCACGCGCCGCCGCCGGGGCTCACCGGCACGGTCTTGCGCTCGGGCACGTTGGAGGTCATCACGCCGGACGTACGCACCCGCGGCGCCACCGACGAGCCCGGCTTGCGGTAGAGGGTCAGCCGGAGCTGGTAGCCGGTCAGCGGCTTGCCCGCCGCCGCGACCAGCGTGTCCACCGCCACGGAGGCGTCCGCGTCACCCTGGCCGGGCACCGACGTCCGCAGGATGTCGCCCTCGGCGTAGGACCAGCGGCCCAGCGAGTACCACGCGGTCAGTCCCTCGGCGTTCCTGCCCCGGGCCTCGACCTGCAGCCAGCTCCCCTGCGGGACGTCCGCGGTCCAGGACGCGATCAGCTCGGTGGCGGGGAAGCCGATGGCCCGCTCGGGGCCGGTCCAGCGGGCGTACTCCCAGGTCTTGGTGCCGAGCGCGTCGGTGTGGGAGACGGTGCCCGCGGCCGAGCCGAACGACAGCCCGTCACCCGCCGTCGTGCCTTCGGCGGTGCCGGTGGAGAAGTCGGCCCGTTCGAAGACGACGTCGGACGTGGCGGCCGCCGCCGGTTTCGCACGGGCGGGATCGCCGGTGGCCGTCGTCAGGAGCAGGGCCGAGAGGAACACGGTCAGCACACGCATGAACCCACCTTCTCCGAAACCGCTCGATGCGGCCGACACTAGGCACAGCGGGTTCGCAAAACATCGGCAGATCTACGTATCGCCGCCCTATTCGGCCAGGGAACGGCTGATGACCAGGCGCTGGATCTGGTTCGTGCCCCCGAAGATCTGCACGCTCTCCGGGCCGCCTGCGGGGGCGTGTTGCCTCAAGGCGACCCGCGCTTTGTTTGCACATCGCGCAGGCTGTTCAGCCCGCGTCTCCCCTGACGATCAACTGCCAGAGATCAAGCACGCCGATCCGCGTCATGCCACGACCGATCTCCACTACCGTAGCTGTTCCGGCGTCGTTCCGTTCAGTCCGGCGGATCAGGTACGAGCCGCCCTCCAGACACTGCTCGTATTCGATCGACCCCCGGGTGATGAACTCCTTGATCCTTGATGACGTCCCGTGCGAGTTGTACGGGGCCCACTCAAGGGAGGGCCGGCATGGCGCGGTCATGGCTCGACAGGGGTGTGCCGCAACGGGTTGGGGTACCTGGTCGGCCCGTCGATTCTGCCTAGGCTGCGGGACCAGCGGGGGCGCTTCTTGACCGCTACGTCGAACGCGACCACGTCACCCCAACCGCCATCGGAGAGTCCATTGATCAACCACGTCCAGGCGAACATGAGATCAGTGGTGAGGATCGATCCGGAGATCTGGCCGGGCTTCACCGGGTTGATGTGAGCCCGCACGAGATACACGTTCACCGTGTTCTTCGGAACGGAGATCGACACGCCGTTGATCTCGACGTTCACCTTGTCGGCGAGGGGTACTTGTGGCCTGCTCAACGCGTCCGTGCCGCCTAGGGAGCCAGGCTTTCGCATGGGTCAGGACCTCGATTCCCGATCAAGGCCCCGGATCACCCGGGTGTTCGCGCACCGGGCCGGGGCCGCCTTTTATGGCGAGGGTGCAGAAAACCGCAGCCCACGGGGATAACGTTGCTGATACAGGAGGCCATGGTCTAGGGGTTGGCTGTCCGCCAGGTGTCCGCAGGAACTGCGGACACCTGGCGGACAGGGCAGGGGGCACCGCATGGGCGTAGAAACGTTCGGCGAGGCGCTTCGACGCCTACGTGGCGATATGTCCATTCGGGAAGTGGCCCGCCTTGCCAACGTCGGCAAAAGCTATGTTTGCGATCTCGAAAACGGACGGCGCACACCCGGCTTGACGATCGCAACGGCACTCGATGGAGCACTCGGGGCGAGGGGCGAACTGGTGGCCTTGGCGCCGTCCTCGCCGGGCCATGAAGCGCACAGCCGCCCAGATTCGAAGATATCGGAAGATGCCACTGAGGTACTAAGTCGCATCGACAGACTAAATAGAGCAGTCAGCCCGGAGATCATCCGCCAACTGAAGGACAGCCTTGGTGAGATCGTATTCCGGTATGATCGGCTGAATCATTCGGATCTCGTTCCCGCTCTCGTCCGTCAGCGAGCCTGGATAGATGCTCTTCTCGATGAATGCAGCCATCCGGGGGAGCGTAAGCAGCTATTTGAAATCGCGAGCGGAACATCGGGTGTACTCGGATACATAGCTGTCGGACGCGGGAGGCTTCCGCTGGCGCGAGCGTACTGTGCCGAAGCATTCCTGCTTGGCGGCTTCGCGCAAGATCCCAATCTTCAGGCATGGGCGCGAGGTATGCAGAGCTTCTGCGAATACTATGCTCGGAAATACGATGAGGCGCTGAGCCTGGCGGTAGACGGCCTGGCCTATGCGAATTCTGGGCCACAGAGCGTGCGGTTGACGATCAATTGCATGGCTCGGGCAATGGGAAAACTTGGAAATGCCGATGGCGTTCATCGCGCCGTCGATGAAGCCTACGATCTCATGTCGTGCCACGATGCCCCTAAAGGGCTTCCTTCTAGCATCTCGTTCGAGTGCTACACTCCGACTCAAGTAGCAGGCAATGCGGCAACCGCGTACGTGTCGCTTGGAATGCCGGAAAAGGTTCAGAAATACGTCAACATAGCTCTGCCTGGTATTAATGAATCCGAGTCGTCTTGGAGTCGTTCTCTCGTCATGATAGATTACGCGGTTTCGCTGATTCCCTCCAAGGAAGCCGATCCGGGCCACGTTAGGGATCTCGTCCTCGAAGCGCTTATCATTTCGGCGGATCGTCCGATAATATCGATTCAACAGCGCGCTATGGAATTCGTTAACCTTGCTGCTCAACGATGGGGCGACGTGAGTCAGTTCAGTGAGATTCGCCACGCGATATCTGCGCGGGAAGTGCGTTGATGAGCGAACCGCGCCACGAGGATGTCCGGAATTCTGCCAGCATCGAGGGAGTCAACGAGCGTTTCCGGACGCTTCGATACCTCACCAACCATTGGAGTCGCCCAGCCGCTCCGCGCGCCTATTACTGGTATCTGACGTTCGAGCCGCCGGCGCAACTGCGATCTCTCGTCAAGCAATGCCAGCAAGCAATCTCCTTTCCCTATTATGACTTGGTCCCTGAAGGCGACTTGCATCTCACGCTTGACAGAATTGCGTTCGAGGGCGAGGTGGCGTCGGCCCAACTAGGATTCATCGAAGCTGCCGCGATGCGTGCTTGCAGGAAAATGGCGCCGTTCGACATTTCCATTGACTCTCTGGGCGGAACCTCTGGCGCGCTCGGATTCAACGCTTCACCTAGTGGCTCAATCAGAAATCTTCGCGACATCCTTCGCGAAGCAACTCTTTCGGTCCATCCGGATGCGTCCATCAAAGATTCTGAACTCCATCCACATGTGACAATAGCCTACTGTAATACGTCCGATATTCCCGCGGCGGAGGCCATTGCTGCAGCCGAGAAACTGCAGACCCTTCCCTCTGCCGATGTCGCGGTGAAGGAAAGTTCGCTCGTTCTGCTTGAGCGGCGCCAACGCGCGTACGTATGGCAAGAGATTTCCCGCATACCACTCTCCGGACAATAGGCCTCGGCGTAAACGGTCAGCCCGCCCGGCCGCTCTGGGGTTCACGTCCCAGCGCGTCTCCTCCCGCGGCGGAGGGGGCGCCAGGCCGTTGTACGCGCCCTGAGAGCGCCAGAAGGGGTGCACCAGCTTCGGCGCCACCACGCAAGCGTCATGCTGACGGGCGGTGTCTCGCTCAGAGTACTCGCCGAGTACCTCGGCCGTGCCGACCCAGGAATCATCCCAAGCCAAGGATCCCCGCCTCCCAGCACACCGGGAAGCGGGGTTTCCGCTTGTCAGGGCTATTTGGCCAGGGAACGGCTGATGACCATCCTCTGGATCTGGTTGGTGCCCTCGAAGATTTGCATGATTTTGGCCTCGCGCATGTACCGCTCGACCCGGAACTCCCGCGTGTACCCGTACCCGCCCAGCACCTGCACCGCGTCCGTGGTCACGCGCATCGCCGTGTCCGTGGCGACCAGCTTGGCCACGCTCGCCTGCCGTCCGTACGGCAGGCCGGCGTCGCGGCGGCGGGCCGCGTCCAGGTACGTGGCCCGCGCGCTGTCCACCCCCGCCGCCATGTCCGCGAGCAGGAACCCGAGCCCCTGATGGTCGATGATCCGCTTGCCGAACGTACGCCGCTCCTTGGCGTACGCCACCGCCTCGTCCAGCGCCGCCTGGGCCAGGCCGGTGGCGCAGGCGGCGATGCCGAGGCGGCCCGAGTCGAGGGCGCTGAAGGCGATCTGCAGCCCCTGCCCCTCCTTGCCGATGAGCCGGTCGGCGTCGAGGACCGCGCCGTCCCAGTGCGCGCTGGTCGTCGGCACCGCGTGCAGGCCCATCTTCTCCTCCGGCCGCCCGAACGTCAGCCCGTCGGCCGCCCCCGGCGCGAGGAAGCACGACACGCCCCGCGAGCCCGCGCCCGTGCGCGCGAACAGGGCGTAGAAGTCGGCGATGCCGCCGTGCGTGATCCACGCCTTGTTGCCGGTGATCCGGTAGCCGGTCTCGACCCGTTCGGCCTTGCAGGTCAGCGCCCCGGCGTCGGAGCCGGCCTGCGGCTCGGACAGGCTGTAGCCGCCGATCAGCCGCCCGGCCAGCATGTCGGGCAGCCAGCGCGCCCGCTGCTCCTGCGTGCCGTACCCGAACACGGGGAAGCAGGCCAGCGTGTGCACGCTGGTGGCCACCGCGACGGCCGCCCAGCGCATCGCCAGCTCCTCGACCACCTGCAGGTACACCTCGTACGGCTGCCCGCCCCCGCCGTGCTCCTCCGGGTACGGCAGTCCGAGCAGCCCCGCCGCGCCCAGCGTGGCGAACAGCCCCTCCGGGTACGTCTCGGCGCGCTCATGCTCGTCCACCCGGCGGGCCAACTCCTTGTCGGCGATCTCCCGGGTCAGCTCGATGAGGTCCTTGGCGTCCTGGTCGGGCAGCAGGCGGTCGACTGTCACGGTCACTCCTGGGGGTGTCAAGGGACGAGGTTCTCCAGAGCCTTCGCGGCGCGTTCGCGGTAGTCGGCGACCCGGGCGAGCTTGATGTCCTCGTACCCGCGGATCAGCTCGGGCAGGCCCGCGACCTCCTCGACGGCGCCGGCGGTGGCCGGGGTGAGCCGGTCGAGCGCGGTGCGCACCAGCTCGCGGTACTCGGTGACCAGCTCGCGCTCGACCCGCCGCACCTCGGCCCGGCCGAACACGTCGAACGCCGTGCCGCGCAGCACCCGCGCGGCCCGCAGCCCGCGGAACAGGACCCCGGCCGAGCGGCGTACCCTGATCTTGCGCTTCATGCCCATCGCGCGCAGCACGGGCGGGTGCAGCAGCACCGACACGACCGCGTCCGCGCCGAACTCGCGCTCGCGCCGCGCCTTCTCGACGGGGTCGAGGTGCAGGCGGGCGACCTCGTACTCGTCCTTGTAGGCCATCAGCTTGTGCAGGCCGCGGGCGTAGGCCAGGGCGATCGCCGTCCCGGCCGCCTCGCCCGCCCGCTCGACGGCCAGGGCCGTCACGTGCCGTACGTCGTCGGCGTACGAGCGGGCGTAGGTCGCGTTCTGGTAGCCGGTCAGGTCGGCCACCCGCGTGGCCACCACCTCGTCGAGGCCCTCGGGCTCCGGCTCGGAGCCGGGCAGCACGGCCCGGCGCACCGCCTCGGGGTCGGCCACGGCGGCCCGGCCCCAGCGGAACGCGGCCAGGTTCTGCTCCACGGCGGCCCGGTTGAGCGTGATGGCCCGTTCGATGGACTCGGCGCCGACCGGCAGGCAGCCCTGCTGGTAGGCGGCCCCGAGCAGCAGCAGGTTGGCCGGCATGTGGTCGCCGAACAGCGCCTCCGACAGCGCGTGGGCGTCGACGCAGACCTGTTCCCTGGTGGCGGAGGCGACCCTGGCCACCGCGTCGGCGTGCCCCGGCACCGGTACGCGGCCGGTGACCATGGCGGCGGTGGGCACCACGGAGGTGTTCAGCACGGCGACCGTGCGCTCGGGCGAGGCCACGGCCAGCGTCGTCTCGGCCGCCGCCCCCAGCACGTCGAACCCGATCAGCACGTCGGCCCCGCCCCGCGAGGCGCGTACGGACCCGTTCGGCGCATGCTTGCCGATCCGCACGTCGCTGACGACGGGCCCGCCCTTCTGCGCCAGCCCGGTCTGCTCCAGCCCGGAGGCGTTCAGCCCGTCGAGGTGGGCGGCCATCTGCAGGATCTGGGAGACGGTGACCACGCCGGTGCCGCCGATGCCGGGCATCCTGATCAGCACCTCGTCCGCGCCGGCGAGGATCGGCTCGGGCGGTGTCACGGGCAGGGGCGGCGCCTTCCTGACCTCCTTGGTGCCCGGCTCGACCAGCAGGAACGACGGGCAGTCGCCCTTGAGGCAGCTCAGGTCCGTGTTGCAGGACGCCTGGTGGATGCGGGTCTTGCGGCCGTACTCGGTCTCGACCGGCTGGACGGACAGGCACGTCGAGACGTCGCCGCAGTCGCCGCAGCCTTCGCAGACCCGCTCGTTGATCAGCACCTTCTGCGTGGGCGTGGGCAGCTTGCCGCGCTTGCGCAGGCGCCGCTCCTCGGCCGCGCAGCGGTCGTCGTGGATCAGCACGGTGACGCCGCCGAGCGCGGCCAGCTCCTTCTCGACCTCGGGCAGGTCGTCGCGGTGCCGTACGGAGGCGATCGGGGCCAGCCCCACCCCACGGTACGTCTCCGGCTCCGGCGTGGTGACCACGATCTGGCGCACGCCCTCGACGGCCAGTTCGTGGGTGAGCGCGGGCACGTCGAGCCGCCCCTCCGCGCGCTGCCCGCCGGTCATGGCGACGGCGTCGTTGTAGAGCAGCTTGTACGTCATCGACACCCCGGCCGCGATCGCGGCCCTGACCGCCAGGGAGCCGGAGTGGTGGAAGGTGCCGTCGCCCAGGTTCTGGACGAAGTGCCGGTCGTCGGTGAACGGCGACAGCCCGATCCACTGGGCGCCCTCGCCGCCCATCTGGGTGATGCCGACCTGGGTGCCGCGTCCGTGCCCGTCCAGCGCGATCATCGCGTGGCAGCCGATGCCCACGCCGACCAGCGTGTCGTCGGAGGTGCGGGTGGAGGTGTTGTGCGGGCAGCCCGAGCAGAAGTACGGCGTGCGCGCCGCCACCACCGGCAGCAGGCCGCGCCGCGTCTTCGGGCGGGGCCGTTCGATGCCGAGGCAGGCGGCGATCGCCTGGGCCACGTCGTCGGCGCCCAGCGTGCCCCTGGCGGTGAGCAGCTCCCTGCCCACGACGGCGGGGACGCGCTCGCGGCCGTACAGGGCCTGCTTGAGCTGCCCCTCCAGGAACGGCACCTTGTCCTCGACGACCAGCACCCGGTCGAGGTCGGCGGTCAGCGCCGCCAGCTCTTCGTACGCGAGCGGGAACGGCATGGCGAGCCTGATCAGCCGCAGGCCGTACGCGTCTCTTGCCGCCTCGTCGATGCCGAGGTCGGCCAGCGCCCGCTCGACCACCGCGTACGTGGCGCCCGAGGCCACGACGCCCAGGGCGGTGTTGCCCGCCCCGGACATGACGCGGTTCAGGCCGTGCGCGCGGGCGTACTCGCGGGCCAGGTCGAGACGGCGGGTGAGCATGTCGTGCTCGGCGTCCAGGGCGGCCGGGCCGAGCAGGATGGGCGCGGGACCCCTGGGGTCCTGCGCGGGCACCGGGACGTCCGCGCGCAGCGGCCCGAGGTCGACCGTGGCGGAGGCGTCGGCGATGTCCGCGACGATCTTCAGGCCCACCCACAGGCCGGTCGCGCGCGACATGGCCACCGCGTGCAGCCCGAACTCGATGATCTCGGCCACCGAGCCGGGTGCCAGCAGCGGCATGGACAGGCTCTGGCACATCGGCTCGCACGAGCTGGGCAGGGTCGAGGACTTGCAGCCCGGGTCGTCGCCGATCCAGGCCACCGCGCCGCCGAGGGGGGTCGTGCCCGCCACGTTGGCGTGCCTGATGGCGTCGGCGGCCCGGTCGAGGCCGGGGTTCTTGCCGTACCAGAAGCCGGTCACGCCGTCGTGGCGGCGGCCGGGCACCTGGTCGAGGAGCTGGGTCCCGGCCACCGCCGTGGCCGCCAGCTCCTCGTTCAGGCCGGGACGGAACACCACGCCCGCCCGATCGAGGAACCGGGCCGCCCGCCCCATCTCCAGGTCGACCCCCGCCAGCGGCGAGCCCTGGTAGCCGGTGACGAACGCGCGGGTGTCCAGCCCGCGCTCCTCGTCGAGGCGGCGCTGCTCCAGCGTCAGGCGGACCAGGGCCTGGACCCCGGAGATGAGCACCCGGCCGTCGAGCGCCGTGTACTTGTCGTCGAGCGACACGGGGGCGGGAGTCTCGCTCACGCTCACGCGAACCTCCTGGCTGTCTTAGCTGCTCGCTGGATGTGTGTGATGATTCCCAGCACAGCAACGCGGGCATGATATGCGCAAGTATTAGATGGGAAACTGGGCCGAAGACGCAAACAATATGAGTTCATGGGCTGGACGGCTGATGTTATTTGCGGCTGAAGGGGGAGTTCTCCGTGGCTGAGGTCGACGAGATCGATCACCACGTGCTGCGGCTCCTCCGGGAGGACGGACGCAGGACGTTCTCGGACATGGCCGACCGGGTCGGGCTGTCGGTCGCGGCGGTCAAGCGGCGGGTGGACCGGCTCAGGGAGATCGGCGTGATCACCGGGTTCTCGGTGCAGATCGACTACGGCAAGCTGGGCTGGGGGATCGAGGCGTTCACCGAGCTGCGCTATCCGGGCACGACGCCGGTCAGCGAGATCATCCGCACGGCCACCGACGTGCCCGAGGTGCAGGCGGTGTTCACGATAGCGGGTGATCCCGACGCGCTCATCCACGTACGGGTGCGAGATCTTGGACACCTTCAGCAGGTTATCGACCGGCTGCGCAGGGCCGGCGACGTCACGGGGACGAAGACGCTGCTCGTGCTCGGATCGTGGACCAGGGACCTGTCCGCGTGAGGTCAGGAGGTTCGCCTGCCCTGGCGGGCGCGCCGGCTGTGACGGGTCCGCCGGCCCTGTCGGGCGCGCCCGTCCTGGCTGGACAGATAGCGTACGAGCAGGCCGATCGCGAGCAGCACCGCCACGCCCAGGCAGAGCATCCAGAGCGACGCGCCGGTGAGGGGGAGCGCGCCGCCTGAGTGGTGCGCGGGAGGAGGCACGTCGTCCGCCGCCCCCGCGGCCTGCCTGACCCGTCCCTGCCCCTGCTGCGGCGCCTGCTCAGGCAGGAGGACCTCCTGCCGCGGCCCGTGCGCCTTGCCCTCGCGGTCCTGGCCGGACGTCGTCTCCGTCGTGGGCGACGGCTCGGCGGTGGCGGTCGCGCCGGGCGTGGCGGCGGGCGGACTGGGGGCCCTGACCTGGGTGTCGGCGCAGGAGCGGTTGTCGGCGGGGTTCTCCTCGCGGCCGGCGGCGGTGACGGTCGCGCAGTTCTGCAGCACGCCGGTGACCTCGGGGGTGACGCCGAACGTGTACGTCCTGCGCTCGTCCGGGGCCAGCGCGCCGACGGGGCACGTCAGGGCCTCGCCAGGGGTCGGGCACTCCGACGGCCGCTCGGTGATCGCGGCCTGGGCGACGGAGACGGGGTTGCGCAGGGTGACGTCCGTCGCCCGCGAGGGGCCGTGGTTGACGACCGTCAGGGTGTAGGCGATGGGCTCGCCCGAGTTCACGACGGGCGGGGCGGTCATGAGCAGCTCGACGTCCACCGCGGACCGGGCGCGGGTGACCAGCTCGGCCTGGTCCCCGGCCGTGCCCGAGGCCGTGACGTGGGCCCGGCTGACCAGGGCCAGGCCGTCCTGGAGCGAGGGGTCGGTCGTGACCGGGACCTCGTACGTGACGCTCTGCCCGGACGGGACCGTCAGCCCGGGGCCGCCGCAGGCGAGGCCCCGGTCGGCGGGGGAGCAGCCGCGGGGGAGTGGGCCGGGCGTGAGGTTCCGGTCGAGGAGGGCCGTGACGACGACGTCTTCGGCGTCCTGGTCACCGGTGTTCGTGACGGTCAGGACGTAGCGTGACTCCGCGCCGATGATCACGGGGTCGGGGGTGAGGGCCGTGCCGACGCGCAGGTTGGCGCTCCGGTGTGCCTGCGGCCCTCCGGGGTCGCCCGGTCCGTGGCTGTCGCGCCGCTCCCCAGCCGCGTGTACGGCTGGGTGCCCAGCCGTGTGCACGGCCGGGTGAACGGCTGGGTGCCCGGCTGGGTGAACGGCTGGTGCCGCCGGTCGGCCGTCGCCGGACGCGGCCGGCGACGCCGACCAGCCGACGCCCAGCGCGGTGAGCGCGATGATCGCCGCGATCCCGGGCCTGCCCATGTTGATCCCCCCGCGTCTTCCCGCCCGACCCGGTGATGATCCTCCTTCACGGCGGCGACCGCGCGAGACCGGTCAGACTGTCACGATGCCGCGCCGTGGCGGACTCTTTGCACCTGACCGGAGGCGGACCCGATTCCGCCTCTTCGCCCCTGGCCCGAGGCCGCGCTGACCGGAGGCGGGCCTGATTCCGCGCTCGACGAACAACCCCGGGGCGGCTGCCGGGGCGCGCGTAAGGTCGGAGGCATGGCGGGCGTGGCGCGTTACGACGAGATCGCGGACTTCTACGCGAGCGGCTGGAGCGACCTCATCGACGACCCGGCCGCCCTGCGGCTGCTCGACCTCGTGGGGCCGGTCGCGGGCCGCCGCGTGCTCGACCTCGCCTGCGGCCACGGCCGGGTCAGCCGTGAGCTGGCCCGCAGGGGCGCCGAGGTCGTGGGCGCCGACCTCTCGGCCGCGCTCATCGAGAAGGCCCGCGCCGCCGAACGCGCCACCCCTCTGGGCATCCGCTACCTGCACACCGACGTGACCACCGGCCTGCCCTCCGACGCAGCGACCGGCCGGGCGGGTCATGCCTCCGGTGCCGGGGTCGCGGCCGGTCCCGGGGCCTTCGACGCCGTGGTCTGCGCGTTCGGGCTCTCCGACATCGACGATCTCGACGGGGCCGTGGCGACCGCCGCCGAGGCCCTTCGTCCCGGTGGGGTCTTCGGGTGCGCGATCCTGCATCCGTGCTTCCCCGGTGGGCAGGGCGTGTCGGGGTCGTGGCCGGGCGACGCGGGCTATCACACCGAGGGCTGGTGGCGGGCTGACGGCGAGCTGTCGTCGCTGCGCCGCCAGGTGGGCGCCAACCACCGTACGCTCTCGACGTACGTCAACACCCTTCGCCGCCACGGCCTGTGGACGGACGAGCTGGCCGAGCCCGAGCCGGCCCCCGGCTGGGCGGCGAAGCGGCCGGACGCCGCGCGGCACCCCGTCTTCCTCGTCATGAGATGCCTCAAGGCCGACGGCGGCCCCTGACGCCCCTACCTGGCAGGACGCCCTGTCACAGCCGGGTGGGGGCACCTCGTCTTAGAGGGCATGACGAACTCGGAGCAGACTTCGCAAGAGACCTCGGTGCTGGTCACCGGAGGCAACAAGGGACTCGGCCTCGAGGCCGCCCGGCGGCTCGGGGAGCTGGGCTGGACGGTCTTTCTCGGCTCGCGTGACGAGGGCCGGGGGCGGGCGGCCGCCGATAAGCTGGCCGCCGACGGCGCGAAGGTGATCCTGGTCCCGCTGGACGTGACCTCGGACGAGTCGGTGGCAGGCGCCGTACGGCTCGTCCGGGAGCACACCGACCGGCTGGACGTGCTGATCAACAACGCCGGCGCGTCAGGAAGGGTCGTCCCGCCAGCGGACGCGACGGCCGAGGAGATCCATTCCGTCTACGACACCAACGTGTACGGACCGGTCCGGGTCACGCACGCGTTCCTTCCGCTGCTGCAGGCGGCGGAGCACCCGCGGGTGGTGATGGTGTCCAGCGCGGCCGGATCCTTCGCGGTCGTGACGGATCCGGGCCAGGCGACCTCGAAGATGCACGAACTCGCGTACACCTCGTCGAAGGCGGCGCTGAACATGATCACCGTCCGGTACGCCCAGGCGCTTCCGCGGATCAAGTTCAACGTCGTCACTCCCGGCGAGGTGGCCAACCACAAGTTCACCGCCACCGACATGAACCACCACACCGGTGAGCTGACGGTCACCGAGGGCACCGACCCGATCGTGAGACTCGCGACGATCGGCGCCGAGGGGCCGTCCGGGATCTTCGTCGACCGTCTCGGCCCCGTCGCGTGGTGACCGCCGCCCCATCGGCGGCGCGTGCTCGGTGAGTCAGCGCAGGACGATCGTGGTGAGGGCGCGCGGCGCCAGCGTCACCGTGCGGCCCGTCACCGCCGTGGGCGTGAGCGAGTTGGCCTCGTCGGTCACGTAGGCCGTGGCCCGCCCGCGTACGCCCTGCCAGGTGACCGGCGCGGTGCCGGTGTTGAGCACCTCGATCACGCGGGAGCCGTCCACGTTGCGGAAGGCGGAGACCTTCAGCGCGGGGTCGGTCGCCGCCGCCTCCAGCCGCACCGCCCCGGGCCGGATGAACCTGCTGTACGCCGCCAGTGCCCACAGCCGCTTCGACACGTGGTACTCCCCGGCCGCGTCGTCGAGTTGCAGCAGCGCCCTGGTGGCGCCGCGCGAGCCGCCCAGCCAGTAGACGTACGCGCTGACGTTGCCCAGCGTGAGCGCGTCGTGGACGGCCCGCGCGATCGTGAGGCCGTCGTAGCCGCTGCCGTCGTCCCAGCTCTCGTTCCACGTGCCGCCGTCGGGGTTCCACTCCGACATCCAGCTCTTCCTGGCGGTCGGCAGCGGGCCGTCCACGGGGCTGGCGTACGTGTGGCCCGTGTGCGTCTTCACCCAGCGGCGGGCCTCGGGGTCGGCCTCGATGGCCGCGGTGTACGCCTTGGCCTCGTTCCAGCCGAAGGAGTCGCAGCACACCAGCTTCGTGTCCTTCGCGACCGGGCCCAGGACCTTGACGAACCCGGCGGCCTGCTCGGGGGTGAAGCGCATGGAGGCGTACGTGGCCGTCCAGTCGGGCTCGTTCGTGAACCCGAGGTCGGTGATCTTGATGCCCTCCCTCGCGTAGAACCTCGTGTAGGCCACCAGGTAGTTCGCGTACGCGCGCTGCCACTCGGGCAGGAGGGTGCCGCCGTTCTTGTCGTCGCCGTTGTCCTTCATGTACCCGGGTGCGCTCCAGGCGTCGGCGAAGAAGCGCTTGACGCCGTACCGCTGGGCCTCCTTGGCGACCCACACCTGGCTGTTGTCGTCGCCGTCCCAGACGTAGCGGGGCGGGGCGTCCGGGCCGCCGGGGTTCTCGGGCTGGATCGACACCATGTGGTCGTACGGGCTGCCCGCCGGGGAGCTGCCGATGCCGAGGCGCAGGATGCTGAGCCCGGCCCCCTTGTCGCGGTCGAACCACAGGTCGAGGACCTCCCGCTGCTTGTCCTGCGGCAGGGACTTGAGCAGCTCGTTGCGACGGAACGCCTGCGAGATGCCGAAACCGTCGATCTCCTGGTGCCGGACGCGTTCGTTGACGGTGATGGCCGGTGGGCCGGCGGGAGGTGCCGGGTTCAGCGCGGGGAGGCCGAGCAGGCCGATCGCGACGAGTCCTCGTAACATGGCGCGCCTCCGAAAGTTTCGGCATCGTGACGATATATTTCGCCGATCGCCGGAACCGTAAGCATCCGGAGGCGCCCACGTCAACAGCGCCCGTCGAGCGGTACCCGGGTCGACGGGCGCTCCTCGGCGGTCAGCGGGCGGACTCGGCGCCCTGCTTGACGGCCAGCATCTGGCGGCGCATGCCGACGAAGTCGCCGACGTCCGTCGTCGCCAGGTGCGCGGTGCCGCGTACGGTGGGCGCGGCGCGGACGCGTACCCGGAACACCATCCGGGTACGCCCGTCCTCCAGGTCGCGCAGGGAGATCGAGCACGCGGTGGTGGCGTCGGGACCGCGCAGGGCCAGCACGAGCGTGTGCGGCGGGTCGATCACCTCCACGGCGTAGCCGCTGCCGTCGGGCCCCGGGTGCGGCACGTCGCCGACCTTCAACTCCCGGTGTCCGGCCGGGTCGTCCTGCGCCGCCTGCCCGGAGGCGCCGCCGGGCCGGTAGCCGCCGAGCCGGACCGCCCAGGCCCAGACCACGGCCGGTGGGGCCGCGACGGTGACCGCCCGGGTGGCCTGGTACTGCGGACGCGGGACGAGGTCGTCGCCGGGCATCTCCGCGTGGACCTCGCGGTCGTCGGCACCCCAGCGCAGGTGCCACGGGCGGACGGCGAACAGGTAGCCTGCCGCCGCACCGGCCGCCAGCCTGAACAGAGAGCGCGGCATGAGCATGAACATATGTCTCCTACTTTCACTGGTCAGGACGCTGGTGCTGGATCTTCGGCGCTGACGTGCGGGCCGTGGTCCCCTTCGAAGGGGATCAGCGGGAGAAGTGGATGGTGCGGCCCGCCTTGACCTGCTCCCGCTTGTACGTCACCCGGTCGATCGAGGCTCCCTCCGGGTCCACGAGGATGATCGTGTCTCCCTGGTTGCCGAGTTGGAGTGCTCCGTCCAGGGCCACGCGCAGGGCCGCGCCGCCGTCGATCGTGCCGGTCAGAGGCTTGCGTGCGCCGGACGCGTCCGCCAGGGCCCAGCCCGTCAGGTCGACGGCGCGGGAGGTGAGGTTGAGGAGGGTGACGGTCTCGTGCCCGCGGTCCACGCCCGCCGGGTCGGGCAGGGCGGCCACGATCAGCAGGTCACCGGCGGCGACGAGCGGCGGACGTACCGGGGTGCCCGGCGGTGCCGGGTCCGGGCTGATGACGAAGTCCTCCGGCCACATCGTGAGCTGGATCTGCTGCCCCGACGCCCGTACCACGTCGTGCAGGTTGCCCCGTTCCAGCCGTGGGATGAGGAACAGCTCGTCGTCCCGGTTGACCGGGTCGGCGCGCAGCCAGGCGTCGAAGCCGTCGAAGTCGGTGAACCCCGCTGCCAGGTACGGCACGATCCGCCGGAACAGCTTCGGCCACGTCACCAGCCGCTCCAGCCCGTCCAGGCCCGGTACGACGGCCGCCCCGTCGGGATCGGCGGTCGACCGCGGCCAGATGCCGGCGGCCTTGCTCCTGGCGGCCCGCGACACCTCCGCCAGGTGCGTACGCAGCTCGGCCGGCAGCGTCGCGTAGAACGCCGGGTAGACCAGCCCGCCCGCCAGCAGTTGCCCGTTCGCGGAACGGTCCACGAGCGGCCCGTCGACGAACACGGTGGTCCCGTCCGCCCCCGGGTGGTCCCCGGCGCGGACGAACGCGATCAGGCGGCCGTTGCCGTCGATCCCGTTGGTGAGGACGTGGCCGCGGACGGCGTCCTGGTCGGCCGACTCGACCTTGTTGGGCAGGTCGGGCCAGAAGCGTATGTTCGTGAAGCCGAGCAGGCGCAGCAGTTCGTCGCGGGCCGCGTAGGCGCCCTCCTGCTCCTGGTGGGTCTCCGCGAAGTGGGTCTCCAGCGCGTCGACGGCCTCCAGCCGTACGGAGACGCCGCGGCCGTTGAGGTCCGGCGGCCGTCCCGAAGGCCGGGGCAGCGCCTCCACCAGGGCCGGCGTGTCGGGCAGGAACTTGACGGTGTCGCCGTCCGGCTCGGGACCCTGTCGCGGCAGATCCGGATACCGGATCACGAAGCTGCCGCGTAACAGTGTGTAGCTCATGATCGCCCCCCATCGAAGCTCTTGACTGTCCCCCGAGTGGTAGCCAGCGGAGCGTAACTCGCATAGAGGGCATCGTCTACATATCCCCATAAACGCTGGTATTGGCGAGGGAAAGGCAGAGAGGCGGGGCGATGCGCCATCCTGGACCCCATGGACCTGCTCATCGCGGAAGAAGTCCTCTTACTCGCTTACAGGCCCAAGGGCACCCCGCTCGTCAACCTCGAACTGCTGGACCACACGCTCAGCGCGGCGGTGCTGTCGGAGCTGTGCGTCCTCGACCGGCTCGTGTTCGAGGGCGGACGGCTCCGTCCGGTCGGCTCGGGGCCGGTGGGAGACGCCGAGCTGGACACGGCCCTCGCGCAGCTCGCCGTGCCGGAGGAGCCACCCGAGTTCGGCGAGTGGTGGCAGGCCATGTCCACCACGCCCCGGCGGCGGGAGCGCCTGCTCGGGCGGCTTGAGGAGCGCGGCGCGATCAGGGCGGAGACGCGTACGTATCTCAGGCTGTTCAAGGAGGAGGTGTTCGCCGAGGCCGATCCGGCGTTTCGCGACTCGGCCAGGGAACGGGTGCTGACGGCGCTGGCCGAGGCCGAGGCCGAGCCCGACCGGCGGACGGTGGCGCTCGTGTCGCTGGCGCACGCCGCCGGGCTGGTCGCCAAGGTGTTCCCCAAGGCCGACCGCAGACGGGCGGCCGACCTGGCCGGGCGTGACCGGCTGGGCGCGGTGGTGGCGATGGCGTTCAAGAACGCCGCCGCCGAGAGCGTCGGGAAGATGGCGGGCGGCGTCGGCGGCGGCTGAACACGCCCCGCCCCGGGCGGTAACGCGAAAGGCCCTCCACGCGAATGTGGAGGGCCTTCGGAGTCGGGGGATCAGAAGTCGAATTCGCCGTTCTTGGCACCGGCGACGAAGGCGCGAAGGACGGCGCCGCGCACCACCCACGGCGCCAGGTCGGGCCGCTCGGTGTCACGGACGCCGAAGCGGTCCCCGCTCAGCGAGGCCACCTCGATGCAGTCTCCGCCGTTGGCGCCGCTGAAGGAGGACTTACGCCAGTGCGCGGCCTCCAGTTCGGCGGCCAGCTCGTCATTCACTTGAATACATCTCCATCTTTGTGCGTATTACCTGTGCCGTCTCATTGACTGGCCTGGCAAATGACCGGATGGCGTCGAATTTGATACTAACGCTGCGCACGCGGTCCTGGCGATCGGTTACCTCGCCGTCTGTGGCGGATTCCAGGTAGACGGCATCCGGCCCTTGCGCCTGTTGGGCGATGACGAATCCGCCCAGCAGGCCGACCGTGGGGACGGCATCCGTGGGGACGACCTGCACGGTGATGCAGCGATGGGTGAGGGCTTCGAGCAGGCGGCAGAGTTGCTCGCGCATGACCTCCGCTCCGCCGATGGGTCGGGTGAGGACTCCCTCGTCGATCACCGCCGCATAGAGTGGCGGTTCGGGACGGTCGAACACCGTCTGCCTGGCCAGCCGGGCTTCGGTCAGTTCCTCGACGCGTTCGTCGGTGGTGCCCGGTTGCCCGCGCAGGATCGCGCGGGCGTAGTCGCGGGTCTGGAGCAGCCCAGGGATGACCAGGGGCTGCCAGGTGCGCAGGCTGTGCGCCGTTGCTTCGATCTTCGGCCACTGGCGGAACCATTTCGGCCCCGATCTGACCACCAGGGGCATGAGGCGCAGCAGCGGCTCGCCTTTGAGGTCGAGCAGTCTTTCGACCTGTTCGGCGAAGTCCCATTGCGGGGTGCGTTTGGCGTTCTCGATCTGGCTGACCAGGCTCTTGCTGACGTGGGCGTAATCCGCGATCTCTTCCTGGGTTATGCCCTTTTCCTCGCGTAGCCTCCTCATCTCGGCTCCGAAGAGAGCCAACGGGCTGGCTCCTGGGTCGAGTTCACTGCCTGACATGGATCACCGCCCAGCAGGTTCACATGTTCACACACATGGTGAACGGGATGTGTGGAGCAGTCGTGTTACCACGTGGCTACTAAAAGTAGCCGTCAAGCGCCACTCTGGGGAAGGTCTTCAGAAAGCGAACCGATCCCGCGTTCACACGATGTGCTCACCTCGTGGACCGGACGGTCGATCCCCGAACGGTCGGTGATGTCTGTGCCAGCGGAAACCCTCCCCACCCAGCCGCCGGACGTCGTCCCATGGCAGGGCGTGACGCTGCGGCGTGGCGCCAGGGCGCCGCGCGAGGCCAGGCAGGTGGTCCGGTCATGGCTGGCCGACGCGGACCCGGAGCTGCTCGACAACGTGGTGCTGGTCGTCTGCGAGCTGGTGACCAACGCCGTCCGGCATGTCCCGGCGGGGCCGGACCGGGACTGGGTCGAGGTGCGGCTCGGCGTCGTCGACGACTTCGTCCGGCTGGAGGTGGTCGACCCGGGGACGGCCACCCCGGAACCCCGCTTCACGCCGCTGGAGCCGGGGTCCATGCGGCAGTCAGGGCGTGGCCTCGGTCTCGTGGCCGCCCTGTCGGTCCGCTGCGGTACCCGGCGCGTCGCGGGTGGCCACCGTGTCGTGTGGGCCGACCTGGCCCGCGCCGGGGGTCGCTGACGTCGTCCGGGACGCCGCCGAGCCGCTCGTGGGCGCGAACGGCGGGCCCCTCAGTGGTGGCCGTTCCTGGTCGGGTCCTGGCGTCGTTTGCCCGTGCGATCCGCGCTCGGCTTTCCGTGGGACATGCCAGGGCGGTGGGGAGGAGGGGCGCCGTAGCCGAGGACGCCCATCATGCCCTGCTCCTGGTGGTAGAGGTTGTGGCAGTGGAACATCCACTCGCCGGGGTTGTCGGCGTGCACGTCGATGTCGAGGCGTTCGTGCGGCATGACGTTCACGGTGTCCTTGCGCGGCCCGTGCCGGCCGTTCACCCGGACCTGGAAGGTGTGGCCGTGCAGGTGCATCGGGTGCCACATGGGCGACGCGTTGTCCAGGACGATCCTGATCGTCTCGCCCCGTTCCACGCGCAGCCGGTACGGGTCGGAGGCGAGGCGGCCGTTGAGGGTCCACTCGTTGCCCGACGGGCGCATGCCGAGCTTCACGGTGACCGTTCTCGACGGGGGGCGCAGGTAGTCGGAGTGGTGCGCGTCCAGGTCCTGGTAGGTCAGCAGGCGCCGGTGGAGCTGGGGCACGTCGGCGTGGGACGACGGCCTGGCGGCGTTCTTGGAGGTGCGCACCACCGCGAACGCCCGCCCGGCCTTGCCCTCGGCCAGCGCCATCAGGGGGAACGCCCCCGGGAAGAGCGTCGTGACGAAGTCGTAGCGCTCGCCCATGCCGATGACGAACGTGTCCACGGTGACGGGCTTGCACGGGAACCCGTCGGTGTGGGTGACGGTCATGCGGTGACCGCCCAGCGCCACGCGGAAGGCTGTGTCGGCGGCGGCGTTGATCACCCGGAACCTGACCCGCCGGCCAGGACGGCTGACGAACGTGGTCGGCGCGTCCGCCGTATGCCCGTTGACCAGGTAGTACGGGTACCGCATCTCACCCGCCACCCCGCCGAGCACGTGGCTGCGCAGGGAGTCGTCGTGCTCGGTGGAGGCGTTCAGCTTGCGCAGGGCGTCGTCGGGGGTGCCGTCGACGCCGTCCAGCCAGTCGTCGAGCATGACCGTGAACTCCTGGTCGTAGCCGAGCGGCTCGTGCGGGTCGTCCACGATGAGCGGGCCGTACAGGCCGCGGTCGTTCTGCAGGCCGACGTGCGAGTGGTAGAAGTACGTCCCGGGGTCGGGCACGGTGAAGACGTAGTCGAACGTGCCGCCGGGCTTGGTGGGCGCCTGGGTGTAGCCGGGGGCGCCGTCCATCCGGGGGTCGATCCTGATGCCGTGCCAGTGCACGGTGGTGGGCTCGGGCAGGTCGTTGACGAGCCTGGCCCGTACGGTGCCACCGGCCACGGCCTCGATGAGCGGGCCGGGCAGCCGGTCGTTGTAGGCCCAGGTGGAGACGGTGCGCCCGCCCAGCGAGACGGTCGCGGGACCGGCCCGCAACACCACGCCCCTGCCCGGCTTCCTGACCGCCGCCTCCGCCGTGACCCCCGTGACCCCCGTGACCGCCGCCGGTACGGCGCCCGCGGCGGCGAACAGGCCCGTGACGAACGTCCGCCGGGACACGTTCCCGCCCCGGCCCCACACGCGTGCCGAACCACTCACTGCACATCCCTCCATTCACCAGGAAAGGTAACGGAGAGTGATCAGAAATCCGGGACGCCACGCTGATGATCACAGGCGGGCCCGCCTGGATGTGGCCGCACCTCTTGATCGAGGTGGTATGTGAGGAATACGGTGTTAATCGTTTCACATCGGCCGATGGCCGACGAGTGAAGATCCTCCATACGCCGACCTGCTTACCAAGTTCACAGGCGCACAGTTTCCCCGTATCCCTATAGGGAATGCTAGGTTATTCGACTAACATGAGACCAACAGCGCGACAAGTGGCCGAGCTGGCGAACGTGTCAGTGGCGACCGTCTCCTACGTGCTCAGCGGCCGCGACCGACCCGTGGCCGCCGAGACCAGGCAGCGGGTGCTCGACGCCGCCAGGCAGCTCGGCTACACCCCCAACCAGGCCGCCAGGAGCCTGCGCAAGCGCCGTACCCAGCGCGTCTGCCTGGTGCTCAGCACGTTCGGCGGCGTGCCGAGCGACGAGCGGCTGGCCACGGACCTGCACGAGATGGCCGACGCGCGGGGCTACTCCGTGGTCTCGCTCGCCGTCTACTCCGAGGCCCGCGCGAAGTCCGCGATCGAGGCGCTGCGCGGCGGCATCGCCGACGGCGCCCTGATCAACGTCAACGGCGACCACCTCGCGCACGACCTGCTCACCGGGCTGGCCGCCACCGGCCTGCCGATGGTGGTGCTCAGCAACGAGAGCGGGCTCGACGGCTGCGACGTCGTACGCACCCCCGAGACGGAGGCGTGCGCCGAGGCCGTCGAGCACCTGCTGGCCACCGGACGGCGGCGCATCGCGTTCATGGCCCACCGGTACGAGGTCTACCGCGACAGGCCCGTGGGGCGGCTGCTCGGCTACACCACCGCCCTGGAGCGGCACGGGGTGACGGAGCGGATCGTGACCGGGGGAGCGGACGACCGGGTGGCGGCGTACCAGACCGCGACCGAGCTGCTCAGCTCGCCCGACCGGCCCGACGCGATCTTCGCCGCCTCCGACCGGGCCGCGATCAGCGCCATCTGGGCCGCCAGGGACCTGGGGCTGAGCGTGCCCGGCGACGTCGCGATCGTCGGCGTCGGCAACATCGACGAGGGTCTCATCAGCAATCCGCAACTCAGCACCGTCGGCCCGCTCCGGCACGACTACACCGACGTCGTACGCCTGCTCTTCGACCGCCTCCAGGCCGAGGAGCCGCCGCCCGCCCGCGAGATCGTCCGTTCGTGGACCTTCGTGCGGCGGGGCTCGTCCTAGGAAGGAAACCCCCATGCATGCCCAGCCCTCACGCCGTGACCTGCTCCGGCTCGTCGGAGCGGCCGCCGCGGTGCCGGTCCTGTCGTCGTGCGCCGGCGCGCCCGCCCCGCAGAGCGCCGCGCCGGGCACCTTCACCGTCTACTGGAACGCCGGCCACGACTACCAGGCGTACCGCAAGGTGATCGCGGAGTTCGAGCAGGCCCACAAGGTCAAGGTCAACCTGCAGAAGTACCAGTGGCCCGACCTGCGCACCAGGCTGCTGGCCGACTTCGCCTCCGGCACCGTGCCCGACCTGGTGGAGGAGCCCGGCGGATGGGTGCAGGAGTTCGCGGTCTCCGGCAACGCGCGCTCGCTGCAGGACTTCGTCGACCGCGACGGCCAGGCCATGGGCTTCCCCTCCGACTGGCAGCCGGTGACGGTCGAGCGCAACTCCTACCAGGGCAAGGTGTACGGCGTCCAGCTCCACCTGACCTGCAACACCCTGTTCTACAACCGGGCCATGCTCAGCGCGGCCGGCGTGGAGCCGCCCACCACCTGGGAGGAGTTCCTCGACGCGGCCAAGAAGCTGACCAAGGACGGCGTGTACGGCGTCGCGCTCAACCAGGACTACCTCTACCTGTGGCCGTGGATGGTCCAGGCCGGCGTCACCCCGTACGACCCGGGGACCGGCAAGGTCATGACCCCGATCGAGGACGCGGTCGCCGCCATGCGGTTCCAGGCCGACCTGGTCCACAAGCACAAGGTCGCCCCCGTGCCGGTGGCGGGCACCGACTACTCGGGCCCGCAGAAGCTCTTCTCCGCCAAGCGCGCCGCCATGATCTTCACCGGCCCGTGGGACCTGGACCCGATCAGGAAGACCAGCCCGGACCTCGACCTGGGCGTCGCGCCGCCGCTCAGGCACAAGACGCAGGACACGCAGGCGGCGGGCGTGAGCATGTTCGTGCCCGCCAAGGCCGCCCGGCCCGACCTGTCCTGGGACTTCATCAAGCGCATCACCACCATCGAGGTCGAGCAGGCCGCCACGAAGGAGACGGGCATGCTCATGCCGCGCGTCTCCTGGACGAAGCTGCCCGAGGTGCAGTCGGACGAGATCGTCAAGGTCTTCGCCGACGCGCTGCCGTCCGCCAGGGACTCCTCCCAGCAGGTGCGCCTGACCGGCCATCTGGGTGAGTGGGAGGAGCAGCTCAAGGTCATGTACCAGCAGGTGCTCATCCAGAACCAGCCGGCCGACGAGGCCCTGCGGAGGTTCGCCGAGACCGCGGAGGGCTTCCTGAAGTGAGGCCGCGCACGCTCCAGGGCCGCTACGCCAGGACCGCGTACCTCTTCCTGCTGCCGGCCATCCTGTTCTTCGCGGCCTTCTTCTACCTGCCGATCGGCAACGCGGTCGCCACGAGCTTCCGTACGGGGCCGATGGCCGACCAGTGGGCGGGCCTGGACAACTACACCAGGGCTCTGACCGATCCGGCGGTGCGGCACTCGTTCCTGGTCACGGTGGTCTTCGCGGTGGCCGTCGTGGTCGGCTCGATCGTGCTCGGGCTGGTGCTGGCGCTGGCGATCGACCAGCCGCTCAAGGGGCGGGTGGTCTTCCGGGTGCTGCTGCTGGTGCCGTACCTGACGTCGGTGGCGATCGTCGGGCTGCTGTGGCGCAACATCCTCGACCCCGAGCTGGGCGTGCTGAACCGGGCGCTGGACGCCGTGGGGCTGCCCGAGCAGCAGTGGCTCAACACCGCGCCGCTGCTCACGCTCGCCGCCGTCACCCTGTGGCAGAACGTCGGCTACACGATGGTGTTGTTCCTGGCCGGGCTCCAGGGCATCCCGGCGACCTACCACGAGGCCGCCGAGATCGACGGGGCCGACGCCTGGCGCCGGTTCTGGCGGATCACGCTGCCGCTGCTCGCGCCGACCACGCTGTTCGTGTCGGTGATGGCGGTGATCTCCGGGCTGCAGGCGTTCGGGCAGGCGTTCATCATCACCGGGGGCGGACCAGGCGACGCCACCGACCTGTCGGTGTTCCACATCTTCAACGTGGCCTTCCGGGCCAGGGACTTCGGCTACTCGGCGGCGCAGTCGGTGCTGCTGCTGATCGTGATCGTGGCGTTCACGCTGGTGCAACTGCGGGCCGGGCGGCGCGGGGAGGTCACGTACTGATGCGCAGGTGGCTGCTCTACACGCTGCTCACGCTGGCGTGCCTGGTGACGGTGCTGCCGCTGGTCTACATGCTCTCGCTGTCGCTGCAGACCGAGGCGGAGACGCTGGCGGCCGACGCCGTGATCTGGCCCGAGTCGCCGCAGTGGGGCAACTACGGCGAGCTGTTCACGCGGGCGCCGTTCGGGAACTTCATCGTCAACAGCCTCGTCGTGGCCGGCGTGATCACGCTGGCGCACCTGGTGTTCGACCCGCTGGTCGGGTACGTGTTCGCCAAGTTCCGCTTCCCGCTGCGCAACACGTTGTTCGTGGCGCTGCTGGCCACGCTCATGGTGCCGTTCTTCGTGCGGATGATCCCGTTGTACGTGCTCATGGCCAACCTGGGGTGGCTCAACACGTACCAGGGGTTGATCACGCCGTTCCTCATGGACGCGTTCGGGATCTTCCTCATGCGGCAGTTCATCCAGCCCATCCCCGACGACCTGATCAGCGCGGCGCGCATCGACGGGGCGTCCGAGCTGCGCATCTACCGCAGCGTCATCCTGCCGCAGACGCGGCCGGCGCTGGCCGTGCTCGGGCTGTTCACGTTCGTCTTCCAGTGGAACGAGTTCCTCTGGCCGCTGGTCGCCACCACCACGCCCGAGATGCGGACGATCCCGGTCGGGCTCACCCTGTTCAACCAGGAGTACTTCACGCTGTGGCACCTCACGGCGGCCGGTTCGGTGATCCTCTTCGTCCCCACCGCCGTCCTGTTCGTCCTGACCCAGCGATACTTCGTCCGCGGGATCGCGCTGACCGGCCTCAAGTAAGAGACATACAGATCGGAGACTTCCTGTTGCGCCCGAACGTGATCGTCGTCTTCACCGACCAGCAGCGGTGGGACACCGTCGGCCCCTTCACCCCGAACCTCGACAGAATGGCCAGGAACGGCACGCAGGCCACGGTCGCGCTCACCCCGCAGCCGGTGTGCGCGCCCGCCCGCGCGGCCCTGCAGACGGGCCGCTACGCGACCACGACCGGCGTCTACCGCAACGGCCGCGTGCTGCCGCCCGAGGAGCGCACGCTGGCGCACCACTTCGGCGCGGCCGGCTACGCCACCGGCTACATCGGCAAGTGGCACCTGGCCGGCAGCGAGCCCGTGCCCGAGGAGCAGCGCGGCGGCTACCGGTCGTGGCTGGCCGCCAACGTGCTGGAGAACACCTCCGACGCCTACCGCACGATCGTGTACGACGAGGCGAACGAGCCCGTCCACCTGCCCGGCTACCGCTCCGACGCGCTCGTGGACGCCGCCGTGCGCTTCGTCGCCGACCACGCCGGTGAGCCGTTCTACCTGTTCCTGTCGTTCCTGGAGCCGCACCACCAGAACGAGGTGGACAACTACCCGGCGCCCGACGGCTACGAGGAGCGCTACGAGGGCCGCTGGATGCCGCCGGACCTGGCCGCGCTCGGCGGCACCGCCCACCAGCACATGGGCGGCTACCTGGGCCAGGTCAAGCGCCTGGACGAGGGCCTCGGCCGGCTGCTGGACGCGCTGCGCAGCATGGACCTGCTCGACGACACGATCGTGGCCTACACCTCCGACCACGGCAACCACTTCAAGACCCGCAACGGCGAGTACAAGCGGTCCTGCCACGACGCCTCCCTGCGGGTGCCGCTGGCGCTGCGCGGTCCCGGCTTCGACGGCGGCGGCGCGATCTCGCGGCCGGTCAGCACGCTCGACCTGCCGCCGACGCTGCTGGACGCCGCGGGGCTGCCGGTGCCGGAGGAGATGCAGGGGCGTTCGTTCCTGCCGCTGGTGCGCGACTCCGGGGCGGAGTGGCCGGAGGAGGTGTTCTTCCAGGTGAGCGAGTCCGAGGTGGGGCGGGGGATCCGTACGTCGCGGTGGAAGTACTACGCCGTCGCCGAGGACGCCCACCCCTGGGACGACCCGTCCGCCGGCCGCTACCGCGAGCAGGCCCTGTACGACCTGGACAACGACCCGTACGAGCTGGTCAACCTGGCCGGGTACGCCTCCCACGCGGAGGTGGCCGCGGGCCTGCGGGAGCGGCTGGTGCGGCGGATCGTGGCGGCGGGCGAGGCCGAGCCGGTCGTCGAGGCCGCCGAGGAGCGGGCGGGGCGCGCGCAGGCGATGCCCGACCCGGGGGTACGGCTGCGCGGCCCGAAGCCGGTCCGCTTCGGCCACCAGCCCCGCACCTGACCGCAGGACCTCTTCGTGAGGAAAGGGAAGAGCCGGCCCTCCCCCGGTGGAGGGCCGGCTCTCCGTGATCAGCCCAGGCCGTTCCGCATGGCCGTGAGCAGCTCGGCGTTGGTCGTGTCGCCACTCAGCTCCCAGAAGAACGCGCCGCCGAGGCCCTGGTTCTTCGAGTAGCTCATCTTGCCGCCGATGGTGGCCGGCGTGTCATAGCTCCACCACTGGTTGCCGCAGAACGCGTACGCCGTGCCCCCGACGGTCCCGTTGGACGGGCAGCGCGTCTTGAGCACCTTGTAGTCCTCGATGCCCTGCTCGAACGTCCCCGGCGCCGGACCCGTGGCCGTGCCGCCCGGCGCGGCCTGGGTGACCCCGGTCCAGCCGCGGCCGTAGAAGCCGATGCCGAGCAGCAGCTTGCTGGCCGGGATGCCCTTGCCCTTGAGCTTCTGGATCGCCTGGTCGGAGTGGAAGCCGGCGATCGGGATGGGGACGTAGGAGTTGAGCGGCGAGTGCGGGGCCGTGGGACCCTGCGCCGCCCAGGCGCCGAAGAAGTCGTACGTCATGACGTTGTACCAGTCGACGTACTGCGCCGCGCCCGCGTAGTCGGCCGCGTCGATCTTGCCGCCGTCGGTGCCGTCGGCGGTGATGGCCGAGGTGACCAGGTAGTTCTGGCCGAAGCGGGCGCGCAGCGCCGACATCAGGTTCCTGTACGCCGCCGGGCCGCTGGTGTCGCAGGTCAGGCCGCAGGCGTTCGGGTACTCCCAGTCGATGTCGATGCCGTCGAACACGTCCGCCCAGCGCGGGTCCTCGACCAGCCGGTAGCAGGACTCGGCGAACGCGGTCGGGTTCTGCGCGGCCTGGGTGAAGCCGCCGGACCAGGTCCAGCCGCCGAAGGAGAACAGCACCTTGAGGTTCGGGTACTTCTGCTTGAGCTTGCGGAGCTGGTTGAAGTTGCCGCGCAGGGCGCCGGCGTCCCACGTGTCGGCGACGCCGTCCACGCTCTCGCCGGCCTGGTAGAAGCGGTCGTAGTCGGCGTAGCTGTCGCCGATCGTGCACTGCCCGTTCTGGACGTTGCCGAAGGCGTAGTTGATGTGCGTCAGCTTGGCCGCGGAGCCGCTGGTGTCGATGTTCTTGACGTGGTAGGCGCGCTGGTAGACGCCCCACTGGACGAAGTAGCCCATGACCTTGTTCCCGCCGCCTCCGCCGCCGCCGGTGGTGGTGGCGGTGACGCTGTTGCTGTTGGCGGAGCGGTTTCCGGCGGCGTCGCGGGCGCGGACGGTGTAGGTGTAGGCGGTGTTGGCGCTCAGGCCGGTGTCGGTGTGGGTGGTGCCGGTGACGGTGGTGACGAGGGTTCCGCCGCGGTAGATCTCGTAGCCGGTGACGGCGACGTTGTCGGTGGAGGCGTTCCAGGCGAGGGCGACGCTGTTGTTGGTGACGCCGGTCGAGCGGAGGTTGCCCGGCACGCTGGGCGCGGTGGTGTCGCCTCCGCCGCCGCCGGTGGTGGTGGCGGTGACGCTGTTGCTGTTGGCGGAGCGGTTCGCGGCGGCGTCGCGGGCGCGGACGGTGTAGGTGTAGGCGGTGTTGGCGCTCAGGCCGGTGTCGGTGTGGGTGGTGCCGGTGACGGTGGTGACGAGGGTTCCGCCGCGGTAGACCTCGTAGCCGGTGACGGCGACGTTGTCGGTGGAGGTGTCCCAGGCGAGGGCGACGCTGTTGTTGGTGACGCCGGTGGAGCGGAGGTTACCAGGCACGCTGGGCGCGGTGGTGTCGCCTCCGCCGCCGCCCGCGACCTTCCACAGCGCCGCGACGTTCGGTGGCTCCCAGCCGGGCTGGGAGGTGTGGGTCTGGACGCATTCGTACTCGACGCCGTTGTAGGTGACGCGCGTGCCCGCCGTGTAGGCCGTCCACGGTGCCCAGTCGGCGAAGACGGCCTGTGAGGCGGACGCGGCGAGGGCCACCGGCGGGGCGGTGACGACCGCGGTGAGCGGCAGCACTAAGGCCGCCAGCCCGGCGAGGACCTTGCTCAGGATGGTGTTTCTCATGATGCTCCGACATCCGGTTGGGGGGTGTACAGGGGGTGGGATGTTGGGATGCGCAGGAAACTATTAGTAAAGTTTCCTTTTAATTATGAAACGACCGTAGCTCCAACCAGCGGAACTCGTCAATACGTTGCCCTCAGATCGTCAACCCGCGCGGTCGATCCGAGGGCCGGGGGACGCGCTCTCCGCGCGCCTCGCGCGTACCCCGTGGGCAGGCGGTTCGCCCCGGTCAGGGGGTCGCCGCCGGGCCGGTCGGGACCGGCGGATAACGGTTGCGGAACGGACGCAGACGCGGAGGACGTACGTGGCGCAGCATGGAGGTGTGGCAGGGATTACCGTCCGGCGGCGGACGGCTGAACGGCGGGGGCCCTACGTGGCCCGTGCGGTGGCCGAATTACGGTCGTGGCCCGCGTTGGTGGTGATGGACACCCGGCGAGGCACGGTGGTCGCCGTACGCGGGACCGAGATCCTCAGGTTGACCGGCGCCGCCGAGGTGCAGGTGCGCCTGACCGCTCCCGCGATCGACCGGCTCGGGCCTTACCTGCGCGACTGCGACCAGGTGCACGCGTGCGCGGACCGCGCGTGGGTGGCCGTCCAGGTGGACGCCGAGCCGGACCTGGAGCTGCTGCTCGCGCTGACCAGCGTGGCGATCAAGGCCCACGTCCCGGCCGAGACCTGACCGTCGCCCCAGCACGCGTGGCGTGGGGGTCCGATCGCGCCTGCCTGTGGGCGGGCGGGCGGTTTGATCGTTTGAGGAAGATCTGTCGGTCCCCTCCGGTAAGTTCCCGGATCAATTGATCAACCGGCCGCGAGGCGTGGGCACCCCCGCCCATGCCCGCGAGCTGCCGGGGCGGGAGGTTCTGAGGTCGTGGACGCGGACAACACCGCGTGGGAGCAGCGCAGCGTGGTTCGGGTGGTGCCGCCCGTCGAACCGCGCAAACTGGCCAAAGTGCCGTTCGTGGAGCTGGCCGACGGCCGGCTCCAGGGCGTCGTGTCGAGCGGATCCGACATCGAGCGGGTCTATGTCTCCTCGATCACCGCCGGCACTCACGCGCTGAGCTGCAGCACCAACAACAACAGGCCGTGCGGCGCGCTGCACGGCTACGAGTGCAAGCACATCCGCCTGCTCGCCGACGAGGCCGTCGTCCAGTACGGGCTCGACCGGGTCGCCCGCTACCTGCGGGTCGAGGTGCCTCCGGGTGAGTCCCTGATGGGCCACGTCAACGGCCACGTCGAGCGCACACCGGCGGCGGTCGTGTTCAGCCGGTTCCTGCGGCACCTGGCCTACCTGGAGGTGCCCGACAGCACCGAGCCGCTGACCGAGCTGCACTGGTTCCCGGCGACGGAGGCGGTGCGCTGATGCCCGATCGGCCTGGAGACCGGCCCGCGGGCGGGCTCGACGACAAGGTGGTGTGCTGATGCTCGACGTACAGCTCGGCGAATTGCTCGCCGACGGCCCCACGGGGGTCGGCGCGGCGCTCGACCTGGTGGCGGGGTTCGACCACGCGCTCACCCACGGTTTTGCCCGCGTCACCGAGGAACAGGGCGAGGCCCTCGCCGCCTTCGCGGGTGCGCTGACGGGCAGCCCGATCGGCGAGCGGGTGAGCGAGGCCGTGGCGAAGGTGTCGGCCGGCTCGATCGATGACGAGCACCTGGCGGCGCTGGCCGGCGGCCGGGGCGCGCTGACCGGCGCGGTGCACGACGCCCTGCTCGGCCGTCTCGACGCGGCGCTGGGCCGCACGCGCGCCGCGTGGGAGCCGGTGGACGATGGGGTGGAGGTGGCCGGCAACCTGCTGGCCGGATGCCGGGTCTGGCTGCGCGAGCTGGCCATCGTCGGCTGGCGCGGCGTGGACCACGACCTGGTCTCCTCCGCCGACCGGACGATCGAGGCGTTACTGGCGGTGCCCGAGCTGCGCGGTGCGGCGGTGCTGCTCGACGGGCTGGCGACGGAGCTGCGCGCCTCGTGCCCGGTCGCCACGATGGAACGCGTTCCGGCCCGCAGGTGGGCCGACCTGTGGACGCGCGCCCTGCTGCTGTCCCAGCGCGGGCCCTGGCGGGGCGAGGGCGAGCAGGTGTCGGGGCGGCTGCTCGTCCTGGGCGCCGACGTGCACGAGCACGCCACCGTCGTACGCGTCCAGGTCCACGGCATCCTGGAGCAGGCGGGCGGGCCCGCCAGGCTCGTACGCACGAGCGTGGCCGCCGCCAAGGTCGACACCATCGTCGGCCCGACCGTGTGGCGGTTGTTCGGCGGCCATCCGGCGCTGCTGGCCGCGCTGGCCGGGCACCGCAGCCTGGAGCTGGCCGACATGCCGCTGCTGCCCGGCGGCGACCTGGTGTGGCACGACGACCGGGCGCGCCCCGGCGACGAGGCCGACCCGTTCGCCGTGGCCAGGGTCCAGCTCGGGGGCGCGACGGCGGCGCCGGTGACACCGCTCGATCGCCATCCCGTACGCATCGCCGAGCCCGTGTTCGTCGAGGGCTACAAGACCGACGGCCAGTCGATCGACCTGGGCGGCCACACGCTCAGGCTCGACCTCGACCGGCTGCCGTCCTGCGGCCCGCTCACCCGCGCGCTGGTCAAGTCCTCCACGGCTTGCGTCGGGCTCGTGCGCTGGGACGGCGGCCAGTGGTCCCTGCAGCCGCTCGCGGTGCAGGCGACGGTCAAGAAGCAGCCGGTCGGCGTGCACACCGGTGACTGGGCGCTGGGGCCCACCGACCCCAAGGCGGTCAAGGCCGAGGGCCGGGCCGGGGACGTGGTGGCCGTACTGCGCGAACGGGCGGGACGGCTGCTGCGGAAATGACCGACATGACCGAAGCCACGAAAGCCGCGCAGACCGCGCCGACCGCCGACCAGTCCCCGCAGACGGCCGACCAGACGCGGCGTCAGGTGCTCTACTGGCGCCTGCTGTCCCGGCTGTTCGGCCCCGACGAGCAGCCCGCGCTCGAGACCGCCAGCCTCGGCATCGTCGGCGACCTCGGCCTGCCGCTCGCGCTGCTCGACCCCGGCGTGTCCGTCGACAACCTGGTGCAGCGCTTCCCCGAGCTGGCCGCGGAGTTCGAGGGCCTGATGGCGGAGAGCGAGCACGAGTCCGGCGACGAGGTACGCCGCGCCGCCCTGGTCTCCAAGCTGCTGCTCAACGTGTTCGCCACCGGCACGGGCGACGTCACCGCGACCCAGCTCGAAAGCTGGAAGTCCGACGCCGCCTGGTTCGAGCGCGGCATGGGCTGCGAGCCCGGCGGGCTGCGTCACCGCGTCGGCGACGAAGAGCTGGCCAAGGTCCTCGCGGGCCTGGAGGGCGACCTGGTCAAGCGCATGCACCTGCGCGAGGTGCTCGCCGACCCGGCCCTGGCCAGGCAGCTCACGCCCAGCATGTCGCTCATCGAGCAGCTCCTGCACGACAAGTCCAACCTGTCGGGCGTCGCGCTGGCCAACGCCAAGGCGCTGATCCGCAAGTTCGTCGACGAGGTCGCCGAGGTGCTGCGTACGCAGGTGGAGAAGACCAGCGTGGGCGTCATCGACCGGTCGGTGCCGCCGAAGCGGGTCTTCCGCAACCTCGACATCGAGCGCACGATCTGGAAGAACCTCACCAACTGGAGCCCCGAAGACCAGCGGCTCTACGTCGACCGGCTCTATTACAAGCAGACCGCCCGCCGCACCACCCCGGCCCGCCTGATCGTGGTGGTCGACCAGTCGGGCTCGATGGTAGACGCCATGGTCAACTGCACGATCCTGGCCTCCATCTTCGCGGGGCTGCCGAAGGTCGACGTGCACCTGATCGCCTACGACACCAGGGCACTCGACCTGACCCCGTGGGTGCACGACCCGTTCGAGGTGCTCCTGCGCACCACGCTCGGCGGCGGCACCGACGGCACGGCCGCGATGGCGCTGGCCCGGCCGAAGATCGCCGATCCGCGCAACACCGTGATGGTGTGGATCTCCGACTTCTACGACAACCGTTCGCTGATCAACGACTTCGAGGCGATCCACCGCTCGGGGGTCAAGTACATCCCCGTCGGCTCCATCAACAGCTCCGGCCACCAGAGCGTCGACCCGTGGTACCGCCAGAAGCTGAAGGACCTGGGCACTCCCGTGATCTCGGGTCACATCCGCAAGCTCGTCTTCGAGCTCAAGAACTTCCTCACCTAGGAGAACGCGACAATGAGTGACGACATGCTGCGCGCACCCGCAGAGGCCAAATTCGCCGAGGAGCTCGACTACCTCGAGTCCATCGACGACGGCCCCAAGCCGTTCTCGTGGCGTCTGAGCCCCCGCATGATCCGCGTGTTCATCCTCGGCTCCGAGCGTTCCGACGGGCTCGACAGGGAGATCCCGCAGAAGTGGTTCGGCGACCGCAGCTTCGTCGAGCGCAGCATCGTGACCCTGGCCTCCGACCGGGGCCTGCTGCTGATCGGTGACCCCGGCACCGGCAAGAGCTGGCTGGCCGAGCTGCTGGCCGCGGCCATCTGCCGCAACTCCACGCTCGTGGTGCAGGGCACCGCCGGCACCACAGAAGACCACATCAAATACTCCTGGAACGTCTCCATGGTCATCGCCAAGGGCCAGTCGCGCCAGTCGATGATCCCCTCGCCGATCATGACGGCGATGGAGCGGGGCGTGATCGGCCGCTTCGAGGAGCTGACCCGCTCGACCAGCGACGTCCAGGACGCGCTCATCTCCATCCTGTCGGAGAAGTACGTCTCCATCCCCGAGCTCGACGACGACAACATCGTCTTCGCCCAGCCCGGCTTCTCCATCATCGCCACCGCCAACAGCCGCGACCGGGGCGTCAACGACCTGTCGTCGGCGCTCAAGCGGCGCTTCAACTTCGTCCGCATCCCGGTGGTGACGAACAAGAAGAGCGAGGCGGAGATCGTCCGCTTCCGTACCGAGGAGCTGCTGCGCAGGCACAGGATCGAGCTGGACCTGCCGCCCACGCTGCTCGACATCCTGCTGCAGAGCTTCGCCGACCTGCGCTCGGCGGCGGCCTCGGCCACCAGCGACGACGACAAGCTCGAGTCGGCGCTGTCCACGGCCGAGCAGATCGGCGTGCTGGAAGACGCCATCCTGCACAGCCACTTCTTCGGCGACCGCGTGCTGCGCGCGCAGACGCTCGCCGGCTCGCTGGTCGGCTCGCTGGCCCGGCGCAGCCCAGAAGACCTGGCGATACTCAACAAGTACTGGCACGGCGTCGTCGAGCCCCGCAGCAAGAAGGACGGCGGGGAGTGGCCGGAGTTCCTCGAGGGCGGCCGCGAGGCCATCGCCACGCTCTCATGATCGACCAGACGAGCCCCTTCGGCTCGCTCCGCGAGCAGCTCCTCGGCGCGGCCGAGCAGTTCGCCGACGGCCCCGTCGCCGTCTCCGGCATCCTGTCGGGCCTGGTCGACGACGTCGACCGGGCGCTGCGCGAGGAGCTGGAGATCTTCCCGGTCTGCCACCACTCGCCGGCCTCGGCGCTGGCGATGGTGCGCAGGCTGCGTGAGAAGCAGCCGAAGGTCATCTACCTGGAGCTGTGCGAAGACCTGCGGCCGCTGCTGACCGAGCTGCGCAACTGCCGCCTGCCGGTGGCCGTGCAGGCGTTCGCCACCGACCTCGACGGCTTCCCCAAGTCGCTGGCGCCGCTCAGCGTGGTCGCACCCATCACCGAGGCGTCGGCCGAATATCAGGCCATCTCCTACGCGCTCGACACCCCGGGCGTCGAGCTGGTGCTGGTCGACCGCTCGACCGACCACGTCTTCCAGTGGGCCCCGAAGGAGGAGCAGGAGCCCCAGGCGGCGGGGGAGAAGGAGGAGGCGGGTCTGCACGGCGACGCCGTCGGCGTCGAGATCGGCGACCTGCGTCCCCGCTTCGCCGAGCTGGAGGAGCACCTGCTGCACCACGGCAAGGTGCGCCACTGGTCGGAGTGGTGGGACCAGTACGTCGAGCAGCCCCTGTCGGACGCGGACTACGACACCTACCGCCAGGTCATGGTGCTGATCGGCAGCCTGTTCCGGCGGCTGGGGCCGGGCGGCGGCCGGCTGGCCGTCGACGAGGAACGCGAGCGCTACATGTGGACCAGGATGCGCGAGCACCTGGCCGCCTCCGGCGCCGACCCCGCCGACTGCCTCTACGTGTGCGGGGCCTTCCACACCGCCAGCCACGTCGAGCAGTTCGGCCTGGCGTCCACGGCCACCTACGAGATCAGCCCACGCACCGGCACCAAATGGCTGTACGGCCTCATCCCCTCCAGTCACTCGGCCATCGAGGCGCAGTTCGGGCTGGCCTCGGGCTCGGTGTCGATCGCGGCGGCCACCTGGGCGAAGGCGCTCACGCGCGGCAGGCTGACCCCGTTCCAGCTCGCCGGGCAGAAGGGCGCGCGCAAGCGCACCGCCAAGCTGCCCGCGCCCGCGCCGCAGGGCGAGGTGGCCGACAAGCTGACCGGGTACCTGTCCAGGCCGCCCGCCCTCGACTCGCTCGACGAGGCCGAACTGCTCGACTGGTCGGTCGACATCGTCCGGCTGGCCCGCCGCAACGGCTACCTCGCCAGCACCGCCGACGCGATCGCGGTCTACGAGACGTCGATCCTGCTCGCGGGCATGCGCAACCGCGCCAGGCCCACCCCGTACGACTTCCAGGACGCCGCCGTCACCTGCATCGAGAAGGACGTCGTGCCGGGCAGGCGCGACGTGCGGCGGCTGTGCGAGATCCTGCTCGGCGGCGACCGGGTCGGCGAGGTCGGCTACGACGCGATGCCGCCGCTGGCCAGAGACGTCTACGACCGGCTCGCGCCGCTCGGGCTCGACCTGGACAAGCGGACGATCCAGCGAGCCCTGCTCAACCTCAACGCCGAGCCCGAGCTGGTGCCCTGCTCCGACCTGCTGTGGATGCTGCGCTACCTGCTGCCGTCCGACGCGGTGCGGCCCATCATGGGGGAGCGCCGGCTGGGCGAACGCTCGATCCAGGAGAGCTGGGACCTTTCGTTCGGGAAACACCAGCGCTCGATCATCGAGCTGGGCTACGAGGGCGTCACCATCGAGCAGGTGGTGGAGCAGCGGCTGCGGCGCTCGGTGTGGGACCAGAAGGCGACCGCGGCCGTCGCGCTCGCGGCCGTCGAGGACGCGGTGCTGTTCCTGGGCAGCCGCCGCTTCGCCGACGAGCTGGGCGCGCGGGCCGTGGAGCTGCTCGCGGCCGAGCGCACCGTGGACGACGCGCCGGAGGTGCTGCGCCGGATCCGGCGGCTGCTGGCCCACTACCGGGCCACGGAGCCGGAGCTGCCGGCCTGGTGCGAGGCGTTCGTGACCGCCGGTTACGCCCACTACTGCACGTTGCTGCCGACGGCGTTCGTCGACGACGACACCGGCGTGCGGCAGGTCGGGGCCATGCTGGGGTTCCTGTTCTCGATGGAGAGCCTGGCGCTGGCGCTCGGCTGCGACCGGGCCCAGCTCGAACTGGCGGTGCAGCAGTCGCACCCGGAGACCCCGGCCAAGGTCGCGCTGCTGTGGGCGGCCCACCACCAGCTCGGGCTGCTGCCGCTGGCCACGCTGCGGGAGCGCTGCGACGAACTGCTCGCCAACCCGCTGGTCATCCCGTCGTTCCCGCAGTACATCAGCGGGTTCATGCAGGCCATCGAGCCGGTGCCGGCGTTGTCCGGGTTCGTGGTGGAGGTGATCTCCAAGGCGTTCGGACGGCTGCCCGACAGCGTGCTGCTGCCATGGCTGCCCAAGCTGATCACCACGCTGCGTGACGGGGGCGGGGAGCTGGTGCCCGTGCTCGTACGCGAGGCGGGGCGTACGTTCCCCGGGTCGTTGACGGCGGTGGACGCCTGGGTGCCGCCGTGGACCCCGCGCTCGAAGCCCGCCGCCGCCACGGCGCCCTCGGCGTTCGGCTCCTCGGCGTCCGGGTCCGTGGCCTCCGGGCCGGTGCCCGAGCTGCTGCTGGCGCATCCGGACGCCTGCGACGCGGTGGCCGGGCTGCTCGGGTGCGAGGGGGAGTGGCGTACGGCGGGGGCCGGTGGCGGAGCGGGCCATCCGGAGGTGGGCGCGCTGCTGGCCGCGCATCCCGAACCGGTGCTGGCGGTGGCCGGCCTGCTGGGCTGAGCACCGCGGCGACCCGCTGCCCGCTCCGGGGCGGCGGGTCGCCGTCGTGCCCTGTACCGGGGAGCGCTCGGGAGATGAAGAACCGGGAAACGACTGATGACCTCTCGTCGGCCATTCCCCTGGAAAACGGTCAGGAGCACCAATATCGCTTTTCCGGGTAATCCGGTGGGCCGCGCCGAATCGTAGTATCCGTGCAGGCGCGTGCTGAGGTTGGTGAATGGGGTGGGCATGTCACGTCCGCGGCCGGAAGAGGACCTCGGGCGGATCGCCGGATACCGGCTCGCCGGGTCACTCGGAGAGGGCGGGCAGGGGGCGGTCTACCTGGGCTTCAACCCGTCCGGCGACCAGGTCGCGATCAAGGTGCTGCACGCCAGGATGTCGTCCGACCCCGAGGCCCGCCGCAGGTTCTTCCGGCAGGTCGAGCTGGCGCGCCGGGTCGCCCCCTTCTGCACGGCCCGGGTGCTGGACATGGGGATGTACGACGATCGGCCGTACATCGTGAGCGAATACGTACGCGGCGACTCCCTGGAACGCGTCGTCCGGCAGGACGGGCCCAGGACCGGCGGCGGTCTGGAGCGGCTCGCGGTGGCCACCGCGACCGCGCTGGCCGCGATCCACCGCGCCGGAGTCGTGCACCGCGACCTCAAGCCGGGCAACGTCATCCTCGGGCCGGAGGGGCCGGTCGTGATCGACTTCGGCATCTCCCGCGCCCTCGACCACACCGTCACCCAGACCGGGGCGGTCGGCACACCCGGGTACATGGCACCCGAACAGGTCAGCATGGAATCGGTGGGCCCGCCGGCGGACGTGTTCAGTTGGGCCGCCACCATGGTGTTCGCCGCGACGGGGCGGCGGGCGTTCGCGGGCGACTCGGTGGCGGCGGTGCTGCGGTCACTCCTGTACGACGAGCCGGACGTGACGGGGGTGCCGGACTCACTCCGGCCGCTGGTGGTGACCTGCCTCGCCAAGGACCCGGCGCTCCGGCCCACAGCCGACACCCTGGTCCGCACCCTGACCGGCACCACCACCCCACCCCTCGACCCCGCACCCCTCGACCCCGCGCCCCTCAACCCCACGCCCCTCAACCCCACGCCAGTCGGCCCCGCTGCGCTCGGCCCCACGCGCCTGGACCCTCCGCCTGTGGACCCGCCGCCCCTCGACCTGCCGCCCCTGGACCCGCCGCACTTCGGCCCTGCGGCGCTCGGCCCCGCGCCGCTCGATCCGCCGCCCCTGGACCCGCCACCCCTCGACCCCGCGCCCGCGCCTTCGCCCACCTCCCCGCTCGCCTCCCTGCCCAGCTCCCGGCCTGCCTCCTCGCCCACGGCCGCGCCGTCGCCGACAGTGCCGCTCACGGTCTCCGCGTCCGTCACCAGACCTGATCCCGTCTCTGAGCAGCCGCCCGCCTCGGTGCCGCTCGCTTCTGGGCAGCCGCCCGTGCCTGCGTCTGCGGCGCTGCCTCCGGGCGGGCCCGTGGCGGGGGCGGCCAGGGGCGAGGGCCCGTCGCCGGGCTTGGCGGGCTCGCCGGGCTCGGCGGGGTCATCGGGCTTGGCGGGCTCGTCGGGTTCCTCAGGTTCGTCGGGTTCATCTGGATTGTTGGGGGAGGCCACGGCTGCGGTGGTGCCGCCCGAGGTGTCCTTCTCCGTGACGCCGTCCACGCTGGAGCCGTCCCGGCGGGCGCGGGTGCCGCGGCGGGCGGTGCTGGCGGTCGGGGTGGCGGTCTGCACCGGGGCCGCGGTGCTGGCGGTGGCGATGTGGCCGCGCGCGACGGAGCCGGGGCCCGCCTCCTCCGGTGCCGCCACGTCGCCTATCGCGTCGCCCAGCACCTCGCCCGGTACGCAGGCCGGGCCGCCGCTGGCGGGTCACACCAATGACGTACGCGCAGTGGCCATGGGCACGCTCGACGGTGTGCCCATCGCCCTGACCGGCTCGGACGACGAGACCGCCCGCGTGTGGGACCTGCGTACCTCACGGCAGATCGGCTCCCCGCTCACCGGCCACACGGAATGGGTCAGGTCGGTCGCCCTCGACCAGCTCGACGGTACGCCGATCGCCGTCACGGCGAGCGACGACGACACCGTCCGCGTATGGGACCTGCGTACCGGCCGGGCCCGCGTCCTGACCGGCCACACCGGAGACGTCAAGTCGGTGGCCACCACCCGGATAGGCGACCGGCACGTCGCCGTGACCGCCTCCACCGACGGTACGGCCCGGGTGTGGGACCTGCGGACCGGCGAACAGCACGGAGACCCGCTGTCCGGCCACGACGGGCCGGTGTGGGCGGTGGCGGCCGGGCAGGTCGGCGGCCGGGCCGTCGCGGTCACCACGGGGGACGACCAGACCGTACGGGTCTGGGACCTGGCCTCCGGCGACCAGCTCGGCGCACCGATGACCGGGCATGCCGGATGGGTGCGTTCGGTGGCGCTCGGAAACCTGGACGGCGTGCCGGTGGCGATCACCGGCGGCGAGGACACGACGGCGCGGGTGTGGAACCTGAACACCCGCAAGCCCTTCGGAGCCCCGCTCACCGGGCACGCGGGTCCCGTGTGGTCGGTGGCGGTCAGCAGCCTGGGCGACGTCCCGGTGGTGGTGACGGGCAGCGAGGACAAGACGGCCCGGGTCTGGGACCTGCGGACCAGGAAGCTGCTCGGGGTGCCGTTCACGGGTCACGACGACTGCGTCTGGTCGGTGGCCACCGGCCTCCTCGACGGCCGCCCGGTCGCTCTCAGCGCCAGCCGCGACCAGTCCGCCCGCATCTGGCCCCTGACCCGCTGACCGACCTGCGCCGACCCACTCGCGCCTGACCTGCTCCGCACCAGACAGGAGCGGCCCCGCCGGCCCGGGATGTCGGCCTGCGTGAAAGGGCCCCACGAGCCGCCATGTGACGTTTCAGCAGGTGAGAAGGGATGTTTGACCGGGATCTCGGGTGATCGGGCAAGGGATTTGGAAGCGGCCGACGTCGCGGCGGGTGAGGACGACCTCCACTGCGCCCTGCCTGTGTCAGAGGTGCGGCTACCCGCTCCCGTTCACGTCAGCGCGTTGCCTTGGGGATGCCGCGGCGTGAGCGCCCTGGCCTCGCCGCCGATCCATCTCTCGCCACTCCGGTCGCAGCCCGGCCAGGTTCGTGGTGAGGGCGTAGGCGCCCCCGCAGGCCAGCAGCACCGGCGCCAGTCCTGCTGCCGCCACCGCCGCTCCGGCCAGAAGCCCACCCAGAGGGATCCCGGCCCAGGCCAACGCGTCCTGGAGGGCGTTGACCCGGCCGAACAGGCGCTGCGGAACCCGCTCGTAGGAGACCGTGCCCAGGATCGGGTTGAGGAACCCGCCGCTGAACCCGCTCATCGCGAACACCGCCACCACTGCCCACACGGGCGCGTCCACCGCCAGAACGAGGAACCGCGGTGGGCCGGCCAGCAGGAAGGCCACGAAGAACGTCGGCCGGCGTCGCATCCGGTGCGCCACCATCGCCGCGACCAGGCTGCCGCCGGCCGCGGTCAGCCCCATCACGCTGCTGTTGAGTCCGAGCACGACGGGACCGTGACCCGACTCCTTGGCCCAGACCGGCGCGAGCACCTGGGTGAAGGCCGCATCCAGCAGGTTGGTGACGCCGACCATGACGACCACGGCGAGCAGCAGCCGGTCGCCGCGCAGGAACGCCAGGCCGTGGGCGAACCGCCGCCAGTACCCCTCATCCTCGTCCTCGCCCTGACCTGGCGCGCGGTACCCCATGCCACGTGGCAGCGCCCACGCCACGACCACGGAGCCGAGTACGAAGCAGGCGGCGCTGATGCCCAGGCCCGTCAGCGGCCCGAGCACCGCCACCACCGCGCCGCCCGCCGCGGGCCCCGCCATCTGGGCCAGCCGCTCGGTCACGCCCATCAGTCCTGTGGCCCGCTCCAGCGGCACCCGCCCGCGCTCGGCCGCCTCAGGCACCATGATCTCCTTGGCCAGGTCCCCAGGCCCGCGTGCCGCGCCGATCACCGCGACCAGAGCGATGAGCGCGCCCAGCGGCAGCAGGTCCAGCGCGTGCAGGACGACCACGGCTCCGGCCGCCGCGGCGCTCACGACGTCGGCCGCCCACGAGATCCGGCGCGGCCCCGCCCGGTCCACCAGTGGCCCCATCAGCGCCTTGACCAGCACGTACGGTGCCATCTCCGCGAACGCCACCACCCCGGTCTGCACCGCGCTCCCGGTGGTCGTCAGCACGAACCAGGGCAGCGCGATGGCGGAGACCCGTGTCCCGGTCAACGCCAGCGCCATGGCCGCGAGCACGCCGGCCATCGGACGTAACGACCCGCGCGCCCTCATCACGAACCCTCCGGAAGTTCGGGCAGGACCGTCGTGATCAGCAAGACGCGTATCGCGTCCTCCGGCGCAGCCTCACCTGGCAGGTCGCGCCGATAGCGCGCAATGACCTCGCTCAACTCTTCGCGCAACCGAAGGCTTTCCTGCAAGGTGAGCCGCAGCGGGAAGGAGCTGAGGTCGAGGACGCGCCGCCATTCCTTCGGCATGGTCTGCATTTCGTTCAGCGCCTGCTGGGTGCGCAGGTTGTACAGGGCGGCCACCGACTGCATGTAGGCCAGCACCGCCTCCGGCTCCCGTTCGGACAGCTCGTCACCGGTCAGCCGGGTGCGCTGGTGGACCGAGCGCCACCAGCGCTCACGGGCGTTGCCGCGTTCGGCGTCCTCCTCCACGAAGCCCGCCGCTCCGAGCCTGCGCAGGTGGTAGCTGGCCGTGCCCGAATTCACCCCCAGCCGCTCCGCCAGCCGGGTGGCGGTGGACGGGCCGTGTTTGCGCAGCAGCTCCAGCAGTTGCACCCGTACCGGGTGCGCCAGCGCCCGCAACCCCTTGGCATCGAGGACGACCACGCTCTCCTGAGAATCCGTCATGCCTCGAAGACTAAACCGCAAACAGTTCTTCGCAAACGGTTATTCGCGAAGAACTGTTTGCAATTCGTCCCCGCTCGGGTTTGGATCACGCCCGCCGATCAGGTCAGGCTGTGCAGACCGCCGGTGTGGACGATCCTCGGCGGCTTGCCGCCGAAGAGGCGGCTGACCGTGACGAACGTGTAGCCGCGCTTGGACAGGGTCCTCAGCACGCGCGGTATGGCCCGTACCGTCGAGGGGTGGATGTCGTGGAACAGGATGATGCTGCCGGGGCGTACTGATGCGATCGTCTTGCGGGCCACCTTGGCGCTGCTGCGGTGGCGCCAGTCGAGGGTGTCCACGCTCCACAGCACCATGGGTCGCTTGGTCTGCCTGCGTACGGACGCGTTGAGCGCTCCGTACGGCGGGCGGACGAGCTTCGGCGTGACCCCGATGGCCGCCTTGACCGCCCGGTCGGTGCGAGCGAGCTGGTAACGCACTCGCGCGGGTGACAGCCTCGTGAGGTCGGGATGTGACCAGGTGTGGCTGCCGATCTCGTGCCCGGCCCGGTACGCCCTGCGCACCACATCGGGCCGGGCCACCACGTTCCGGCCCACGACGAAGAACGTCGCCTTCGCCCGGTAGGCCGCCAGATGGCGCAACAACGCGTCCGTGTACGGTCCCGGCCCGTCGTCGAACGTGAGCGCCACGCACTTGGCCCGACGGCAGTCGACCGGTCTGCCCCCGACGACGCTCACCGCGCCCGCCGCGCCGACCAACTGCTCGTCGTTCCCGGCCGAACCGGCCGCGTTCACCGTGGTGAACGGTGGCTCGTGCGGTGCCGCCGGTAACGCGCGAGGAGAGGTCTCCGCTGCGGTGGCTCGTGCCGTCCCGGTGCCGGTGCTGTTGCCGGTACTGGGAGCGAGGTGGCCGGTGCCGCACGCGGCCGTCACCAGAACGGCCATGGCGAGGACCCCCGCCGTTCCCCGCGTCGCCCCTGCCCGCGCAGGCCGCCGGGAACTCGGGCCGATGATCATGCGTCCCCCCTTGCGCACCGCCCCCGGTGCATCCCCCTCGCGCACCGGCCCCGGTGCGTCTCCTGAGCGACGGTCCGGCGATGTGCAGGACCGTTCCAGGGGGTTGGACTACTGTCGCTCGCCCATGGTTCACGGGAGATCGCTATTCGGATGAACCCTTACCAAAGGGGTTAGACGTGGCCGACCTTGCGCCGCCCTTGCCGGTTGCGGCGCTGCCAGGGCGAGTTCGCGCGGTGGATGCCGCACGGTGATCGTGACGGTGACGCGTCCGAAGCTCGCCGTCTCCGGATGCCGACCGCGTACATGCGGGAGGCAAAGCGAGAAATCGGGACCTGTAGTATCCCGGTTATGCGGATGGGGGAGAGCGTCGAGTGGGGTCTGCACTGTTGTGTGACCCTGGGGTGGCTGGCCGATCGGGGGCCGGTGCCGATCCGGCGGCTGGCCGCCTGGTTCGACCTTCCGCAGGAGTACCTGAAGAAGCGACTGCAGCCGCTCGCCCGAGCGGGGATCCTGGAGTCCAGTCCTGGGGTGCGCGGGGGCTGGTCGCTGGCCCGGTCACCGGAGGAGATCACGGTGATGGACGTCGTCACCGCCTTGGAAGGTGCCGTCGAGCCGTTCCGCTGCGCCGAGATCCGGCAGCGGGGGGTGGGGGCGCGTGGCGCCGGTTCGGAGTTCGACCGTCCCTGCGGCGTGGCCACCGTGATGCGCCGCGCCGAGTTGGCCTGGCGACGCGAACTGGCCGCCCACACCATCGCCGGGCTGATGGCCGGCCCGGAGAAGGCGGAGCGCACCCGCCGCAACTACGAACGCATGATCGCCTCCATCGTCGAATGACCGACCAGCTCCGGCGGACTCTGGTTCTCGCTCTCGGCACCTTCGCCGTCGGTACCGACGCCTACGTGGTGGCCGGTTTCCTCCCCGCGATGGCGAGTTCACTGAACGTGTCGACGGCGACGGCGGGGCAGTCGGCGACCGTCTTCGCGATCGCCTACGCCGTCCTGTCGCCGATTCTGGCCACGGTCCTGGCCCGAGTGCCGAGACGCGGGCTGCTGGTCGGTGCTCTGGTCGTGCTGGCGCTGGCCAATCTGGGGACGGCGCTGGCGCCCGACTTCACCGTGCTGATGGTCACGCGCGTGCTGGCCGCGTTCGGCGCGGCCGCCTTCACCCCGAACGCCGGCGCGGTCGCCGTGTCGCTGGCCGCGCCCGCCCACCGCGCCCGCGCCCTGGCCGTGGTGATCGGTGGCCTGACCGTCGCCACCGCGTTGGGCGTCCCGCTGGGCAACCTGGCCGACAAACTCCTCGACTGGCGGGCCGCACTCGGGTCGGTGGCCGTGTTGTGCGCGGTGTGCGCCGTGGGGACGCTCGCCGCGATGCCCGCCCTGCCCGGCAGCCCCGCGATCTCGCTGCGGGCCAGGCTGGCCGCGCTGGGCCGCCCCGGTGTCCTCGCCCTGCTGCCCCTCACCGTGCTGGGCATGACCGCGAGCTACGGCCTGTACGCCTTCGCCGTCCCCATCCTGCACGCCCTGGGCGCCACCGGCCCGGCCGAAGCCTGGCTGCTCTTCCTGTACGGCGTGGGCGCCGTCGCCGGCAACCTGGTGGCGGGCTCACGGGTGGACCGGCACGGCCCGGTCCCGGTGCAGGCCGTCGGGTTCGGCGCGCTCGCGGTGACGTTGACCGCGTTCACCTGGGCGGCGGCCACCGGCACGGACCTGCTCGCGCTGACCGCCGTGCTGATGATCGCCTGGGGCGCGACCACCTGGTTCCAGACCCCGGCCCAGCAGGTACGGCTCATCCGCGCGGCCCCCCAGGAGACCGCCGTGGTGGTCGGCCTGAACTCCTCGGCCCTGTACGCCGGGATCGGCCTGGGCACCGTACTCGGCGGCGCCCTGCTCCCGGTCGGCGTCCCCGTGGCGCTCGGCGCCTGCGCGGCGATGGCCCTGCTCTGCCTGCCCTACCTGGGCCTGACCCGCCGTCACCGCTGACAGGGAAAAGACCTCAGGGGCGCCGCCGTCCCAGTGCCCGCCGAGCCACGGCACCCACCGCGACGGGGGCGGGCGGTACGAGCACCGCCCGCTCCTCCTCGCTCACCGGCCGCTCGATCTCGGTGAAGCCGCCCTCGACCCCGCGGACGATCACCCCGGTCTCCAGGCCGTGCTCGACGGTGTGCCGGTCGCGGGCCTGCAGCCCCAGGCAGATCCACCGGGCGACGAAGAAGCCGAGCACCGGCCCGGCCAGCACCGCGACGCGGAAGATCCACGTCGTCGCGTTCAGCGAGATGTGGAACGTGGAGGCGATCAGGTCGTTCCCCCCGGCCATCCACAGCACCCCGTAGAACACGATCCCGGCGACGCCGACGCCCACCCGCATGGGCACGTCGCGCGGCCGGTCGAGCAGGTGGTGCACGGCGTGGTCGCGGGTGATCCACCGTTCCACGAACGGGTACAGCGCCAGCCCCGTGAACAGCAACCCCGGCGCGACCAGCGCAGGAATGATCACGCTCATCGTCACTGTGTACCCGAACAGCGTGAACTCCCACGGCGGCATGATCCGCAGCGCGCCCTCCAGGAAGCCCATGTACCAGTCGGGCTGCGAGCCAGCGCTGACCGTGCTCGGCACGTACGGCCCGTACAGCCAGACGGGGTTGATCTGGAACACGGTGGCCAGCGCCGCGACCACCGCGGTCACCCACAGGAAGAACACCGTCGTCTTGGCCAGGAACGACGGGAAGAACGGCGCGCCGCGCACCACCCGGTCGCTCAGCCCCTTGGCCCGGTACTGGGTGTGCGTCTGCCGCCAGGTCAGCACCACGGCGTGCAGCGGGATGAGCAGGAGCAGCAGTCCAGGCACGAGCAGGACGTGGATGCTGAAGAGGCGGGCGATGATGTCGTCGCCGGGGAACTCCCCGCCGAACAGGAACGCCGCCGCGTACGTCCCCACCAGCGGCACCGACAGAATCACCCCGTGCAGGATGCGCAGCCCGGCCCCCGACAGCAGGTCGTCGGGCAGCGAGTAGCCGAACAGCCCGTTGAGCATCACCAGCACGAACAGGGCCACGCCGATCAGCCAGTTCAGCTCGCGGGGCTTGCGGAAGGCGCCGGTGAAGAAGTTGCGCAGCAGGTGGACGACGATGGCGGCGAGGAAGACCAGCGTGGCCCAGTGGTGCATCTGCCGCATCAGCAGCCCGCCGCGCACCTCGAAGCTGATCTCCAGCGTCGAGGCGTACGCCTGGCTCATCGTGACGCCGCGCAGCGGCACGTACGCGCCGTCGTAGACCACCTCGGCCATCGACGGCTTGAAGAAGAACGTGAGGAAGACGCCCGTGACCAGCACGACCACGAAGGCGTACAGGGCGATCTCCCCCAGTAAGAACGTCCAGTGGTCGGGGAAGACCTTGCGCATGGCCTTCCTCAGGAACGCCGCTCCGCCGAGGCGTTCGTCCAGTGCCCTGGCCAGTGAGCTGCCCTTCATCGCCATCCCGTATCCGGCTCGGTTGCATCGTCACAACCTTGACGAGACACGGGCGGCGAATGTGACACTCATCGGCCGATATCTCTGGTGGCGGATCAGGCGAAGCGCTCCACGGTGACCGGGATGAGGCCCTGCTCGCGTACCGCCTGGCGGTGGTGGTGCAGCAGGGCCCCGAGCGCGGTGGCCGGGCCCGAGCCGAGCCGGGCGGTCACGTCCACGCACCAGGCGATGCCCGCGCCGATGCGGCGCAGCTCCCAGGTGAAGCCGTGCCCGCCGGCGTTGGCCGAGGCCGTGCCGACCACGCGGGGGTCGCCGGTCGGCTCCAGCCGCAGCGCCGTACGCGCGTTGGCCAGGCCGTCGGCGCCGAGTTCCCCGGCGAACAGGATGCGGTAGCGCCGGGAGCCCGTACTGCGTCCCAGGTTGAGCGGGGCCGTGGTCGGCAGGTGGCGGCGCTCCTGGAAGAGGGTGCGCAGCCCGGCCTCCTCCGGCAGCACACCGCCCCCGAGGTGCGCGAAGGCGTCGCTCGCCTCCTGTCTGCTCACCGGGGTCACCCGGCCACGCAGCGCGGTGTCGGCTCGGATGGCCCGGCTCAGCTCCGCGGAGGCGGACCAGGCCCCGTTCTCCGTTCTCCACTCGGCGCCGTCGATTCCGGCCGCCGTGTAGTCGTCGCAGAGGACGAACTCCTCCACCAGGAGCCCTGAGGGGTTGCGATCGCCCGCCCTCGCGGCGATCAGGTAGTAGTCCACCGGCCCATGATTGTGGTCCGCCGAACACCAGATCAAGATCATTGACTCGCGCCGCGCGCGCCGTGCCCGCATGGGCGGGCTCAATCCGGGCAGGTGTCCGCCGGATCGCCAGAAACGGACTAATGTGGAGGATTATCAACATGTCGGGCACTGGAGGCATCGGCGATGGGGAAAGGCCGGACCACCAGAACACTCGTGAGCACCTTGGCGGCGGCGCTGGCCGTCACCGCCGGCTGCACCTCGGGCGGCGGCGTCCCCGGGGCTCCGAGCGGGCCGCCGCAGGCACGGGCCCCGGTCGCGAAGCTGTCGATCACACCCGCCGACGGGACGAAGAAGGTCGCGCCCGACGCCGGGATCAGTGTCAAGGCCACCGGCGGCCAGGTCACGAAGGTGGCCGTGGCCGACGCCAAGGGCCGCGCCGTGACGGGCGCGGTCGCCGCGGACGGCCTGTGGCGGCCCCGGTGGCCGTTGCGCCCCTCGACCACGTACACGGTCAGCGCGCAGGCCACCGGCACCGACGGCAAGCAGGTGGCGGGCCGCGCCACGTTCACCACGCTCAAGCCTGCGCGGGTGCTGGAGAGCGGCATGGCGCCCCTGGACGGCGAGAAGGTCGGCGTCGGGATGCCCGTGCAACTCCTGCTGTCCCAGCCGATCACCGCCGGGAAGGACCGGGCGGCGGTCGAGCGGTCGCTGGAGGTGCGCATGTCGCAGCCGGTCGAGGGCGCGTGGAGCTGGGTGAGCGACCGCGAGGTCCAGTTCAGGCCGCGCGAATACTGGCCGGTCGGCGAGAAGGTCACGGTCGTGGCGCACCTGGCCGGCCTGCGCGCCGGCTCAGGGCTGTGGGGGACGAAGGACCGCAGCCTGACCTTCACCGTCGGGGACGAGCACATCACCAAGGTCAGCGCCACCGCCCACGAGGCGGTCGTCCGCGAGAACGGCCGGGTCGTCAAGACCATCCCGGTCAGCCTGGGCAAGCCGGGCGACGACAGCTACTCCGGCGTCATGATCGCGCAGGAGAAGGCGGCCGACATCGTCATGGACTCGGCCACGATCGGGGAGCCGGGCGAGTACCGCATCCCCACGAAGTGGAACGTCCGCATGACCTACAGCGGCACGTTCTTCCACGCCGCGCCCTGGTCGACCGGCGCGCAGGGCAACTCCAACGTCAGCCACGGCTGCGTGAACGCCAGCTCGGCCGACGCCCGCTGGTTCTACGAGTTCACCCAGCGGGGCGACATCATTGAGGTTTCCGGAACGTCGAGAAAACTGCGCTTCGGCAACGGGCCGACGCCATGGGCCAAGTCGTGGGAGGACTGGCTGGCCGGCAGCGCGCTGGGCAAGCCCGTCAACGGGTAAGACGGCGGTGTGCGCGCGACCGGGTTCATGGACGCAGACTGGGGGATGACACCGCCGTCGAGGGAAGGCGTTGTGGTATCGGGTGCCTGCTGACGGAAGCGGGCGGGGGCTGATGCGGCTCCCGGCCGTCACACTCTGGCTGCTGGTCTGGATGCTGAACTGCTACGAGTTCCTGGTGACCTTCTAGGCTCCACCGGCTCCGAACTCGTCCGCGGAACCACCAGCGGGGCTCCGCCACGGGCTGTTGACGCCGGGATGAGTCGGCGGGCATTGATATACAGCCCCTATGAATCTCCAGCAGCTCCGCTACGCCGTCGCGCTCGCCGACGAGCTGAACTTCGGCCGTGCGGCCCAGCGCGAGGGCGTGCGGCAGCCGCCGTTCAGCCAGCAGATCGGCAAGCTGGAGGAGGAGCTGGGCGTGCGGCTGTTCGAGCGTACGACCAGGCAGGTACGGGTCACTCCGGCCGGTGAGGCGTTCGTGGCGCAGGCCCGTACCGCGCTGGCGCACGCCGCGCTGGCGGCCGAGGCGGCCAGGCGGGCGGGCAGGGGAGAGGAGGGGCGGCTGGCGATCGGGTTCGTCGGGTCGGCCACCAACCTCACCCTGCCGAGGGTCCTGCGCCGCTTCCGCGCCCGCTACCCGGGCGTCCAGGTGGAGCTGCGCGAGCGGACCAGCGCGCAGCAGGCCGAGGAGCTGCGGGAGGGGCTGCTCGACGTGGGCCTGCTGCACGCGCCGCTCGCCGGGCCCGCCGCCGAGGTGCTCTCCACCCGTACGGTGGCGCGTGAGCTGCTGCTCGCCGCCCTGCCGACCGGCCATCCCCTCGCCGCCCGCGCGCCGCTGCCGACGTCGGAGCTGGCGGGGGAGCCGTTCGTGATGTTCCCCCGCCGCCTGGGCTCCGCCCTGTACGACCAGATCGTCGGCGTGGCGCGGGCGGCCGGGTTCGAGCCGCGGGTCGTCCAGGAGGCCGTGCAGATGCAGACCATCGTGGGACTGGTGGCGGCGGGCATGGGGGTGTCGATCGTCCCTGAGTCGGTGGCCCGGCTGCGGCGCGGCGACGTGGTCTTCCGTCCCCTGTCGCCCGCCACCAGGGTCGTCACCCTGGACGTGACCTGGCGTACGGACGATCCGAACCCTCTCGTCCGCAACTTCCGCGACCTCTTCCCGCCGCTGCCCTGACCCCGCCGCCGCGCAGGGAGGCGGGCGGCGGGGGCTCGGGCCTGTTACCAGGGCTACCAGGGAGACGGAGCTGGGGGCGGGACGACCGGCGGGCGGTCGTCGCAGGTGATCGTGTTCGGGAGCAGCCACGGCGCCAGCCACCCGCCGTCGTTCTCGCCACCGTCGGTCAGCGAGAACTCCGACCCCGTGGACGGGAACCCGAACGACCCGCAGTTGTTGACCCCCACCGCGCCCACGTTCCGCGCGTCCACGTTCTCGAAGGTGGCCGAGCCCTTCACCCGCGCGCTCACCACCGAGGTGCCGGTCCCGTCCACCCGGATGTCCTTGAAGCGCACGTTCGTGATCGAGTACAGGTCCTTCACCGACCACTCGCTGACCAGCATGATCGCGTTGTAGGTGTTGTCGAGGAAGTCGTTCCCGGTGACCCGGATGTCGGCGGAGATGTCCTTCTCCAGCGCGTAGAACCAGATCGCCCCCAGCCCGATGTTCCAGTTCAGCTCGTACGTCCCGGACCGCACCGTGGTGTTCCCGGTGATGTCCAGCCGCCCCGTGAACGGTACGGCGCCGAAGCGGGAGCCCACCTGGAGCGCGCTGCCCTCCCTGATCGGGTCGGCGATCAGGTTGTTGGAGATCGTGTTGTCCGCGCCGCCGTAGACGGCGATGCCGTTGGCCAGCACGGGCGTCTGGACGGTGTTGTGGTCGAACGTGTTGCCGGAGTTCGCGCTCTTCTCCGACCACATGGCCAGCGCGTCGTCGCCGGTGTTGCGGATGAAGTTGTGCGCGACGAGCGAGTCCGTGACGCCGGTGTGGAAGTTGAGCGCGTCGGCGATCTGGTCGACGATGACGTTGCCGGTGATGCGCACGTTCGTCATGGGGCCGTCGAACCACATGCCGACCTTGGTGTGGCGGATGTGCAGGCGTTCGATGGTCGAGTCGCTCATCGCGCCGCCGACGCCGTTGACCTGGTCGGTGTCGATGCGCTCCCGTACGTCGCCCTCGATCGCGAAGTCCGACAGGTGCACGTTGCGGCTGCCGCCCTCGGCCGCCGTCCGGCCGTAGAAGCCGACGCCCGTGTGCACCGAGCCGTCGGGGGCCGGGCTCGGCAGCGCGACCTCGCGGCCCTTGACGATCGTGTACCAGTTCCCGGCCCCGGTGATGGTCACGTCGTCCACGATGATGTGCCGGTTCACCTGGTACGTCCCCGGCGGGAGGTACACCTTGAGCCGCTTGCGCTTGGCGTACGCGATGGCCTTGTCGATCGCCCCGGCGGAGTCGCGCCGCCCGGTCGGGTCGGCGCCGAACGCCAGCACGTCGGCCGCCCCTGCCTCGACCTTCGGCGGCCCGACCAGCTCGGAGTCGAGCAGGTCGACGACCGTCCAGGCGGCCTTCGACGCGGCCGGCACGGTCAGCCGCACCCGGTCACCCGCCCGGTACGTACGGCCGAGCAGCAGGCGCTGCTCGTCGTAGAAGTGGCTGGGCCGGAACGGCTTGGAGATCACCGGCGGGGGAGTGGTGGCGTTCGGCACGCACGAGCACTCGGTGATCCACCAGTCGGGGTGCAGCAGGTCCGCGCCGGGGTCGTTGGAGAAGGGGTACTGGTTGTACAGCCACGCGTACTCGGAGGTCAGCGTCATCGTGGTACGGCCCCGGCCGTTGACCGTGACGTCGAGCGGCGCGGTGATGCCGCCACCGCCGGGCGCGTCGGGGATGCTGTAGCGCACGGTGACGGCGTTGGCCCTGGACGGCAGCGTGAACTCCACGTACTGGCCCGGGGTCAGCCTGACGGCCTTGCGCCCGGACGCCTCCGCGGGCAGCGTGTACGCGCTGCGGTCGGGCCCGATCACCGTGCCGTTGGTGGCGGCGTTCTCCGCCTCCTGCTCCAGGAAGGGCACGTCGGCGCCTCGGCCCGCGACCAGCGCGGGGTTCAGGGCCGCCCGCGTCACGACTGGAGCGGTCCCATGCGAGCCGCCCGTGGTGGGCGCGCCGGAGCCGCCCGAAGCGGTGGTGACGGCGGGTTCGGCCGAGTCGGCCGTGGCCGGGGCGGTGAGGCCGCAGGCCAGCGCGGCGGCCAGCAGCGCCGCGGTGAGGGTTCGAGGCATGCGTGCTCGTTTCTCTTGGGGGGTGAGGCGACAGTAGGCCGACCGCACACCGCTCCACAAGGGCCTGTGAACTACTTTCGGCGATACCTCAAATTCTTGCGGCTGGGCCGCAAGCCGCTTGCGGCTACTTGCGGTGATCGAAGGGTGGGAGGCCGCCGCTCGCGGGTTCCGAGGTGCCGGGCTATCTGGCCCAGGGGGTGTCGTCCGAGGCGGGCGCGTGCTGCTCCGCCACCTGTTCCCGCGCCTGTTCCCGCGCCTGTTCTCGCGCCTGTTCCGACACGGCCTGTTCGCGCAGGAGCCTGGCGCGGTGGCGCAGGTTCTCGGCGGTGGCCAGGCACGAGTCCGCCAGATCGTCCATCTCCCCGCGCAGCCGCAGGACCTGGGTGAGGAAGCGTTGCGCGGCCAGACCGCGCCAGAAGGACTCGCAGTCGGACGGGCGCGTAGGGATGCCGTCGAACGCGTCCGGCAGGCCGCGCGCGTAGCGGGTGAAGGCGGCGGCGAGCGACTCCTTCTCCGCCGCCTCGCGGAGCAGCCGGTGCCTGTCGTGCATGCTCAGCCGTCCCCCATCTGCGGGCCGACCCGCGGGCCGGAATTCTGGGTGGCCTTCTGGGCGGCCCTCTCGACGGTCCGGGGATCGACCTGTGGTCCGGCGGGTGGCTCGGTCCATGGGGCCGGGTCCATCGTGCGGAGGTTGGTCAGCGCCCGCGCCCGCAGGCCGTCGGCGCCGGTGCCCGGTGCCAGCGCCTCGCGGAGCGCACGCTCGCTCGCGGGATCGCCGGTGGCGGCCTCCAGCAGCACGCGGGCCTCGCGTGGGTGGTCGGCCAGCAGTTGCTGGAACGCCAGCGGGCGGCCGTCGTACGCCACGACCAGGTCGCGTGGGCTCCAGCCCGGCTCCGGCGTACGGCCCAGCAGGGCGACCGCCACCCGGTCGAGGAACGTTCCCGACTGCGTGGCCAGGGTCACCAGGCTGGTCAGGGCCGTGGCGGGGGCGTCGTCCATCAGTGCGTACCACTCGTCGCCGAGTCGGCCGGTGCATTCCGCTCCGGCGAACGCCTCGGCGATCACCCGCTCCCCGGCGACGAGGAGGCGGGTGACCACGTCCGGGCCGAGCGCCGCCAGCAGGGTCGCGGCGAAGGCGGGATCGCCCACCTGGCTCGCCAAGTCCGCCCGCACCCGCGCCGGACCGCCCGGCTCGCCCCTGCCTTCGAGATCCGTGTCTCCAAGGGCCGTGTCTCCAAGGTCGGTGCCTCCAAGGTCCGCGTCTTCGAGGGCCGCGTCTTCGGGGGCGGCGTCTCCGGCAGTCGCACGGAGGGAGGTCGCGGCGGTTTCGGCGGACTTGCGGGCCTCGGCCTCGGTGGCGAAGGGGAAGTCCGCCGTGAGCAGGCCCCTCTCACGCACCGGCACGAGCTGCTCGACCGTGTCGACGCGCCACCTCAGGTCCTGCCGGGACTCATGGAAGAACGCCATGGCCCGGTGCAGGGCCGTGCTGCCCTGGTGTCCGGCCCAGTCGGGCCCCGCCTCCGCGATCGCCGCGTCGAGCCCTGACCGTGTCCTGCTCAGGAATCCCTCGCCCGCCTCCAGCCGGAGGATCAGGACTTGTGCCCCACAGGGGTCGATTCCCACGAACTCCCCCATGAACTCTCCCAGAGGGTGTGGTTGCCAGGCGGGAGTCAAGCACACCGGAGAGATCGTCCGACACGTGTTTGCCAGAACGGGAATCGGTGACGGGCGCCGAGCCCGTTCGGCGCGCGGGCGCGGGTCGGTCAGCCGCGCTCGGGGACGGCCATCTCGCCCAGCTCGGACCAGTCGTCCTGGGCGACGGTGGTGTTGACGATGCGGGGCGTCTGCGCGAGGTAGGGCGGCAACGTCTGCTGGGCCTGCCTGAAGTGCGCCGACTGTACGTGCGCCGCCCCCGCCTCGCCGTCTCGGAACGCCTCCACCAGGACGTACTCGTTCGGGTCGTCGAGGCTGCGCGACCAGTCGAACCACAGGCAGCCCGGCTCGGCCCGAGTCGCGGCGGTGAACCCGGAGGCGATCTCGGGCCAGCGGTCGGCGTGCTCGGGCAGGATGCGGAACTTCGCGGTGATGAAGATCATCGGAACGGCTCCCTCGACGGTCGTCTGCGTTACGGGGACGACACTAGCGGTGCACAATTCTCTGTATCTCATGTAGGAAATGTTGACTTTAGGTCGAGGGGCTCGTAGTTTCGTACGCATGAGCCAGGGCCTCCACCTCAGCCTGCGGAGCGGGCCGGGCGACGCGGTCACCGTGCCGCCCGGCGTCGCCCGCCGGTCCGCGGCCCTGCCCTCGACCCCGGTGTGCTGCTGTCGGACGACGTTCGCCGGGCTGGACGTGCGGACGCGCGAGAGGCTGCAGGAGACCCTCGCCCGCGTCCCGCAGCACACCGGTAAGACCATCGTCCTCGTCACGCGCGACCTCGACGAGGCGATCCCCCAGGGACGGCGGCGGGCCGTCGCGATGGAGGTCGCGGAAGTGCCCTCCGAACGGAAGGTGGCGGCCTCCCATGGCTGAGACGACACGCCGGTACCCGGCGGCGGACGAGCGCGAGGGCGACGTCCACTGGTACGACCTGCCGGACGACGAGGCGGAGGGCGACCTCGCGCTCGTCATCGAGACGGAGGAGGAGACCGTGCCCGGCCACGTGAAGACGTGGAGGCAGCGCGCCCTCGGCTGGGCGCGCGGCGCGGCGGCGGTGGCACGATGAGCGTCGTCGCACTGGTCGGCAACCCCCGTGAGGGCTCCAGGACGCTGACCGTGGCCGTCGAGGCGGCCCACGCGATCGGCCACCGGCTTGGGCTCCGGCCCTCCGGCGCCACCGTGTCCGGCGCGGACAGGGACGCCGGGGTCAAGGCGGCCGGGAACGGCTCCGCGGCGCTCGGGGCCGCGGAGCCGCCCGGTGCGCCGGGGGAGGCGTACGACGTGGTGGACCTGTCGGCGCTCGGGCCGCACCTGCTCGCGCCCGGCTCGCACCCCGGCGTGGAGGTGGCGCTGGAGCTGGTCTCGGAGGCGAGCGTGCTGGTGGTGGCCAGCCCGACCTACAAGGGCACCTACACCGGGCTGCTCAAGGCGTTCCTCGACCGGCTGCGCCCGCAGGCGCTGGCGGGGACCACGGCGCTGCCGCTGCTGGTCATGGGCGACGCCCGGCACGCGCTGGCGGTGGAGGTGCACCTGCGCCCGCTGCTGGTGGAACTGGGCGCGACCGTGCCCACGCCCGGCCTGGCCTTCCTGGAGTCGGAGTTCCCGCGCCTGGAGGAGGTCGTGGCGACCTGGGCGGACCGGGTCGCGCCCCAGGCGCGGACGCGCGCCGTCCCCGCCCCGGTTGAGCAGGAGGGCGAGGCGGCGGCGCTGCGCTGAGGGAAGTGTTCACCGGGACGTAGTGGTGCGTCTCCGCCGCAAGGTGCCATGATCCGGCCGCGGGCCCGCGTCACGGGCCCGAGTCAGGAGAGCACCATGATCTTCCGCAGTGTCCTGGCCGTCGTCGTGGCGGCGGCGGCTCTGACCTCCTTCCCGGCCCAGGCGCAGGCCACGGGCCAGGTCAGGTTCGCCACCTTCAACGCCTCGCTCAACCGGGGCGCGGACGGCCAGTTGGTCGCCGACCTGTCCACCACGGGCAACACCCAGGCCAAGGTCATCGCCGAGATCGTCCAGCGGGCGCGCCCCGACGTGCTGCTCGTCAACGAGTTCGACTTCGACGCCGCGGGCACGGCCGCCCGCCTCTTCCAGGACAACTACCTGTCGGTCGGCCAGGGCGGCGCGCGGCCGATCGAGTACCGGTACCGCTTCACCGCGCCCAGCAACACCGGCCTCGCCTCGGGCCTCGACCTCAACAACGACGGCAACGTGGTGACCACGCCGGGCGCGGCGGGCTACGGGGACGACGCGTTCGGGTTCGGGGCCTTCCCCGGGCAGTACGGGATGGTCGTCTACTCGAAGTACCCGATCGACCCGCGCGAGGTGCGCACGTTCCAGAAGTTCCGGTGGAAGGACATGCCCGGGGCCGCGCTGCCCGACGACCCCGCCACGCCGGAGCCGGGCGACTGGTACTCGGCCGAGGAACTGCGGGAGGTCCGCCTGTCCTCCAAGAGCCACTGGGACCTGCCCGTACGCGTCGGTCACCGTACCGTGCACTTCCTGGTCAGCCATCCGACGCCGCCCACGTTCGACGGCGCGGAGGACCGCAACGGACGGCGCAACCACGACGAGATCCGGCTCTGGGCCGACTACACCCAGCCGGGCCGGGGCGGCTACCTCTACGACGACCGGGGCAGGCGCGGCGGGCTGGAGCCGGGGGCGGCCTTCGTGATCGCCGGTGACCAGAACGCCGACCCGAACGACGGCGACAGCTACCAGAACGCGATCCACCAGCTCCTCGACCACCCGAAGATCGACGGCCGGCACGCGCCGTCGAGCGCGGGCGCGGCCGAGGCGGCGACGCTCCAGGGCGGTGCCAACGCCGCCCACCGCGGCGACCCGAAGTACGACACGGCCGACTTCGCCGACACCGCGCCCGGCAATCTCCGTGCCGACTACGTGCTGCCGTCCAAGCGGCTGCGGGCCGCGGGCGGCGGGGTCTTCTGGCCGCCGCAGGCCGACCCGCTGTCCAGGTTGACCGGCGTCTTCCCGTTCCCCAGCTCCGATCACCGCCTCGTCTGGCTGGACGTCAGGCCGTGACCCGAAGGGTGACGGCCTGACGGGGGCCGGATTTCGCCGCCGGGTAATTCGTATTTCCCGGCATTCGGGCCTGCGGTCATCGCGTCCTGAGCGAATCTCGGCAGGCGCCGAAAATCGGTGTCGCTCCGCCGGGAAGATTTCTAGACTTTCAGCTTGTGGAAATTCCCACTCTTCTCCAACATTTCCGGACTCATGATGTCCCGCTGGTTCTGTCCAGGGATGGCGAGCCGGTCTGGGACGACGCGGAGCTCCACCGGAGCGCCCAGCGGAGCGACCCCGAGGGTTACGCGCTGCTCGCGCTGGTGCCCGGTGTGCTCCCGTGGCAGCGCGCCCGGGTGCTGCTGCACACGCTGGCCGCCACGCACGACGGTCTCGACGACGCCACCCGGGCCATCCTGGCCAAGGTCACCAGGGCGCTCATGTTCGGCCTGCCGCCCGCGTACGCCATCACGACGCTGCTGGCGCTGCGCCGGCTGCGGGTCAACCACAAGCACGTCACCCGGGCCGTCGTCGCGTTCGTGCTGGAGCACCCGCAGGCCGACGCGCTCATCGAGGCCCGCCGCCGGGCGCTGGCCGACTGCTTCGAGCACGCGCTCGGCAAGGCGACCGCGCGCGGGTGCGCCCGGCTGGTCGCCGAGGGCGACACCGGCTCGGCCCGCCTGCGCAGGAGCCTGCTGCGCTTCACGGCCGACCCGGCCGTGGCCGTCGAGCGGTTGCGCGCGCTCTACGCGCCCGGCACGTACGGCGTGGCCGCCCCGCAGGAGCCGCCCGCCCCGATCGACCCGGTCAGGGAGCACCCGCCGATCGTCACCCCCACCAACCGGGGCGACATCGCCGCCACGCTGGTCCACCTCCACCAGGGCGGACCGGCCGCCGAGCTGCGTCCGGCGCTGGCGGGATACGTGACGGAGGCGGCGAGCGGGCTGCCCCGCCTGCCCGCGCACGTGGCCGTGGTGCTCGACACGTCCGGCTCCATGCGCGGCTACGGCGAGCGCGAGTGGGCCCTGATGTCGCAGGCCACCGCGCTGCGGCTGGTGCTGGAGCGGGTCTGCGGGCGGCTCACGGTCGTCGAGACCGGCGGACCTGCCCACGCCCCCGCGGGCTCGGCCGACCTGGCGGGCGCCCTGCTCGACGCGCTCGCCACGGGCCCCGACCTGGCGGTGGTCGTCACCGACGGCTACGAGAACCACCTGCCGGGCGACCTGGCCAGGGTCGCGGCCACGCTGCCGCGCGCCGGGGTCGGCACGCCCGTGGTGGTGTGCCTGGCGGCCTTCACCAGGGGCGACGACCTGACCCTGCGCGACCCCGCGCCCGCGCTGCCCCGGCAGCCGTTCTGGCACCAGGACGACTTCGCCGGGCTGCTGCCGTGGATGTTCGGCCACTGCGCGGCCGGGCGCGACTGGATCCGTACGACGACACTCGCCCGGCTGGAAGGAGGACGCACATGACCAGCCTGGCCACCATCCTGCCCGAATCGCTCGACCTGAACGGCTACCGGGCCGGCACCCCCCAGCGCGCAGGAGCGCTGACCATGGTGCCGCTCCACGGCCCGGCCCGTCCCGGCATCGTGCCGCCCCGCTCCGGGCTCAAGCTCAAGCGGGTCGTCGGCTACGGCCAGGTGGAACTGCTCAACGGCGCCCGCGAGGGCGTGGCGATCGTGCCGCTGCACCTCGGCTACATCCAGGACGCGGCCCAGAACCACGCCCTGTGCTCCTCCGCGCTGCTCGGCGCGGGGCAGACCAGGCGCTTCGACGACGCCTGCTGCGTGCAGTCGGGGCAGGGCGGCTACCTGGAGGGCCGCGACCAGTGGTTCTTCGTGCTGCCGCTGGAGCTGCGGGCCAGGGCGATGGCGCTGCGCGGGCGGCACGACTACGCCAAGCTCTGGCCGGACATCAGCGAACTCAACCGAGCGTACGGGCTGCCCTCCCGGGGTCACCTGGAGCAGATCCTGTCGCGCAGGCGGGCCACGCTGACCCAGTTCCAGAGCCGGTTGGAGCTGATGCCGGGGCAGCTCGGGGCGCTGTTCTTCGTCCGTGACCGGTTCGCGGGGCTGGAGCTGGCGCCCGACGCGGCGTACTTCGCCGAGCTGTGGACGGCGCTGGTGTGCTTCGCGTACGGCGTGGCCGCCTGGCAGGCGGAGCCCGGTCCGGGGGAGGTGGCGGCGTACGACGCGGGGAGCCTGGCGGAGCTGCGGGCCGAGCTGGCGCGCGACCGGGCGGCCCGGCTGGCGGAGGTGGCCTCGTGGCTGCCCGCGTCCGCCGGCGACGTGCGGATGGTCGAGGAGGAGCGCTACCTCGACCTGCGGCTGTCCACGCTCACGGGTGACGGGCTGGCCGGGCAGGTGGTCACCGAGCACGGCCGGCCGGTCTACGCCTCCGTCTTCGCCGCCAGGTGAAAACCGGTTGCCGGTGCAGACGGGGCACCGGTTGAATGATCAGTGCGGGAACTGAGCCGGGCACGACAGACAAACCCCTCATTCCACATAAGGGACGGTCGTCTTTGAAACGACTCTTCGGGTCTGTCGAGGCGCCGGCCGCCTGTCCCGCACTTTCAACCGGTCCATACGCTGATATTTCTGCTTTTACAAGATCTTGTCAGTTCCGGGTGGCGATGTTAACTCTTGCGAAGATGCGCGAAACCTGCGCATCCCTGACACGCAGGAGGGATACGTGTCGACCACGTCCTGGTTACGCAGCACACTCATCGTCACGGCGCTGACCGCGTCGGTTCTTCCCCTCGCGGGGGTGGCCCTGGGCGAACCCGCCGGGCAGGCCCCACCGATCCACGACCTCCAGGAAGACGGCCACGGCAAGCCCGACCTGGACAACCGGCAGGGCCGGGTGCCGCCCCCGGCGGCGGCCGAGCGGCGCGCCGCCGCCCCCGGCGCCGAGATCCGCTGGAACGAGCTGGGCACCCCGGCCACCGTCATCAGCGCGCAACCCCTCGCCGAGGGCCTCGGCTCCGACCCCGTCCAGGCGGCGAAGGGCTACCTCAAGGCGAGCGAGGCCGTCTTCGGGCTCTCGGCGCAGGCCGTGGACGCGCTGGAGACCGTCGCGGTCAACCCCATCGGCTCGGGCCACGCGGTCCTGCTGCGGCAGCGGTTCGGCGACCTGCCGGCCGGCGTGGACGGGCTCGTCTCGGCCGGCGTGTCCGACGGCCAGGTCAGGCACGTGACCTCCTCGCTGTCGCGCCAGACGGCCGCGCCCCCGGCCGCCGCGCTGACCGCGCAGCAGGCCATGGAGATCGCGGCCAGGGACGGCGGCATCGACCTGGCCACGGCGGTCACCAAGCAGGCGACGCCGGTGGCGGTGCCCGCGCCCGACGGGGTGCACAGCGCGTACCAGGTCGTCCTGATCGGCGGCCAGCAGGGCGCCGAGGTGGGCTACACCACGCACGTGGACGCGGTCAGTGGCGCCATCATCACGCGGGAGAACCTCGTCGACCACTTCGAGCCGGAGAACCCGCAGTGGTCGGTCTTCCCGGCGAACCCGCGCGACGACTACTCCTCCAAGGACACCCGCCAGACCTGGTGCCCCGCGCCCGGCGACGGCTGCGACCTGGTCACCGGCGGCGACCCGGCGACCGGCAAGGCGTGGGACGTCGACCACACCACGAACGAGCCCACGGACTCCAGCCTCGGCAACGCGGCCAGGACCTTCGAGAACCGGGCCAGCGGCGACGCGTTCAGCGTCGGCACCCGGTCCAACGTGCTCACGCCGAGCAGGAACTACGCCTACCCCTGGAAGAACACCTGGTACGAGTCCAAGTGCGACCCGGCCGTGTTCGACCAGCCCGGTGAGAACGACCTCGAGGCCGCCATCGCCAACCTGAACGCGATGCACAACCGCATGCACGACTGGTCGTACCGGCTCGGCTTCACCGAGACCGCCTGGAACATGCAGGCCGACAACGGCGGGCGCGGCGGGCTCGGCAACGACCCCGAGCAGGGCAACGCGCAGGCCGGCGCCCGGGTCCTGTCGGTACGCGACAACGCCAACCAGATCACCGGCCCCGACGGGGTCGCGCCGATCACCAACATGTACCTGTGGCAGCCGATCGCGGGCTCGTTCTACGCGCCCTGCGTGGACGGCGACTATGACATGTCGGTCATCGGCCACGAGTACACGCACGCCATCTCCGGCCGCATGGTCGCCGGGCCGAACGCCGGCTGGAACGGCTTCCAGTCGCAGCCCCCGGCCATGAACGAGAGCACCTCCGACCTGTTCGCCATGGAGTACCTCTTCGAGAACGGCTTCCGCCCCTCGGGCCAGACCCCGTACGTGACCGGCGGCTACGTCACCGGCGACCAGACGCGCGGCATCCGCAACTACGACATGTCGAAGTCGCCGCTCAACTACAGCGATCTCGGCTACGACATCGTCGGCACGCAGTCGCACGCGGACGGGGAGATCTGGTCGGCCACGCAGTTCGACGTGCGCGCGGCCTTCATCAAGCGGTACGGCCAGGGCACGGCCAAGCAGCAGAAGGCGTGCGCCGAGGGTGAGACCGCGGTGGACAAGTGCCCGGGGAACCGGCGCTGGGTGCAGCTCTCGTTCGACGCGCTGCTGCTGATGGCCACGGGCTCGGTCAGCTACGTCGACCACCGTGACGCGCTGCTGGCGGCCGACGCGATCCGCTTCGGCGGCACGAACCAGGACATCATCTGGCGCGCGTTCGCCGAGCACGGTCTCGGCGAGGGCGCGGTCAGCCGGGGCGCGAGCGACCCCGACCCGACCCCGAGCTTCGTCAACCCGTCAGGCAAGAACGGCTCACTCCAGCTCAAGCCCCTGGGCGAGGCGAAGGACGCCGCGCTGCGGCTGTACGTGGGCGACTACGAGGGCCGCGCGGTGCCCGTCGCCGACACCGACCCGGCGACGCCGTTGGGCGACACGGTGCAGATGACCCCCGGCCTGTACGACTTCGTGGTCGCGGGAGCCGGCTTCGGCCACCGGCGGCTGAAGTACGCGGTCGTCCCGGGTGTCGAGCTGCCGCTCCCGCTGGCCCTGCCGCGCAACCACGCCGCGGCGGCGAACGGGGCGACGGCGGCCGGCGACGGCGTCAACCAGGCCAAGCTGATCGACGAGACCGAGGCCACGAACTGGGCCTCGCTCACCGGCGCCCCCGCGGGCAAGTCGGTGGTGGTGGACCTGGCGGGCGACCAGCCGGTCAGGGTCGGCAGGGTCCAGGTGAGCGCGATGCTGCGGCCGAGTGTCGGCGACCCGGCCGACCCCGGTGGCCAGAACCGCTTCTCCAGCCTGCGCTCCTTCGAGGTGCTGGCGTGCAGCGCGAACTGCGCCGACCCCGCGGCGTTCAAGAAGATCTACACCAGCCCGTCGAACGCCTTCGACGCCACGCTGCCGCGTCCGCGGGGCGCGGACATGCTCGTCAAGTCGTTCGACGTGCGGGACACGAACGCCACCCACCTGATGCTCCGCACGCTCACCACCCAGTGCACCGGCAACCCCCTGTTCGCCGGTGAGCAGGACAACGACCCGAACTCGGCGACCGACTGCGCCACGGCCAGCCCGCAGCGCGACCAGGTCAGGGCGGCCGAGTTCCAGGCGTTCTCCCGCTGACCCGCCGATCCCGTCAGATCGATCCTCCCTGAGCTGAGAGGCAGGCCCGCGTTCCGGAGGCGCGCCGGAGCGCGGGCCCTCAGGGATTCGTCCACGCCGCGTCGCGACGTGCTTGACGCTCGCGCGACGGCGTGCGAACCTGCGGAATGCGCTTTCCCAACGCGTTCACCCCGCAGGAGGCACTGATGATCCCGTCGAGGAGTCCCGTGTGAACGCGCCAGGCGAGGCGCGTGCGTACCGGGCCGCCATCATCGGCACCGGAGGGATCGCGCACGCGCACGCGCAGGCCGTCGAGAGGTCCGGCGGCCGGGCCGAGCTGGTGGCCGTGGCCGACGTGGACGCCGGGCGGGCGCGCGAGTTCGCCGACAGGTACGGCGTCCCGCACGCCTACGCCGGAGCCGAGGAGCTGCTGCGCGAGCAGCGGCCGGACACGGCCCACCTGTGCACCCCGCCCCGCCTGCACGCTCCCCTCGCGCTGGCGTGCCTGGAGGCCGGGGTGACGGCGCTGGTGGAGAAGCCGCCCACGCTCTCCCTGGCCGAGCTGGACACCCTGATCGAGGCCGAGCACAGGACGGGCGCGCACGTCGCGACCGTCCTGCAGCACCGCTTCGGGGCCGCCGCCGCCCGGCTGCGCCGCCTGCAGGACTCCGGTGAGCTGGGCCGCCCGCTGCTGGCCACGTGCCTGACCCAGTGGTACCGCGACGACGCCTACTACGCGGTGCCGTGGCGCGGCACGTGGGAGTCGGAGGGCGGCGGGCCCACGATGGGGCACGGCATCCACCAGTTCGACCTGCTGCTGTCGGTGCTCGGCCCGTGGAGCGAGGTCACGGCCGTGGCCGCCCGCCAAGCCCGCCCGGTGGACACCGAGGACGTGTCGATGGCACTGGTGACGTTCGAGAGCGGCGCGGTGGCCACGGTGGTGAACTCCGTCGTCTCGCCGCGTGAGACGTCCGAGCTGCGCTTCGACTACGAGCGCGCCACGGTCGAGGTCGAGCACGTGTACGGCTACACCGACGACGACTGGACCGTCACCCCGGCCCCGGGCCAGGAGCAGGTCAAGACGCTGTGGGGCGCGGAGCGCGGCGAGGGGACCAGCGGCCACGGCGACTGGCTCGCGGCCGTGCTCGACGCGCTCGACCGGGGCCAGACACCGCCGGTCACCACCGCGGACGCCCGGCGCACGATGGAGTTCATCGCCGCCCTGTACGCCTCCGCCTTCACCGGCGAGCGCGTACGGGCCGGGCAGATCACCGCAGACAGCCCGTTCGCCCGGCGGATGGACGGCACGGGCGCCCCTTGGAGGAACCCGTGACCCTGCAGGCCACCCACGCGCTCGGCCGCTCGATCGCCGTCACGGCGGGCGACGTCGAGCTGTTCGCCTACGTCTACCGCCCGGACACGCCGGTGCTGGAGTCGCCGAAGCCGTACCTGCACCCGGTCCGCACGCTCGGCGGCGCGCTGGTGTCGCTGTACCGGCCGCACGACCACGTCTGGCACAAGGGCATCGCCTGGTCGCTGCCGCACGTGGGCGAGCACAACTTCTGGGGCGGGCCGACGTACGGGGAGGGGCGGTACCGGCAGCTCGACAACAACGGCAGCGCCACGCACCGCGACCTGACCACGCTGACGGCCGACGGCGGCCGGGTCGCGATCGGGCACACGCTCGGCTGGACCTCGCAGGCCGGCGCGCCCGTCATCGAGGAGCGGCGGGACCTGACGGCCACGATCGTCGACGACGCCACCTGGGCGCTGCGGTTCGAGACCGAGCTGACCAACGTGTCCGGCGCCACGATCGACTTCGGCTCCCCGACCACCAAGGGCCGCGAGAACGCCGGGTACGGCGGCCTGTTCTGGCGCGGGCCGCGCTCGTTCACCGGTGGCGCGATCCTGTCGCCGGACGGGGCGGGCGGCGACGAGCTGCGCGGCACGCGGGCCGAGTGGTTCGGCTTCCGCGGCCGGCACGACGAGAGCGGCGGCCACTCGACGATCGTCATGGTGGACGACACCGCCAACCCCCGGCACCCGCCGCAGTGGTTCGCGCGCAGCGAGAACTTCGCCTGCCTCTGCCCGGCGCCGTTCTTCAGCGAGGAGGTGCCGCTGCCGGACGGCGAGACCCTGCGCTTCCGGTACGCGGTCGTGATCGCCGACGGCGACCGGGGCGAGGACGGCACCGCGCGGCTGGCCGAGCGGGGACGGGAGGCGCTGGCATGACCTTCCCCGGCGGCACGTCGGTCAGCGGGCTGACCGTCTACTCGGGGGCCGCGTGCGCCGACGGCCTGGAGGGCGGCACGCCGCACCTGCACACGGCCTCGACGGAGGCGTACGTCGTGGTCGCGGGACGCGGCACGCTGCAGACCCTCGACGTGCACGGCCTGCGCGAGACGCCGCTCGGCCCCGGCTCGACCGTGTGGTTCACCCCCGGCACCATCCACCGCGCCGTCAACGGGGGCGGCCTGGAGGTGGTGGTTGTGATGTCGAACGCGGGCCTGCCCGAGGCGGGCGACGCCGTCATGACGTTCCCGCCGGAGGTGGTGGCCGACCCCGTCCGCTACCGGGCGGCCGCGACGCTGCCCGGCACCGGCGTCGAGGAGGCGGTCCTGCGCAGGCGCGACCTGGCCGTGGCGGGCTTCCTGCGGCTGGCCGAGGGCGGCCCTGACGCGGTGCGGGCCTTCTACGACAGCGCCGTCGCGCTGGTCAGGCCCAATACCGCCCGGTGGCGCGCGATCTGGGAGAGCACGGTCGCCGAGGAGACCCGCCGCACCGCGGGCGTCCTCGACGCCCTCGAACAGGGCGACGGCGCTCACCTCCTCGGGTCCGCCCTGATGGAGAGCCCGCCGCGCGAGCGGTGGGGCATGTGCGGCCACCTGCGCGCCCACGACGTCGCCGACCCCGTCGTGCACACCCCCACCTGACCACCGTCGCGACACTTCGCGGCTTTTCGAAGTGACCGGGCCCACCCGTACGCTCCTCGGCCGAGAGCCGGGAGGCACGTCGAACGACTGCAGGCGGTCACCTCGGTGCTCCCGGCGGCCGGGCCCGGCGCGGCCGCGGACCCACCCGACGTGCACAGCGCCGCGGACCGCGCGCAGCTCGCCGTCGGCAACATCGAGCAGATCCGCAACCGGCCCGCCCGCGCGTACGCCAACCTCGTCGGCGAGCTGGCCGACCTCGAGGCCGACCTCAAGGTCCTGGAGACCTGGGAAGGCTTCGCCAAGGGCGTCTACCTCGACGCCAAGCGGCAGTGGAACCAGGCCGTGGTCACCATGGGCGACACCATGCAGCGGTTCGGGCCCGCGCTGAACGACGCGACCGCGATCAGGCGGGAGGCGGAGCAGGCCAACGTCCGCCGCTGGGGCACCTGAGCCGGGGCGAACGGGCCCATCAGGACCGGTGGGGTCACCCGCCCCTCCCGCGACGGGCGGGACGGTGCCCGGGACCGGCACCGTCCCGCCCGGGGCCGCGCCCTGAACTCCAGCCACCGGTTGGCGGTGCCGACGACATGGACGCCGAAGCCCAGCCCGCGCGTGACGAGGTCGCCGAGGTCGGGTTCGAGCTGCTCGTACTCCTGGCGCAGCGTGGCCCACCCGTCCACCACCAGGAACACGTCGCCCCGGCCGTCGCCCTCGTAGACGCCCGCGGCGACCATCCTGCGGTAGATGGCCATGGAGTCGATCCCACGCTCCACGAACAGCCGTTCGCGCCGCTCCAGCAGCGTCCTGACCTCGGCGACGGTCCTGCGTACCGCGTCGGCGTCCAAGCGGACCGCCACGCCGCCGACGTGCGGCAGCCCGGACAGCGCCGACAGCGTGCCGCCGCCGAAGTCCAGGCAGTAGAACTGCACCTCCCTCGGGGTGTGGGTGAGCGCGAGCGAGGTGATCAGCGTGCTCTTGCCGGTCTGCGGCGCCCCCACGATGGCGACGTTGCCCGCCGCGCCCGACAGGTCCAACCAGTACGGGTCCCGCCGCCGATCGAACGGGCTGTCCACGATCCCCGCCACGACGTGCAGCCGTCCTGGCCGCTCCTGGGCCGTGCCCGCCGCCGTGAGTCCGTGCCGGGGCGTGGCCTCGATGCGGGGCAGGAGCCGGTCGAGCGCGGCGGGCTCCTTCGGCGGCGGCGTGCGCAGCAGCTCCGACTTGCCGGAACCGGTCGCGCCGACCACCAGCCCGTGCGGGCCCATCCCGCCCTGGGCCGCCTCCTTGATGTCCTGCTCGACCGGCCGCCTGTCGGCCCCGAGCCCGATCGGCGCCCGCAGCCGGTTCCTGACCGGGCGCGGCTGCGCGGCGGCCTTCCGTACGCGCTCGCGCACCTGCTCCAGGTAGCGGTAGTAGTCGCGGCGCCGACCGTTGAGCCGGCTCTTGCGCTCGCCCGCGGCACGCGCCATCTGGCCCACGCTCATGCCGATCATGGAGACCGCGAACAGGCCGCCGGAGACCAGCATGATCGGATTGCTCGCGCTGCCGCCGGTGAACATCAGCGCCATCGCCCCCGCCCCCGCGGTCACGGGCAGGTACGTGAGCAACTGTGTCATCCCGCCGCCCGTGACCGTCTCGGGGATCTCCGGCGGTGGCTCGAGGAGCACCCCTCCACCCGGAGGCTCCGGCGGTTGACGCCGCTCCGGCCTGCGAACCACGATCAGGCTGCCGCTCACCGCCTCATAAAAGCCGCTTACATAGGGATATAGGCGATATTTCAAAATTCCTAGATGCTTTTCGCCCGCCGTATTCGGTGCCCGATCCATACGCTCGTCCGAGCGAGCGCCACCGGAACCGGCCTGTGCCGGGTCACCGTCGTGACCCCGCGCGGCTTCCTGGACCTGGGCCTGCCTCCGGACCTCCCGCTGGGCAACCTGCTGCCGACCCTGCTGCGCATCGCCGGCGAGGGGCTGGCCGAGGCGGGGCCGGCCCACGGCGGGTAGGTGCTCCAGCGGCTCGGCGGGCCGCCGTTCGCCCCCGACGCGACCCTCGCGGAGCTGGCCGTCCACGACGGCGAACTGCTGCACCTGCGCCCGCGCGGACACGAGCTGCCCGAGGCCGTCTTCGACGACGCGGCCGACGCGGTGGCCACCGGCGCGCCACCGACCTCGTACGGCTCCCGCCCGGCGGCGCCGTACTGGCGGGCGTGCTGCCCGGCTCGACGCGGTCCAGTCGTACTACCTGGTCGCCCAGGAGGGCCGCCGCTACGCCGTGCCGGGCACCGACGTGCTGGACAAGCCCGGCTACGCCACGGCCCAGGCCACGCCGGTGCCCGTCAGCCTGCTCCAGCTCATCCCAGAAGGGCCGGTGCTCGACCCGGCGCAAGCGGCCGAGCCGGTGATCGAGGCCGGGCGGCTCAGCAGGTGCGGGGTGGTCCTGGCCACGGACTCGCCCGGAGTCACGTACGCCGGCGGCCGGGTCAAGGTCGCGCGTTCCGGTCGAGGCCGAGCGTGGCGATGAGGTCCTCGTGGAGCTGGAACCAGACGCGGTGGCAGGAGTCGACGTCGGTGCGGTCCACCCAGGCGTTCTCCCCCGCCTGGGCGCGGGCCAGGGCTGCGACGAATCGGGTGTCGTATCCGCCCAGCCGATTCAGGACGCTCTCGAGCCGGTCGGCCAGTGGCGTGAGCGCGCGGGAGATGCCGGCGAGTTCGCGAAGGACCCTGGCGTCCCAGGCGGGATCGCCGTGGTCGTTGGCGGCGAACCGGTCGCCGGCGGTGGGCCGGAGCTGCCAGTCGGTACAGGCTCGCAGCAGGAGGGCGTTCAGCGGGAGGAACTCGCGGTAGACGTCGAGGACCTCGTCGGCGCCGCCGACGCGGGCGAGTTCGGCCGCGAGCCGGCGCTCGTTCTCGGCCCTGCCCAGTTCGGTCAGCGACCAGCCCGCGGTGTCGGCGAAGGCGGAGTGCCCGGCCCAGCCGCGCGCCTCGGCGTCGAGCAGCGACTCTTCGGTCTGGGCCGGATCGAGCCCGTACCGGTGCGCGATCGCCGGGGCGTCGGCGAACCCCAGGATGCGCACCGCGTGCAGGACCAGCAGGTCGAACGGGGAGTCGCGGGTCACGAGTCGGCGTCCTGCCGCGTGGTCAGGCGGGTGTAGTGCTGCTGGCACGCCTGGGGGGAGTTGAATCCCATCGCGGTCGCCATCTGCGCCCAGGTCAGCCCGGCGCTGCGGGCGACGAACAGCAGGGCGGACTCCAGCCCTTCGACCTCCGCGCGGGCGGCGGGCAGGAGGGCCAGCGCGCTCAGGACGTCATCCGGGTTCAGGTCGGCGTTGCGCCAGACGGCGAACTGGACGAGGTCGACCGCCGTCGGCGGGGCCGGCGAGGGACGCCACGGGCGGGCGTCGAGCGCGGCCGCGCCCAGGCGCAGAAGGCGTTCGCTCGCGTCGTGCTCGCGGTCGGCCTGGGCGTGGTCTGTGCGCCCGGTGTGAGTGGTGTCCTGCTTGCGTGACATGCTGTCGATGATGCACAATCAACAAATTGTTGTCAATCTTTCGTTGAAAGGCGGGGCGGATGATCGTACCCCTCATGTCGGCCGCCACCGACACGTGCGGGGGCAAGGCCGGTGCGCTCGGCGCGCTGCTTCGCGCGGGACTGCCGGTTCCCGAGGGCTTCGTCGTGCCGTTCGCCGCCTACCGCGACGCCGTCCGGGACCTGGACCTCGAGCGGTTCGCCGGCGAGCCGGACCGTCTCGACGCCGTACGGTGGGCGATCGAGGCCCGCCCGGTCGACGCCACCCTGACCGACGCGCTCGGACGCGCGCTCGACGCGCTCGGTGATCCGCCCGTCGCGGTCAGATCATCCGCCGCCCACGAGGACACCGGACAGGCGTCGGCGGCCGGTCAGCACGACAGCTTTCTCGCCGTGCGCGGAGCCGGCGCGGTCACCGACGCCCTGCGCGCCTGCTGGGCCTCGCTGTTCACCTCCCGCGCCGTCGACTACCGGGACGCCTCCCGCAGCGGTGACCGGCCCTTCGCCGATCTCGTCATGGCCGTCCTCGTGCAACGCCATCTGGACGCCGAGGTGTCCGGGGTCATGTTCACCCCCGCGGACCCGCACGACGCGGTCCGCATCGAGGCGTCCTGGGGGCTCGGCCCCAGCATCGTCGGCGGCACGGTCACCCCCGACGCCTACCTCGTCGCCGAGGACGGGTCGGTCACCCGTACGGTCGCGCGCAAACGGACCCGCCTCGACCGGCGCGGCGGGCGGCTCGTCAGGTCCGACGTGCCCGTCCACGCCCGCGACCGGCCGGCGATCGACGACGCGACCGCCACCCTGCTCGCCGGGCTGGGCAAGGAGATCGCCGCCGTACGCGGTGGCGCGCAGGACGTCGAGTGGGCGATCGCCGATGGACGTACCTGGATCCTGCAGGCACGGCCGGTCACCGCCGCACCCCCGGCCTGGCCTTCGCCAGCCGGTCACGCCTCGGCCGCCGCCCCGGCGTGGCCTTCGCCTGCCGGTCACGTCTCGGCCGCCGCGCCCACGCTGACCGGAACGCCGGGCAGCCGCGGGGTCGTGACCGGCTCCGCGCGGATCGTCCGCGGTCCCGGCGACTTCGCGCGCGTGCACCCGGGCGACATCCTCGTCTGCCCCTTCACCGACCCCGCCTGGACGCCGCTGCTGCGCGTCGCGGCCGGCGTCGTCACCGAGACCGGCGGCGCGCTCTCCCATGCTGCGATCGTCGCTCGCGAGCACGGCATCCCCGCGGTCCTCGGCATCCCGAACGCGACGAGCAGGCTCCGCGACGACAGCACCATCACCATCGACGGCGCCGCCGGCACCGTCACGGCGGCCGGTGTGTGACCGATCCTCTGTCTCTCCGGCACGGGAGCCATCCCCGAGCCGCACCCACCCACGTCACCCAGGGCTCGAAAGGAGGAGACGGGAGGCGGGCCCACGCGGGCGCCGCGCCCCAACTGCTCATGACCACGCGACACCTCTACCTGGCACGCCACGGCGCCGCCGACGCGTTCGGAAACCTCACCGACCTCGGTCGCAGGCAGGCGGGCCTGCTGGGCGAGCGGCTCGCCGGCCTGCCGGTCGACGCCGTGTGGCACTCTCCGCTGCCGCGAGCCACCGCCAGCGCGCACGAAGTCGCGCGGCACCTGCGGAACGCGCCCGTCGCCGAGGCCGCCGAACTCATCGACCATCTGCCCTACGTTCCCCAGGCGGCGGAAACGCCCGCCTCCTGGGCCGGGTTCTTCGACGGCTACGACGCCGCCGAGGCGGCCTCGGGTCACAAGCTCGCCGAGGCCCTGGTCGACCGGTTCGCGAAGATCCCCGAAACAGCCGCGGCGGGAGCCCGGAACGACACTCACGAGGTCCTGGTGACGCACGCCTACCAGATCGCGTGGCTGGTACGGCACGCCCTGGACGCGCCGCCATCCCGGTGGCTCGGCCTGAACAGCGCCAACGCCGCGCTGACGGTCATCGACTACCGCACCGGCCTGCCGCCGACGCTCGTGATGTTCAACGACATGAGCCATCTCCCGGCCGACCTGCGCTGGACCGGGTTCCCCGACGGGGCGAGGCCCTGAGGCGGCGGGGCATGACGAGCATCCGGACGCGCCGCCTGCCGTGAAGTGACGTAGTCGCCCAGCGGTCGCTCAGTAGCCCTGGTAACCACCGCCGGTCTTCATGCCCACCACGCCGGGCACGTTCGCGTACGCCGCGGCGTCCAGGGCGGGGCAGGTCAGCCCGGCGAAGGCGCCCGAGGCGGACCTGGCCGCCGCCGCGCACCCCCGCAACGCGTCGCCGTGGAACTTGAGCAGCACGCCCGACTCCCTTCCTCAGCGCTTCCCACAGCGCCTGCCCGGCGCTCACGTCAGTGCCGGAACAGCTCCAGCAGCTCCTCGGCCCGGTGGGTACGGGCGATCCACACCTCGCGCCCCCGGCGCTCCCTCGTGATCAGCCGACCGTCCCGCAGCCGGTCGCAGTGGTACGTGAGACCGCTGGGCGCGATCCTCATGCCCGTGGTCGGCATGGACATGGTCATGGGCTGGTCGAGCGCGCAGAGCAGGTCGGCGCGGACCGGGCCGACGAGCGCCGACAGCTCGTCCACGGCGGGCGCGACCGGTCTGCGCCACAGCGAGTCCGCCCCGGCACGGGGTAGGCGATCCAGACGGCCTCGGGGTCGTCCAGGCCGAGGATGAGCGAGGTGCGCCCGGCCGGCATCGGCACCAGCACGATCTTCCGGTCGCCCAGCTCGTACGTGCCCGTCTCGCCGCCGGAGACGAGCAGGCCGCGCTCGCCGTGCACGATGCGGTCGCTGAGCGCGCCGAGCAGCAGTTCGGGGCCGCCGCGCACGGTGGCCACGCCGACCCGTTCGACCTCCCTGTCCAGCAGCGGCCGGGCCCGCCTCCACAGCGGTTCGGTGGTGTTCCAGACGCCGGCCAGCGCGTCGGCGTAGCCGCGTAACCAGCGGACGGGCCGCTCGGCCGCCGCGCGCCAGTGGGGCGGCGGCGGTCCCGGGCCGAACGTTCGCTCCAGGTCCGCGACCAGGGCCTCGGGCGGGAGGTCGTACAGCAGGCCGATCTGGGCCTGCACGGAGACGTCGCCGCTGACGGGGGAGCGCGGCACGAGGCTGTCCGGCGCGATCGGGGAGCCCGGGGCCGACAGGGGACGGACGGCCTCGTGACCGAGCGGGCCGACCCGCGAGCCGATCGCCCTCCGCCACAGCTCGGGCAGGCCCCGGCGGCGGTCGGCGAGGGCGTCGGTGATCATGGACAGGGCGGTGAGGCTGGACGAGATCGAGAGGTGGAGCCGTGGTACGGAGGTGAGCCGCAGCTCGCTCCACACGTTGGTCCTTGTTACTTGGGCCCCCACGGGTAGGAATGCTTCAGCGATGCTCGAAACACTGATAAAACGGCCGGTCTGCGGCCTTATGTGATGCGGATGCTTCGCGTTTCGAGGGCATTTGTCCGTTCGGGGGTCAAGTCCATGTCTTGTCCTCTTAGGTAATGGTGTGTCCTCTTTCGGGAGGAGGCTACGTTCCGTCGCTAACTTCTGACTTGAAAGTCTCTAACATCCCCGTCGACTCACCCGTCCCGCTGGTCGCCTCAGCACCTTTGTGGATCTTGGGCGGCGGAAGTGGAATCGGGAAACGCGGTGGCGGGAGGCGATTCTTGCACCGAGGTCAAGAGATCGACATCCGCGAGTGGCCTTTTTTCCACCCGGGTGCGGGGAGCACACTGGCCGAGGTGCCGGGCGGGATGGAAGGCTTCCCGCAACCGCCCCGGTCCTCCTGCGAACGGGTGGCCGGGGTGGAGGTCGCAACACCGAGAGGAGTGCTGCTGATGACACCAGACTCAGTCCGCGTCGCGGCGAGGCGCATCAACGATCACGTGGAACTGTTCCACGTGGACAACCCGGAAGCGGTGCTGGACGTTCCACGCCGTGACTGGGAGGCGTTCACCACGGCCGTCAAGTCGGGCGTCTTCGACCTCGAAACGCTCAACCGGCAGGCTGAGGAAAACGCGGCCTGACCCTCCGCAGCACAAGGGCGCCCGCTCCCGCGCGTCGGGGGAGCGGGCGCCTGCGCCGTCCTGCGACCGGGTGTGAGCCGTGTCCGATCCGGCCGCCGGGTGTGGCCGTGTCCGGTTTCGGCGACAGGATGTCAGGCGCGTCCGGTTCGGTGGGCGGGTGTCAGGCGCGTCCGGTCCAGAAGTCCTTCGCGCGGTTCCAGGCCGCGGCGCCGACCGCCCGGCCCAGGGTGCGGCCCTCCAGGTCGCCGGCGCGGAAGTGGATCCCGCCGGACCGCCGCGACAGTCCGGCCTCGTCGGCCGCCGCGCTGAACGTGGCCCACTGCAGCGTCACGTCGCTCGCGGGCGTCACCCCCGGCTCCACCAGCGACGAGCCCCTGGCGATCACCGTCTGCCCGCCGAACGAGTCGGCGCCGGTGAACCGCTTGAGCACCTCGGCCGCGGCGGCGCTGAACGTGCTGTGCCCCGACACGTACTCGGCGAACGGCGGCGTCGGGAACGTCGGCACCTGGTACGGTACCCACCGCTCCCCGTCGACCGTCCGCCCGCCCCACGTCGCGATCCGCTGCCCCTGGTACAGGTGGCGGATGGCGGTGATCGGCCGGGCCGAGTCGTGGTCCCGCTTGACCTCCCACGAGGCGATGCCCGCGTCCATGACGGAGTTGGCCAGCGCGAAGAACAGCTTCACGTCCTGGTCGAGCCCGTGCCGGTCACGGGCCGAGACCTGCTGGGCGAACAGGCACCAGTGCCCCGGCGGCGTCTCGCTGCTCGGCCCGTCGGCCCAGTATTCGGCGATGACCTTCTGCCGGTCCGTCAGCGCGGCCGTGCCGGAGACGATCTCGGCGGCCTGTGTGCGGAACCCGGCGGACCCGTACGCGTACGGCGCGGGCACGGCGTCGGCGATCGAACGCGCGGCGCCGCTGAAGGAGGCCACCTGGCCCCAGTGCGGCGCGAGGAACGGCGGCGTCACCACCGCGCCGGCCTGGTTGACGTAGGTGAGCGGCGCCCAGCGTCCCGGCGCGTTCAGCGTGGTCAGCGGGCCGGCGACCACGACGGGGGCGTTGACCGGGGCGTAGCCGGTGGTGTCGGCGTAGCCGCCGAGCTGGTTGGAGCCGTCGGTGCGGCGGTGGTCGAGCACGGCCTGGCAGGCCGCCAGGCCGGTGCGGGCCGCCTGGCTGGACGGGGCGGCGGGGTCGTGGCCCAGCTCGGCCATCAGCGCGTCGAACCCGGCCCGCTGCGCCGGATAGAGGTCGCTCGCGGCCAGGTGCGCGGCGTAGCTGATGGCCTCGCTCTTGTTGGCCTCGGTGCGCTCGGCCGCGGGCCGCCGCAGCGTGCCGCCCAGCCGGGTGCCGACCGCGACGGCGTCGTAGGCCGCCCAGGCGTCGTACGCGCAGGTGTGCACGATCGCGAGCGCCCTGGCCACCAGGGGCGGGCCGAGCGTGCCGGTGCGCACCGCCGTCAGCAGCGCCTGGTTCCACCGGACCACCACGTTCGGCCCGCCGGCCTGGGCGGGCGCGGCGGGCAAGGGTGACACCGTACTGTCCCGACGGGCAGCCCCGGCGCACCTCCAGGCACGGTCACGCGGTCACGAACTCGGCGACGATCACCGTGGCGTCGTCCTCCGGATCGGCGGCGGCCATCTCGTCGAACATCCGGTCCAGGCACGCCACCGGCGACGCCCCGACCGTGAACAGCTCCTTCATGCGCTCCACCCCCAGCGCGCGCACCGCCCCCTCGGTGACGATCGCCACCCGGTCGCCGGGCCGCAGCACCACGGCGCCGACCTCCGGGATGAGCCCACCGGGCAGCCCGAGCCCGAGCCCGCGCACCGGCGGGCCGTCGCCTGACGCGTGCGGCGTCGTGAGCGGCCGCGGCTCCCCGCCCTTCGGGCAGTGCCAGATCGCCCCCGTGCCGACGTGCGCGAATCGCAGCCGCGGGCTCTCCGCCCGGTCGAGCACGACCAGGTCCAGGCTGCTGACCAGGTCCGGCTCGGCCGGCGCGGACACGGACGCGGCCCGTACGGCGCGATGGGCCGCCTGCGCGCACCCGTTCAGGTCCTGCTCGCGGGTGCCCGCGTGCCGCGGGCGCTCCGCGACCACCGCGCCCAGCGCCAGCGCCGCCGCGTGGGCCAGGCTCGTGCCACCCGCCCCGCGGGCCGCCGCGATCATCCGCTCCTGCACGACGTACGCGTCGGACGGTCTCGCGAACGCCCCGTCGTACGTGCCCCCCACCGCCACCAGCCGCGGTCGCGCCGCCGGCATCCCGGCCGGCCGGCTCCCCTGCCGCCCCCCGGCCGTCATCACGGACAGACAGCCCAGCAGGAACGTGATCACGAACACGGTCATGTCATCCCCTCCCACCGCCTCGCTCGCGGCACACGCGTCCCAGTACACGCTCTGACACAGGGACGCGGCTGACGGCCGTTCGGCCGTCCTGGCGGTTGACGGCCGAACGGCCGTCATGCCGCACCGGCCGGGGACGGACAGGGTTCGGTCAGGACGCTGAACACCGCAGCCGAGTCGGCCCGAGGACAAATCAGCCATGGGACCCATGACGCCATCCACCGCGACGTCCGAAACACGCGCGAAGCCCCGCGAAACCGGGCTTCGTTCCTTCGTACGCAGGTGTCCCTGCGTTATCGTGAGACCCGTCTTGTGCTCTCATCGCGTGCGGACGGCTCATGGCTCACACCGGATCCGGCTCCGGCCCCGGCTCCACGAGATACGACTCGGCCACCCGGCAACTGGACAGGGCCGTCGCCCGTACGGGGGCGGGCGCGCGCGCCGCGGTGGGCTCGGTGGCGGTCGTGGCGGCGCTGTCCGGAGCCGTCCCGCCGGTCTCCCTCGCCTGGCTGGCGCCCATGCTGCTGGTCCACCTCGGGTGGACGGCGCTGCACGTCCGCGTGTTCCTGCGCGAGCAGGGGCTGCCGCACTGGCTGGTGGCCGGTGATGTGGCCATCACCGTCGCGCTGTGCCTGGCACAGGCGCACCTCGTCCCTCCCGACTCGCTCGTCACGGGGTCGAGCTGGGTGGCGGGACTCGTCACGATGACCGTCGTCATGGCAGGAGTCGCCTGGCGGCCGAAGGTGGCCGTGCCCGTCGGGCTCGCGGTGGCCGGGGCGTTCGCGTCGGGCGTGTGGCTGGCCTCACCCACCCAGAACGTGGCCGGCACCCTCGGCATCCACCTCGTCCAGTTGCTCGCGATCGTGCTGCTGATGACGCTGCTGCGCCGCTCGGCCGCCTCGGCCGACGCCTTCCTGCGCCAGAGCGCGCTCGCCGACATCTCGCTCATGGTCGAACGGCTGCGCCGCGAGGACGAGCTGCGCCAGGTCGGCAGCGTCCACGAGACCTTCCTGCATACGCTGACCATGGTGGGCCAGGGCACGTACGACGCCCCGTCGCCCACCCTGCGCGCCCAGGTGGCCACCGACCTGGCCGCGCTGGAGAGGCTGCGCGACCTGCCGCACCTCGCCTCCGCCTCCATCGCCCTCGACGCGCTGCTCGACGAGGTGGCCGGCCGGGCCACCGGCCTGGACGTACGCCGCCGGCTGACCCCCGAGACCGTGCCGGGCGAAGTGGCGGAACGGTTCGCCCGCGCCGTCACCGAGGCCCTGGCGAACGTCGCGCTGCACGCCGGCGTACGCGAGGCCGAACTCGTCTCCGTCAGGCGCGACGGCGAGATCCTGGTCGAGGTGGCCGACGCCGGCCGCGGCTTCGACCAGCACCGATTACCGCCCGACCGGTTCGGTGTGCGCGGCTCGATCCTCGACACCATGCGCTCCCTGCCGAACGGCGGCGCCCAGATCTCCTCCGGCGACCGGGGCACCCGGGTGAGCCTGTGGTGGCGTCCATGACCGAGGAGATCGAGCAGATCGCGCAGCGCTACGCCCGCTACACCGCGCTCGGCGCGGTGGTCATCGCGGGCGTGTGGCACCTCGGCTACGACCTGACCGTCACTCTCACCGGCTGGGGCTCCTTCCGCTGGCCGCTGCTCGCGATGGCGGCCTGGGTGGTCTACTCCGCGATCTTCGCGGTCGGCGCGCTGTCGCTGGCGCGCACGTCCTGCGGGCCGGGCAGGATACGAGAGCTGGCACTCGCCGCGCTGGCCGTGGACGTCGCGGTGATCGTGGCCTGCCGTCCAGGAGAGCTGCTCGGCATCAGCGACTGGGGATGGGGCTCGGTCGGCTGGCTCGGCGTCATGCTGACCTGGAACCGGCCGCGCTGGCGGGCCGAGATCATCGCCTTCCTGACCGCCAACGCCGCCATCATGCTCGTCGCGATGGCGGTCTCCGGTTCGCTCGACCGCGTCTCCATCGCCAAGTACCTGGTCGTCATCGCCGGGGGCGTCACCATGCAGCTCGGCTACATGGCCGGCTGTCACCTGCTGCGCACCCGCGCCGAGGAGACCGTCTTGCTGGCCCGCAGGCTGGCCGCCGACGACGCCTGGCGCGAGTCCGCCCAGCGCATCCACACCGACCGGCTGCGCCGCTACGAGGCCATTCGCGGCGTGGCCGAGTCGTTGCTCCAGCGGCTCGCCGACGGCGCCGACCCCGGCGACCCGCGCGTACGCGAGGACTGCACGGCCGGGGCCATGCGGCTGCGCCGGCTCATCACCGAGCGGGAGGACGTGCCCGACGAGCTGGTGTCCGTGCTCCGCGAGCGCATCGACGCGGCCGAGCGCCGCCAGGTCCTCGTCACCGCCCCGCCCTTCGGCGAACGGCTGCCCGCGCTGCCCGACGGCGTACGCGAGGATCTGCTCAGGGCGCCCGTACGGGCCCTGGACGGGGCCAGGTCGCGGGCCAGGGTGACCGTGTCCGCGATGTCCACCATGGTGAGCGTGGCCGTCGTGGCCGACAACGACGACCTGCCCATCAGCCCGACCCCCGTACGGGAGCCCAGCGGGGTCGTCGTCAGCTACCAGCGGCTGGGAGGTGAGGTGTGGGTCAACAGCATCTGGCAGGGCCCGTGACCGTCGCGCTGGTGGAGGACCACCAGGTGGTCGTGGACGGCGTACGGTCGTGGTTCGGGCCGCCGAGCCCCGTCGTACTCGTCGCGCAGGGCCCCACCATCGAGTCGGTCCGCGACGCCTGCGCCGACGTGCTGCTGCTCGACCTCAACCTCAACGGCACCATGGTCATGGACCGGGTCGCCGAGCTGTGCGCGGGTGGCCAGCGGGTGATCGTCTTCTCGGAGCACGAGGAGCCCGAGATCGTACGGGCCGTGCTGGACGCCGGGGCCTCCGCCTTCATCGGCAAGGGCCGGGCGACCAGGGAGTCGTGCCTGGAGACCATCCTGGAGGTGGCCGCCGACCGGCCTTCGGTGACGCCCCCGATGGCCCAGGCCATCGCCACCGCCGAGGGCCCGCACCGGCCGCAGCTCTCCGACAAGGAACGGGCGGCGCTGCTCTACTGGTTCCAGTCGATGTCGAAGGCGTCGGTGGCGGCCCGCATGGGGATCAAGGAACGTACGGTGCGGCAGTACATCGACCGGGCGCGCGTCAAGTACGCGGCGGCCGGACGGCCCGCGCCCACCAAGGAGAAGCTGCTCATCTGCGCGATCCAGGACGGACTGGTACGCCCGGACGAGGTGACCGTCTACACGTCGCTGGCCGCCAAGAGCCCACCCGAGCCGGGCTGAGCCCCCTGGACCTCGGCACTCCCAGCAGGAGGGGGCCGGCAGAGCCGGGGTCCAGGTCAGCGTTCGCAGAGCACGGCGGGGTCGAAACCGACCGCGAAGGGTGCGACGGGATTGGCGACGGCGCCTGCCTTGTGGACGGTGGGCGGGTCGTATGCGTCGTCGTTGAGTTCGTAGACGTAGAGAGTCGGCCCTTCGTCCGGCTCGAATCGCCAGTAGAGGGGAATGCCCGCCCTGGCGTAGGCGTGGGCCTTGAGTGTCTCGTCGCGTTGCTGGGTGCTCGGGCTGCCGATCTCGACGGCGAGGAGGATGTCGGGCGGCGAGAACATGAGCTTCACCGTTTCGCAGGCGTCCTCGCGCACCACGACGAGGTCGGGAATGCAGTACTCCCTTTCTGAGACCCTCAGGTCGACCGTCGACAGGGGCTCCAGCTCGGGAGGCATCGCGTCGTCGAGGATGCGCTGCAGCCGGCGGATGATGCGCTGGTGCAGGGGGGTGGGGGAAGGACTCACCAGTAGGCTCCCGTTGAAGAGCTCGTAGCGGTTCCCGTCGTCGGGGAAGTTGAGCAGGTCGTCGACAGTGAACGGCGGCCGGCCGGGAAGAACCGTGCGCTCGGTGTCGGTCGGTTCGATCGTTGCCATTGCGGTCACCCACTCAGTATCGGGAGTCACGCCCTCGCCCACATGCTGCTTCCCCAAATCCGATCACTTTAAGTTTCTTCCCTATCACGCTCCGGAATTATGGTGAATTGGCACACCGTAGCTGGGGGCGCCGCGGGCGAGGTTCCGGGGGTTGGTGCCGGGGAAGGGCTTTGTTGTGCGGGTGCGTACCGTGTGAGGCATGTTCAAGCTGAGTCAGGACATCGACGCCGAGCGGTGTGACCGCGCCCGCGCCCAATTCGCCGCCGACAGCTCGCGGCTAGCCGAGGTGATGGACAAATAATGACATTTCCTACTTTCATATCGAGCCAGACCGAGCCCCGCGCCCGCGGCAAGGAGTTCGGCACGCACCTGCGCAAGCGCGTCGCCGCCAACTTCGCCGGTTACACCGACCTGTTCAGGGTGGCCGGTGCCAGGCCCGCGCAGGTGCGCGCGTGGGGCGAGCGGGCGCTGGAACGCGGCGCCGCCTGGGCTCCCCACCTGGCCGACGAGATGGCCGGGATCGCGGCGGGCGCCGGGCTGCAGCCGTGGCAGGTGGCCGTGGTCAACGCCCGCACCGAGATCCTGGCGGCCATCGACTTCGTCGGCCACGGTGAATGCTCGACCTCGGTGGTGCTGCCCGACACCGGCCCGCCGCGTACGGTGCAGACCTGGGACTGGCACGACCACCTGCGCGACGCGCCCCTGCTGTGGGAGTACGAGCCGGACCCGGGCCGCGTGGTGCGCACGTTCACCGAGGCGGGGGCGCTGGCCAAGATCGGCGTCAGTACGGCGGGGCTGGGCGTGCACTACAACATCCTGCGCCACGAGTCCGACACCACCGACCTCGGCGTCCCCGTGCACCTGATCGCCCGCCGCATCCTCGACGAGGCCGCCACCGTCGAGGACGCGGCCGGGATCGCCCGCTCGGCCACGGTCTCGGCCTCCACCGTGATCACGGTCGTCACCGCGTCAGAGGCGGCCTCCATCGAGATCTCCCCGGCCGGAGTGGCCGTCATCCAGCCCGACTCCGAGGGCGTCCTGCAGCACTGCAACCACTTCCTGGACGAGCGGCTGGAGGCGGGGGTCCGGCACGCCAGCGGCCGCCCCGGCACCTATGACCGCCTGCGCCACCTGCGTGACCACGTCGCCGGCCTGAGCGCCGCGGACCTCCACACGCGGGCCCTGGCCATGCTCGGCCACGCCCCGGAAGACGCTCCCGTGTGCGCCCACCCCGACCTCACCCAGCCACTCAACCAGCGGTGGGAGACGCTGGCCACGATCGGCCTCGACCTGCCGGCCGGGCGGCTGCGGGTGCACCGGGGCGGGCCGTGCCAGGTCACCGAGTCGACCTGGCAGACGTTCTGAGGCGTGGTCGGCGCTCCCCGCCGCGGGAGCCGTGAGAGGTCACGCGGGGATCGCGGCTCAGGGCGTCCGGCGGATTCGGTCGGCCAGTTCCACCACCGCGCCGACCAGCTCCCGGCCGTCCAGCAGCGCCAGGTCGTTGTGCCCGGCCCCGGCCACCTCCACGGTCGTGGCGGCCGCGGCCGCGGCGACCGCGCGGCTCAGGCGGGGCGGGACGGTCGTGTCGCCGGTGCCGTACACGACGACCACCGGCGCGCGTACCCGGCCCACCTCGCGGGCGACGGGGAAGCGGTCGCGCAGCAGCAGCCGTACGGGGAGGAAGGGGTAGGCGACCTGGCCCGCGTCGGCCAGGTCGGTGAACGGCGAACGCAGCACGAGCCCGCCGGGCGGTCGCTCCAGCGCGAGCCTGGTCGCCACCGCCGCGCCGAGGCTCTCGCCGAAGTAGATCACGTGTCGGGTGCGGACCTGGTCGCGGGCGGCCAGGGCGTCGAGGAGCAGGCCCTCCTCGGTGGGGCTGCCCGGGTTGCCGCCGTAGCCGCGGTAGTCGACGAGCAGCACCCCCAGCCCGTACGACGCCAGCGCACGGGCCAGCGGCGCGCGGTGCGACCGGTTGCCCGCGTTGCCGCCCGTGACCAGCACGGTCACGTCGAGCCGGCCGGGCACGTACCAGGCGGTCAGCCGCAGCCCGTCGCGCGTGGTGAACGAGAGGTCGCGCGCTCCCGGCAGCACGGCGGCGGCCGGTGGCACCGGCTCGCGGTCGGGCAGGTAGATGAGCCGCCGCTGGAACACCCACAACAGCCCCACCAGCAGGATCAGCACCGCGACCACGACCAGGGCGGTGCGCGCGAGCGTCGTCACGCCGCCCACGGTACGCGAACCCCCGGACCCGGGCGGGCAACGCCCCGAGGGGTCAGACGAGGGCGCCCGCCTGGACGACGTGGCGGATGTGCGCGGGGTCGGCCAGCACGCCGATGTCCTCCAGCGGATCTCCGTCGAGGACCAGCAGGTCGGCGTGCGCGCCCACGGCCAGCGTGCCGATCTCGCCCGCCAGCCCCACCAGCTCCGCCGCCCCGGACGTGGCCGCCCGCAGCACGTCGATCGGCCGCTGCACCTCGGCCCGCAGCCGGAACTCCTGGTTCTGGTGCCGGTGCATGCCGCCGAGCAGGTCCGTCCCGAACGCGAGCCGCACCCCGCCCCGCGCGGCCCGCTCCAGCGCGACGAGGCCCGCTTCGAGCACCTCGTCCACCTTGTGCCGGCTCCGCTCGGGCAGCCCGAAGTCGCGGCCCTCCCGCTTGAGCGCCCAGTACGTCACCAGCGTCGGCACCAGGTACGCCTCGTGCCGCAGGAACAGCTCGACACTGGTGTCGTCGATCAGGTTGCCGTGCTCGACGGAGCGCACCCCGGCCTCCAGGGCCCGGTTGACGGCGCGGGCGGTGTAGGCGTGGGCGGCGACGTACCGGTTGGCGGCCTCGGCCTCCTCGACGATCGCGCGCAGCTCGTCCATGGAGTACTGGGTGGAGTCGATCCGGTCGGTCGGGGAGGCCACGCCGCCGGAGGCCATCACCTTGACGTGGTGGGCGCCCTTGCGCAGCTCGTCGCGGGCGGCGGCGCGGACCGCGTCGACCCCGTCGGCCACCCGTCCGACGCCCGCGCAGCACGGGTGGTCGTCGCGCAGGTGCTCGCCGCGCCCGCGGAAGTCGGCGTGGCCGCCGGTCTGGCTCAGCCCCTTGCCGCAGAACAGCAGGCGAGGACCGCGTACGAGCCCTTCGGCCTGCGCGTCGGCCAGCCCGAAGTCGGCGCCGGAGGCGTCGCGGACCGTGGTGAAGCCGCGGCCGAGCATGTCGCCCATGATCCGGAGGCTGTGCGCGGTCACGTAGGACGGCGGCATGGAGGAGAGCGAGCCGAGGTCCGCGGTCGAGGCGGTGACGTGCACGTGCGCGTCGATCAGCCCCGGTACGACCCGCGCGCCCGCCAGGTCGAGCACCCGCGTACCGCCGGGGGCGCCGAGCCCGTGCCCGATCTCGGCGATGCGGCCCTCGGCGCAGCGCAGGTCGGCTTCCGCGTACTCGCCGGTCACCACGTCGAGCAGCAGCCCGTCGCGCAGCAGGAGGCTCACGCGGCAGCCCCGGCGGCCGAGCGTCCCGTGACCGGGCGGGTCACAACCAGCTCGCCCGCACGCTGGTGCCCGCCGGGCCCTCGGGGGCCTGGGCGCGTACGGTGTCGAGCAGGCGGCCGACCGTCTCGACGATCTCGGGGGCCCGCTCGCGCAGCCCCGCCACGTCGGCCGGGCTGACCTCGTCACGCGGCACCCCGGCCCGGTCGAGCACCCCCTCCAAATCCGCCAGGTGCTCCGCCAGCCACTTCAGCGGCTCCTGCGACAGGCCCTTGTCGAACACCCGCCGGCCCGGCTCCCACCCGTCGAGCCCGGGGTGATGGTGCGTGCGGTCGAAGCTGCCCGGCGTCCCCTCGACCGACTCCAGCAGGTCCACCCGCCAGAGCGGCCGGTCGATCGAGATGGGGCGGGCCGAGTAGATCGAGCCCTTCAGCTCTCCCGCCTCCAGGTGGCGCAGCTCCAGCCGTACCCCTCGCTCGGCGCCCTCCTGGCCGGGGAGCGGCTCGGGGTCGACGAAGTAGATGTCGCTCACGGCCACGCCGATCCGGTCGAATCCGAAGAGGTAGAGCACGGTCAACCACGTCCTTCACCAGGTGTCGGGCACAAGCCTCTTTCAACGTAACACCGGCCCTCGGACGATCAACCCCCGCCGCGCTCCGGCCGGGGTCCTGCGGGGGAGAGGCTACGGGGGTGGGGTGCTTCGGGGCGGGGCCGCCGTCGCGTGCCCGGTGGCCGGGGTCCTTGGAGGGGAAGCCGAGGGGTGGTCAGGGTTCGACGAGGCCCGCGCGGATGGCGTAGCGGGTGAGGTCGAGGCGGTCGCGCATGCCGAGCTTCTGCAGGATGTTGGCCCGGTGCCGGTCGACCGTCTTCACGCTGATCACCAGCGTCTCGGCGATCTCCTTGGCCGAGTTCCCCTCCGCGATCAGCTTCACGATCTCCTCCTCCCGCGGCGTCAGGATGCTCTCCGGCATGCGTTCCCCCTCGCGGGCCCGCTGCAGGTAGTCGCGGATGAGCGCGGTGACCGCCCCCGGGTACAGGAACGGCTCCCCGCGCATCGTGGCCCGGCACGCCTCCAGCAGGTCCTGGTCGGCGACCGACTTGAGCACGTAGCCCGACGCCCCGACCTTGAGCGCCTCGAAGAAGTACTGCTCGTTGTCGTACATCGACAGGATCAGGATGCGCACCCCCGGCGCCCGCCGCGAGATCTCCCTGGCCGCCTGGAGGCCGGTCATGCGGGGCATCGCGATGTCGAGGACGGCCAGGTCCACCTCCACCTCCGAGGCCGCCGCCACGGCCTCGGCGCCGTCGGCGGCCTCCGCGACCACCTCCAGGTCGGGCTCGGCGTCGAGGATCAGCCGCAGCCCCCTCCGTACGAGGGCGTGGTCGTCGGCCAGCAGGATCCGGGTCTTTTTCACCAGGGTTCGCTCCGATTCGCGGTGTCCGGGATGACCAGGGTCACACGGGTGCCCTCGCCCGGCGGGGAGTCGACGGTCAGGCGGGCGCCGACGAGCAGCGCGCGCTCACGCATGCCGCGGATCCCGGCCCCGTCCTGGCGCGCGCCGCCCCGCCCGTCGTCGGCGATGCGCAGGACCAGGCGGCCGTCCTCGACCGTGAGCGACAGCTCGGCTCGGGTGGCCGCGGCGTGCCGGGCGATGTTGGTCAGGCTCTCCTGCGCGATCCGGTACAGGACCAGCTCGACGTCCGCGCCCAGCCGGGGCAGGTCCGGTCGTACCGACCGGGTCACCGGGAGGCCGCTCATCTGCGAGAGGTCGCCCGCCAGAGCGCTGAGCGCGCTGTGCAGCCCGAGGTCCTCCAGCACGCCGGGGCGCAGGCGGCGGGCGACCTGGCGTACCTCGTCGAGGCTCGCCCGTACGGTCTCCTGCACCCCGTGCAGGTCCTCCCGCAGGTCGGCGGGGGCGCGGTCGACCACCCGCTTCAGTCCGAGCAGCACCACGGTCAGGCTCTGGCCGACCTCGTCGTGCAGCTCGCGGGCGATGCGCTTGCGCTCGCCCTCCTGCGCGGCCAGCGCGTGGGCGCTGCTGGCGCTGCGCTCGGCCTCCAGCCGGTCGAGCATCGCGTTGAACGTGCCGATCAGATGTGTGAGGTCGCTGTTGCCGCCTTCGGGCAGGCGGTCGCCGCCGCGCAGCAGGTCCACCCGTTGCATGAGCGCGGTCAGCGCGCCCAGCGGGGCCAGGCTGCGGCGCAGCAGCAGCGCGTTGGCGGTCAGCATCACCGCCAGCCCCACCACCAGCACCGGCACCTCGGCCCACATGATCGGGGAGGAGACCGTGGCGGGCGACAGGGCGAGCACGAGCGTGCCCGCCGCGAACACCAGCCCGTTGATCACGACCAGCCGCAGGAACAACGCCTGGGCAGGTGGCCGTGGCGCGCTCCTCGCCGTACGCGAGCCTCCCGGGCCGGTCGGGCCCAGGCCGGTCGGGCCCGACGGCGCGTCGCCGGGCGCGTCTGCGCGGTCGTCCATCTTTCCAGCCTCTTCGTTAGACAGTGCGGTTGTCTATGCGGTCTGACCCCCATTAGTGGAGTTAGTCCTACATGTTCTCTTCCTGCCCAGATGGGTGTCTGACCCGATGGTGGGTGGGTTCGTCCCCCGGGAGACTGGAGCGGAGCCGGATTGGAGTCAGCGACATGGACGTCACCCGCACGACCGTGCCAGGCAGTGGTACCGTGCCCCACCTCGTCACCGGGACACCGCGTCGCGCTGATCGCCAGAGCGGCGCCATGACCTCGCCGGGGACACCCGGTCGTCCAGACGAACGGGACGATGCCATGAACGCCGGCGACATCGCCGTGAACCTGCCCACCGTGAGAGTCCACGACCCCGTCACCAAGGCGGTGCGTCTCATGGCCCTGGGCCGGATGCCCGGCCTGATCATCGTGGACGACCAGGGCAGGCCGGCGAGCGTGCTCCCGGGTACGCAGGTCCTGCGGCTGGCCGTGCCGGGCGCCTACCAGGAGGATCCGGCCCTCTGCCGGGCGATCGACGAGGCCCACGCCGACCTGTTCTGGGGTGAGCTGGGCGAGCTGACGGTGGGCGACTGCCTGCCGCTCCAGCCGTCCTCACCGGCGACCGTACGGCCCGACGCGACGCTGCTCGAAGTGGCCGCGCTGATGGCCCGCCTGCGCAGCCCGCTGGTCGCGGTGGTCGGCCGCGACGGCGTGCTCGCCGGGGCCATCACCCTGGAACGGCTCCTGACCAGCCTGACCCTGGCGGCCCCCGACGCCTGAAGACGCCTGAAGACGACGCCCGAAAACACGACGCCTGAAGAAGAGGCGCTCCCAGATTTCGCGAAAGATCCCAACTCACCTGAAAGATCCCCAGCTCGCCGGGCGTGTGCCGCGCGGCCCGCCCCGTGCTCTCACCTCGCCGGGCAGATGCCGCGCGGCCGCGTCCCGCCGCAGCGTGCTCACGTTCGGAGGCATTCCCGTGTTCCCCCTTCACCTCGTCCTGCCGTCATGCCATGACCACCGGCGATCATCCGCCGCGCCCGCCGGGCAGCCGGGTCCGCCGGGGCAGGACGGATGAGCGCCCTCGCCGCGCTGGCGATCTTCCTGGTGGCCTTCTTCTTCATCGCCACGGAGAAGGCCGACAAGGTCAAGGTGGTGCTCGTCGCCTCCGGCCTGATGGCCGTGCTCGGCCTCATCCCGGGCGCCGAGGTGTTCTTCTCCGAGCACGAGGGCATCGACTGGAACGTCATCTTCCTGCTGTTCGGCATGATGGTCATCGTCGGGATCATCAAGCAGACCGGCGTCTTCGACTATCTCGCCATCTGGGCCGCCAAGAAGTCGAGGGGGCGGCCGTACCGGCTGATGGTCATGCTGATGGCGATCACCGCGATCGCCTCGCCCGTCCTCGACAACGTCACCACGATCATGCTGGTCGCGCCCGTCACGATCGTGGTGTGCAACCGGCTGCGGATCCCCGCGCAGCCGTACCTGATCGCGGAGGTCCTCGCCGCGAACATCGGCGGGGCGGCCACGCTCATCGGCGACCCGCCGAACATCATCATCGGCAGCCGCGCCGGGCTGACGTTCAACGACTTCCTCGTCCACATGGCGCCGGCCGTGGTGGTCATCTTCGCGGTGTTCGTACTGTTCACGAGGGTGCTGTTCCGCAGCTCGTTCGAGTACCACGCCGAGCACGTGGCCGAGGTGATGGCGCTGCAGGAGCGGCGGGCCATCACCGACCCGAAGCTGCTCGTACGCTGCCTGGTGGTGCTGGGCGGGGTCGTGGCCGGGTTCGGGCTGCACTCGGTGGTGCACGTCGAGCCGTCGATCGTGGCGCTGGTCGGCGCCGGGGTGATGCTGCTGGTCGCCCGCGCGAACGTCTCCGAGGTGCTGAGCGAGGTCGAGTGGCCGACGCTGGTGTTCTTCATGGGGCTGTTCGTCATGGTCGCGGGCCTGGTGCACACCGGCGTGATCGCGGCGATCGGCACCTGGGCGCTGGACACCCTGGGCGACGACTACTTCCTCGCGGCGACGGCCCTGGTGTTCGGCTCCGCCACGCTGGGGGCGTTCTTCGACAACATCCCGTACGTCGCCACGACCGCCCCCATCGTCGAGGGCGTCGTCGCCGCGGCACCCGACCCGCAGGTGGGCCAGGCGCTGTGGTGGGCCTTCGCCCTGGGGGCCGACTTCGGCGGGAACGGCACCGCGGTCGCGGCCAGCGCCAACGTGGTGGCCATCGGCATCGCCGCGCGCAACGGGCACAAGATCAGCTTCTGGCAGTTCACCCGGTACGGCATCGTCGTCACCGCGCTGAGCAGCCTGCTGGCCTGGCTGTACGTGTGGATGCGCTACTTCACCTGACCCGCGTACCCGCCCGTCCGGGTCCCTGAAGCGGAGCCAGGGGAAAATCAGGGACGTTCACCGATGATCCGGACGGGCCGCACCGGGCATCGTTGATCACATGAACCCCGCGAACCGCCTGGCCCAGCTCTCCTTCACCGCCGGACCGGCCGCCCTGCTCGGCGGCTGGTTCCTCATGCGTCCCATCGACGGAGATCCCCAGCCGGGTCCCTGGTGGACGTCCGCGCACGTGGTCTGGCTGATCGGGTTCGTCATGCTCGGCCTGATGGCGCTGGCCATGCGCGGCCTGGCCGGGCCGGTGCGGGGCGGCCGCCGGGTGGCGGTGGAGGCGGTGACCGGGATCGCGCTGTTCAGCGTGGCCGCCAACCTCACCGGACTCGTCATCGACCTGTACGCCGGGCTCACCGCGGCCGACGAGGACGCGATGCGGGCGCTGATGACGCAGGTGAAGGGCTATCCGGGGGTCGAGCTGGTCGTGTACTCGCCGGGCGCGCAGCTCTTCTTCGGCGCGGTGCTCGCGCTGGCGGTCATCCTCGCCGCGCTGCGCCGGGTCACGGCCGTCAGCGCGGCGATCACCGCCGGCGGCGTGGTGCTGGTGGGAGCGGCCACCCTCATGGTGGGCAGGCACACGGCGCTGGCCGCCGTCGGCATGGCGGTCATGTGGCTCGGCACGCTGCTGCTGGGCCGGGGCAGGGCCGGCGCCGTCGAGCACGACCACCCCGTCCCGCGCCTGACCGGGAGGGCATGACACGGCGGCCCTCTCGCCGCGCGCACACCCCGCCCCGAGCCGGCCGGCCAGTAGTCGCCCAGCCGCTGCGGGTCACCGTCGAGAAGTGCGCTCACCACCGCTTTGCTCCCTGGGGAAGACATAGGAGGTCTGCTAGCTTGCGTGCTGTGAGTCGCATCGATGCCCACCACCACGTCTGGGACCCGTCCGCCCGCCCCCACACCTGGCTCGACCCCGCCGCGCTGGCGCCGATCCGCCGTACGTTCACGCTCGGCGACCTGGCCGGCCCCGCCGCGGCGGCGGGCGTCGACGGGACCGTGCTGGTGCAGGTGCTGCCCGACCTCGCCGAGACCCGCGAGTTCCTGGCCATGGCGGCCGGGTCCGAGCTGGTCAGCGGAGTGGTCGGATGGATCGACCTGACCGCGCCCGACGCCGCCGACACGCTGGCCGCCCTGCCCGCCGGGCTCGTGGGCGTGCGTCACGGCGTGCAGTCGGAGCCCGACCCCGCCTGGCTCAACCGGCCCGACGTGCGCTGGGGGCTGGCCGCCGTGGCCGCCGCCGGCCTCGCTTATGACCTGCTGACGCTGCCGCACCAGCTTCCCGCCGCCATCGAGACCGTGGCCGCGCTGCCGGAGCTGACGTTCGTGCTCGACCACCTGTCGAAGCCGCCGATCGCCACCGGCGAGCTGGAGCCGTGGCGGAGCGGGATCCGCGAGCTGGCCGCGCGTCCCAACGTCTACTGCAAGCTGTCCGGCCTGGTCACCGAGGCCGACTGGGCGTCGTGGCGGGTGGCCGACCTGCGGCCGTACGCGGAGGTGGTGCTGGAGGCGTTCGGGCCGGAGCGGGTGATGTTCGGCTCCGACTGGCCGGTCTGCCTGCTCGCGGCCTCCTACGAGCAGGTCGCCGGGGCCGCGGAGGAACTGTGCGCCGGGCTGTCGGACGGCGAGCGCGCCGACGTCTTCGGCGACACGGCACGGCGCGCGTACCGGCTCTGACGCCCGCCCGGCCGCCGCGGGTGAGAAAACGGATGCCGTGCGGCGCGGCTGGTCGGGCATCATGGCGCGATGCGACTGCACTCCGTCGACCGTCCTGCCGGGGCGTTCCAGCGGCCCGTGACCGCGGACCACCTCCGGCGGATCAGCCGGCGCGTCTTCGACCGCGACGCCGTGTCCGCGGTGGAGCTGGGCCTCGGCATGTACAACAACACCTACAAGGTCACCGTCGAGGGGCGGGAGCAGCCGGTGATCATGCGGTTCGCCCCGGAGCCCGCCCGGCAGTTCCGCTCCGAGCGGGAGCTGATGCGCAACGAGTACGCGACGGTGCCCTACCTGTCGGCGATCGCCCCGCTGATGCCGCGCGTCATCGCGGCCGACTGGTCGCACGAGCTGATCGGCCGCGACTACCTGGTCCAGACGCTGCTCGACGGGGTGCCCGCCCCCGAGCGGCTGCCCGGCTACCCGCGTTCCGCGTGGACGTCCTACTTCCGGCGGCTGGGCGAGATCACCCGGACCGTGCACGACGTACGCGGCCCGCGCTTCGGCCCGGTCGGGGCGCCCGCGTACGACACCTGGAGCCAGGCCGTGGCGGGCTCGCTGAACGAGATCGCGGCCGACGTGGAAGCCGCCGGGCTCGACGGCACAGACCTGCGCGCGGCCGCCGCCCTGGCCGCGGAGCGGCACGCCGTGCTCGACGAGGTCACCGAGCCGCGACTGCTCACCGGCGACCTGTGGACGGTCAACGTCATGCTCGCCGCCGACGCCTCCCAGCCCACGATCACCGGCGTGCTCGACCTCGACCGCACCTGGTGGGGCGATCCCGCCGCCGACTGGACGATCCGCCTGGCGGCGGCCAGGCAGGACGAACGGCTGTCGTTCTGGGAGACGTACGGCGAGCCGGACCGCACCCCCGAGGCGGTCTGGCGGTCGATGATCTACGAGATCCGCCACCTCGGCGCCGTCCGCCTGGAGCGCCACCGGCTCGGGCAGGCCGGCCGGGCGCGTGAGTCGTACGGCGACGTGGCGGCGGTGCTCGCGAAGATCATTTGACGCTCACACTCGCGCTCTGGCAAGTATGATGTGGATCACTTTGCTGATGCGTCAATTTATGTCCGGATTCTGTGACATAAGCGCATCTGTGGCGGGCTTGATCGCCGCTCCCCGAAACCAGGTCTTCGCAGGTGGGGCCGGGTGTTCGCGGGGGCGCGGCGGAGGTCGCCGATCTATTGCGAGTGATCTGACCGTTATATCGCAGCGTTTCCCGCTGTTATATTTTTGCTTATATTCTGCGCGTTGATCGCCATCCCGATGTCACGTGAAATTTCACGATGCGAGATGGGTTTTCGTTGAGGGGGCGCTCCGCCGTCCGGTCGTCCGCGCCCTCGGTCAGCGCGAACGGAGAGTGATGGGCAAGTACCTGCTCCGCAGGTTGGCAATAAATGTGATCTTGGTCGCGATCGCGGCCAGCTTGGCGTACATGCTCGCGGCCACCACCATGAACCCGCGGGCCACGTACGAAGGCCGACAACCGCCGGTGCCCGAGGCGGTCATCGACGCCACACTTGATGCCTACAACCTGAACGACAAGACCCCCGTGATCCAGCGGTACGCGACCTGGGCGGCGGGAGTCGTCACCGGCGACTTCGGCAAGACCTGGAACGGCGCCTCCGTCAACGAGGAGATGGGCCGCCGGATCATGGTCAGCCTCCGGCTGCTGCTCATCGGCACGCTCGTCGGCTTCGCCCTCGGGGTGGTGCTGGGCGCGGTCTCGGCGGTGAAGCAGTACAGATTCAGCGACCGGTTAATAGGCGTCGGATCATTCGTGATCATGGCGGTTCCCGTGTTCGTGCTGGCCACCCTGCTCGCGATCGCGACCTACAACCTCAACAGAGGGCTGGGGTTCACGCTGATCGAGTACACCGGCGAGTACAACCCCCGGCTCACCGGCTGGGACCAGTTCTTCAACCGGCTGAACCACCTCATCGTGCCGACGGTCTCCCTCAGCCTCGGTTCGATCGCCTTCTACAGCCGGATCCAGCGCAACATGATGCTCGACGTGCTGGGCCAGGACTTCGTCCGCACCGCGATGGCCAAGGGCCTGCGGCGCAGGACGGCGCTGGTCAAGCACGCGCTGCGGACCGCGCTGATCCCCTCGGCCACGTACTTCGCCTTCGCGTTCGGGACCATGTTCACGGGCGCCACGTTCACCGAGAAGATCTTCTCCTGGCACGGCATGGGCGCCTGGCTGGTCGACTCGATCAACCAGAACGACGTCAACTCCGTGGCCGCGGTGACCTTCTTCGCCGCGGTGTGCGTCCTGGCCGCGGCGTTCCTGTCGGACCTGCTGGTCGCGGCCCTCGATCCTCGGGTGCGGGTGAGCTGAGATGCGGTCGAAAGTCGTCTTCAGGCGCCTGCTCGGCAACAAGCAGGCCCGTTACGGGCTCCTCGCCCTGGTCGTGCTGGTCGCGCTGGCCTACGTGGGCCCGTTCTTCGGCGCGTACGACTGGACCGACAAGGACTTCCTGTCCTTCCTGTCGGCCCCCAACGCCGACCACTGGTGGGGCACCACCTCGATCGGCCAGGACATGTACGCGGTCACGCTCCGCGGCATGCAGAAGTCGATCATCATCGGCCTGCTGGTGGCGCTGATCTCCACCGGCCTGGCCGCGCTCGTGGGCGCGTTCGCCGGATACTTCGGCGGGTGGCCGGACCGGCTGCTCATGTGGGGTGTGGACCTGCTCCTCGTCCTGCCGAGCTTCCTGATCATCGCCATCATCTCCCCGCGGCTGCGGGAGGCGTCGTGGCTGTGGTTCGTGGTGCTGCTGGCCGCGTTCTCCTGGATGATCACCTCCAGGGTCGTGCGCAGCATGACGCTCTCGCTGCGCGAGCGTGAGTACGTGCTGGCCGCCGTCTACATGGGCATCCCGCGCTGGAAGATCATCCTGCGGCACATCGTCCCGAACCTGTCCTCGTTGCTGATCATCGACGCGACGCTCAACGTCAGTGGCGCCATCATCGGCGAGGCCGCGCTGTCCTTCTTCGGCTTCGGCATCCAGCCGCCCGACGTCTCGCTCGGCACGCTGATCGCGGAGGGCTCGCGCAACGCCACCGGCTACCCGTGGTTGTTCGCCTTCCCCGCCGGTCTCCTGGTCGCCCTGGTGCTCAGCGTGAACCTCATCGGCGACGGCCTGCGCGACGCACTCGACCCGGGGAGCAACTCGTGAGCATCTTGGAGGTCAGAGACCTCACCGTCACCTTCCCCGGCGGCATCGAGGCCGTGCGCGGCGTCAGCTACGAGGTCGAGCGCGGCGAGGTGCTCGGCATCGTGGGCGAGTCGGGCTCAGGCAAGTCCGTGACCTCGCTGGCCGTCATGGGCCTGCTGCCGCGCAACGCGGTCGTCAGCGGCTCGGCCCGGCTCCACGGGCAGGAGCTGCTCGGCATGCCGGAGGACGAGCTGGTCAAGGTGCGCGGCAAGGCGATCAGCATGATCTTCCAGGATCCGCTGTCGGCCTTCACGCCCGTCTTCACCATCGGCGACCAGATCGCCGAGGCCGTACGCGTGCACCAGAAGGTGGCCAAGGACAAGGCCGCCAGACGGGCCGTGGAGCTGCTCGACCTCGTCGGCATCCCGAACCCGGACCTGCGGGCCAAGGCGTTCCCGCACGAGTTCTCCGGCGGCATGCGGCAGCGCGCGATGATCGCCATGGCCATCGCCAACGACCCCGACCTGCTGATCTGCGACGAGCCGACCACCGCGCTCGACGTGACCATCCAGGCGCAGGTCCTGGAGGTGCTCAAGACCGCGCAGCAGGAGACGGGCGCGGGCATCGTGATGATCACCCACGACCTCGGCGTCATCGCCGGCATGGCCGACCGGGTGCTCGTCATGTACGCGGGCCGCCCGGTCGAGCAGGGGCCCGTGGACGACATCTACTACCGGCCCCGGATGCCGTACACGATGGGGTTGCTCGCCTCGATCCCCAGGGTCGACGGCGAGGAGGGCCCGCTGGTGCCGATCGAGGGCAACCCGCCCTCGCCGGCCTCGCTGCCGCCGGGCTGCCCGTTCGCACCGCGCTGCCCGATGAAGGTGGACATGTGCGACGACGAGGAGCCGCCGCTGACCTCGTTCGGCGGCGGGCGCCACGTGGCCTGCATCCGCGCGCACGAGATCGAGCACAAGGGCCTGACCGGCGCGGACGTGTTCCCGGTGCCGGTCATCCCGCCGAGCGACGTCGTACGCGTGCCGCGTGCCGAACGCGCCACCGTGCTGGAGCTCGACGACATGAAGCGGCACTACCCGCTCATGAAGGGCGCGATCTTCAAGCGCCAGGTCGGCACCGTGTACGCGGTGGACGGCATCAGCTTCGACGTCGCGGAGGGCGAGACGCTCGCCCTGGTCGGCGAGTCGGGCTGCGGCAAGACCACCACGCTGCAGCAGATCATGCAGCTCCGGCCGCCGCAGAGCGGGCGGGTGGTGGTGCTCGGCAAGGACAGCGCCGCACTCGACGGCGCCGGGCGCAAGGCGCTGCGCGGGGACCTGCAGATCGTCTTCCAGGACCCGATGGCCGCGCTCGACCCGCGCATGCCGGTCGGCGACATCATCGCCGAGCCGCTGCGCGCGCACGGCAGGAAGGACGTGCCGGCCAAGGTCGCCGAGCTGCTCCAGCTCGTCGGCCTGGCGCCGGAGCACGCCGAGCGTTACCCGCAGCAGTTCTCCGGCGGCCAGCGCCAGCGCATCGGCATCGCCCGCGCGCTGGCCCTGGAGCCGAAGGTGCTGGTGCTGGACGAGCCGGTCTCCGCGCTCGACGTGTCCATCCAGGCGGGCGTGATCAACCTGCTGGAGGACCTGAAGAACAGGCTGGGCCTGTCCTACCTGTTCGTGGCACACGACCTCGCGGTGGTCCGGCATCTGGCCGACCGCGTGGCCGTCATGTACCTGGGACGGATCGCCGAGATCGGGACGGTCGAGAAGGTCTACGACCATCCCGCGCACCCCTACACGCAGGCGTTGCTGTCGGCGATCCCGTTGCCCGACCCCGAGATGGAACGCACGCGTAAGCGGATCCTGCTCGAAGGCGACCTGCCCAGTCCGGCGAATCCGCCGTCGGGCTGCAGGTTCCGTACCCGGTGCCCGAAGTTCGCCCGACTGGGCGAGGCCGAGCGGCAGCGGTGTGTGGACGAGGAGCCCCCGGTCGCCCGGCTGGCGAACGCCGCAGACCACGGCGCCGCCTGCCACTACGCGGAGGAAGTCGAGGTCATCACGGCCTCGGAAAATCAGGAGGAAGAGTGAAGGTTCATCACCGTGCGGCCGCTGGGCTGGCGGTCCTGGCCATGGCCGTGGCGGCCTGCGGCGGAGGCGGCGGGTCCGAGAGCAAGCAGCCGAGCGCCGAGCAGTCGAAGCAGGCGCAGCAGCAGATGGCGGAGACCCCGGCCATCAACATCAACCCCGTCCCGTACGAGCAGGTGAAGGACGGCGGCACGCTCACCCTCGCAGTCGGGCAGTGGCCGAGCCAGTGGAACGTCAACCACGTCGACGGCAACCAGGCCGACACGGCGACCATGGTCGACGCGTTCATGCCGCAGCTCATGATGGCCGACGAGCAGGCCCAGTTCACGCCGAACCCCGACTTCGTCACCGACGTGAAGAACGAGACGGTGGACGGCAAGCAGGTCGTCACCTACACGCTCAACGACAAGGCCAACTGGTCCGACGGCACGCCGATCACGTGGGAGGACCTCGCGGCGACCTGGAAGGCCAACAACGGCACGGACAAGAAGTACAAGCCGGCCTCCACCGACGGCTACAACAAGATCGAGTCGGTCGAGAAGGGCGCCACCGACAAGGTCGCGGTCATCACCTTCTCCAAGCCGTACCCGGAGTGGCAGGGCCTGTTCAACCGCACCACCGCGCAGCTCTTCCCGGGCAAGCACCTCGACACGCCCGAGAAGTACGACAACGACTACAAGCAGAAGATCCCGGCCACCGCGGGTCCCTTCAAGGTCGAGTCGATCGACGAGGGCACCAAGACCCTCACCCTCGTGCGTGACGACAAGTGGTGGGGTGAGAAGGCCAAGCTCGACAAGCTCATCTTCCGGACGATCGCCGACGCGACCGCCGAGGTGAACGCCTACGCCAACGGCGAGCTGGACGCGGCCTACATCGAGGCGGGCGCCCCGGCGAACCTGCAGCGGGCCAAGGGCGTGCCGGACACCGAGATCCGCAAGGCGCTCAGCCCGAACTGGCGGCACATCACGGTCAACAACTCGAGCGAGTTCCTGAAGGACAAGTCGGTCCGCCAGGCCATCCAGTACGCGATCAACCGTGACGTGATCACGCAGTCGGACCTGAAGGACATGGAGTGGCCGCTGCAGACGCTCGGCAACCACGTCTTCATGAACAACCACAAGGGCTACGTCGACAACTCCGGTGACCTCGGCAAGTACAACCTGGAGAAGTCGAAGCAGCTCCTGGAGGCGGCCGGCTGGAAGCAGGAGGGCGAGTTCCGCAAGAAGGACGGCAAGGAGTTCGCGCTCGACTTCGTCATCCCGGCCTCCGTGCCGACCGCGAAGACCGAGGGCGAGCTGACCCAGGCCATGCTCAAGGAGGCCGGGATCAAGGTCACGATCCGCCCGGTCCCCGATGACAAGTTCTTCAACGACTTCATCATCAAGGGCGACTTCGACCTGGTGCCGTTCTCCTGGATCGGCACGCCGCTGCCGATGGGCAGCCTGCCCCAGATCTACAAGACCGGCTCCGAGAGCAACTTCCCCAAGGCCAGCGACCCGGCCGTCGACGCCGCCATCGACGCGGCGGTCGACGAGACCGACCCGGCCAAGGCGATCGAGCTGGCCAACGCGGCCGACAAGCTCATCTGGGACATGGTGCACACCATCCCGCTGTACCAGCGTCCCGACATCTGGGCCGTGAAGAAGACGGTCGCCAACTACGGCGCGCGTGGCTACAAGTTCTACAACTGGGCCGAGGTCGGCTTCACCGGCTGATCCCGCCCCCATGACGAACCCCCGGCCGGTTTCCGGCCGGGGGTTCGGCGTCTGAGGTGGGTTCCCGTGGCGCTCAGTGGTGATCAGCCGTGCGAGTCGGCGACCGCGCCCTTGTCCGTGCCCTTCAGTGTGTCGAAACAGGACGGGCCGTTCGCGCCGTCGAAGCGGACGGAGTCGAAGAAGTCGCGGAAGGCGATGTAGAAGTTGCCCTTGCCGCGCGGGGTGGTGACCGCCGAGCAGCCCTCGTAGTTCGCCTCCGAGAACAGGTGGATCCAGGAGCCGGTACGGTTCCAGTCGGACTTGGCCCGGTCGGCGATGCCGAGCGCGGCCAGGTCGGGGGTGTCGCTCTTGATCTGGATGATGTCGCCCGTGCCGTCGAGCCCGGAGAACAGGCAGTAGTAGCCGTCCTGGCACCGGTCGTAGCCGTCGGCCGCCTGGGCGGGGGCCGCCAGGACGGTCAGGGCCGCGGCGGCGGCGAGCGGTAATGCCCACATGTGAAGCTTCTTGCCCACTATTCCTCCATGGGTGAAACTTTCTTTCGGGTCGAACATACCTCGCGCGATCATGTCAAGAAAGGGGTTGACTAAACCGCCCCGGTGAGCGATACCTCCACGCCGCCCCGGGTGCCCCAGCGGTTGACGCGGCGGCAGGTCAGCAACGCGTACACGTACATCGGGCGCAGCACCAGCAGCCGCCAGAGCGCGGCCAGCGGGGCCAGCGCGAAGGCCCGCAGGCGCGCCGCCGCGCTCTCGCCACCACGCCGCACGGTGAACAGCCGCAGTGCCATCAGGTAGTTCATGCCCAGCCCGACCTGCGCCACCGCCAGGCAGAGCGGGCCGAGCCGCGCCGGGTCGGCCACCACCACGACAGGGACGGCCAGCGCGAGCAGCAGGTGCAGGTACTCCGCCACCGTGGCCCAGAAGACCACCCCGGTCAGCGGCATGTACCGCAGCCACCAGAGCTGCCGCACGGCCGTGCCACGCATCCAGCGCACCTGCTGCCTGGCGTAGTGGCCGAACCGCTCGGGCACCAGCGTGAACACCATGGCCGACGGCTGGTGCACGGTGTCACCGGCCAGCAGCGCGTGGAAGGTGAGCATCGAGTCGTCGTTCATCTGCATGGGACGCCCGCCGAACCGCTCGTTCTCGTACGCGCCCGCGCACCGGCGCACGACGTCCGCCCGGTAGAAGGCCAGCGCGCCGGAGTTGAGCGTCACGCGCCGCAACACCGACTGGGCGCTGCGCAGGCCGCATGTGAAGGGCAGGTACGTCAGCTCGGTCAGCCGGGTCAGCAGGTTGGCGGCGCGGTTGAGCACCAGTACCTGACCGGCCACCGACTGCACCCGCGGGTCCGCGAACGGGGCCAGCCCCTCCCTGACGGCGTGCCGGTCGAGCACGGAGTCGCTGTCGAGGGTGACGAAGACGTCGCCGTCGTCCCCGGCCAGCGCGTGCATCTGGGCGAAGCGCTTGCCCCGGTTCTGGGTGCGGTCCCAGGTCGTCTCGATGCCCAGTGTCGCGGCCTCGGTCTCGAACTCGCGGCGTACGGCGTCGTACGACACGGGCCGCCCGGTCACCGCGTCGGCCGAGCCGTCGTCCACCACCCGCACCCGGTCGACCCGGCGGCTTTGCGTCAGCACCGAACGCAGGCACGCCCGCAGCGCCCTCGGGTCCTCGTTGTAGACGGGGACCTGGACGGTCACCCTGAGCGCGGCGACCCGCGCCCGCGCGCCCGGCGGCACCCGGATCGGGCGTTCGAACCAGCACAGCGGCACCCACCACAGCAGCGCGAGGCCGACGAGCCAGGCCCACGGCGGGCCCTCCCCGCCGCCTGCGATCGCGCCGAGGCGGGCGATGCCCCAGACGGCGAAGGCGGCGACCGGGAGCGCGCCGAGGGCGAGGAGCCCGCCCGCGCCGACGTGGCGGGCGGAGGGCGGGCTCACGGGCACAGCGGACCCCGGCCGCGCCGGAACCTCGACCGCACCAGGAAGGCGGCGCCCAGCGCGAGTGCCAGGCACAGCCCGGCCGGCCACAGGTGCCCGCCCGCCAGCGCCGCCACCGCGACGCCGCCGCCGAACCCGGCCAGGGATCCGTACGCCATGTGGCTCCTCCTCGGAGAGCGTCGGGACGACGCGGCGAATCTCGCCCGGGGGCGGTGCCGGTAATCCCCGCGCCGCCCAAAGGTTCGGGCATCCGCTCCCCGCCGGGGCACCGGCCGACGGCCCCGTGCGGCGGGTCAAGTCGGGATGAAGGTTTCGCCGCTGTTTTCGCTGGTACGGGGTGGCGTCGGCGTGCTGGTCCCGGTGGGGGCGGAAGACTCGGGAAACGTCATCTGGGGTGCCTTTGGGAGCGTTCCTATCCTTTCGAACCGAGCCGGAGCAGCGTGCGATGAGCAGCAACCCGAGCGGGACCTTGACGGGCGGAGACCGGGCGGGCGGGACACGGGCGGGGAGGGCGTGGCGGGGAAGGGCCTGGGCGCGCGGGACCGCCGCGCTGTCGCTCGCCGGCGCGTTCCTGGCCGTGCCTTCGACGGCCCCGGCGTCCGTCGTGGACGCCCTTCCCTACCAGGATTCCGGCCTGCCCGTCGCGGAGCGGGTGGCCGATCTGATGTCCCGGATGTCGCTGGACGAGAAACTCGGCCAGATGACGCAGGGCGAGCGCGGCTCGGTCGGCTTCTCCGACGTCACCGCGTACCGGCTCGGCTCGGTGCTGTCGGGCGGTGGCTCGGCCCCGTCGCCCAACACGGCGACGAGCTGGGCCGACATGTACGACAAGTATCAGAACGCGGCCCTGGCCACGCCTCTCAAGATCCCGCTCATCTACGGCGTGGACGCCGTGCACGGCCACAACAACGTCGCCGGAGCCACGATCTTCCCGCACAACATCGGCCTCGGCGCCAGCTACGACCCGGCCATGGTCGAACGCATCGGGCGGGCCGTGGCCGAGGAGGTGTCGGGGACCGGCATCGACTGGAACTTCGCCCCCTGCCTGTGCGTGGCACGCGACGACAGGTGGGGCCGTACGTACGAGTCGTTCGGCGAGACGCCGGACCTGCCCGCCGCGATGACCTCGATCGTCACCGGCCTGCAGGGGGCGGCGCTCAACGGTCCCGCCTCCGTGCTGGCGACCGCCAAGCACTACGTGGGCGACGGCGGCACGGGCGGCGGCGTCGACCAGGGTGACACCCGGCTCGACGAGGCCGATCTGCGGACGCTGCACCTGCCGCCGTTCCAGGCCGCCGTCCAGCGCGGGGTGGGCTCTGTGATGGTCTCCTTCAACAGTTGGAACGGCGCCAAGCTGCACGGACACCGATACCTGATCACCACGGTGCTCAAGGGCGAACTGCGCTTCGGCGGGTTCGTGGTCTCCGACTGGAACGGCATCGACCAGATCGACGGCGTCAAGGGCGCCTCCGCGCTCGACGTGCGCACCGCCGTGAACGCCGGCATCGACATGGTGATGGCGCCCACCGAGTGGCGGCGCTTCATCGACCTGCTGCGCGCCGAGGTGCAGGAGGGCCGGGTCTCCATGGCCCGGGTGGACGACGCGGTGCGGCGGGTGCTGACCAAGAAGTTCGAGCTGGGGCTGTTCGAGCGGCCGCTCGCCGACCGGTGGTACACCGCGAGCGTCGGCAGCCCCGCGCACCGGGCGCTGGCCCGCGAGGCCGTGGCCAAGTCGCAGGTCCTGCTGAAGAACGACGGCGGCCTGCTGCCCCTGGCCACGTCCGGCGGCAAGATCTTCGTGGCCGGCAGGAGCGCGGACGACATCGGCAACCAGAGCGGCGGCTGGACGATCTCCTGGCAGGGCTCCTCCGGCGACATCACTCCCGGCACCACCATCCTGGAGGGCATCAGAGAAACCGTGGGCTCGGGCGCGACCGTCACCTACAGCCGTGACGGCAGCGGCATCGACTCCTCCTACCGGGTGGCCGTCGCCGTGGTGGGGGAGACCCCGTACGCCGAGGTCCGGGGCGACCGGCCGGCCGGGCTCGGGCTGGACGCCGCCGACCTGAAGACCCTCGCCACCCTGCGCGCCTCCGGCGTGCCGGTCGTCGTGGTCCTGGTCTCCGGGCGACCCCTCGACGTCGCCGCGGAACTGCCCGGGTGGAACGCCCTGGTCGCCGCGTGGCTGCCGGGCTCCGAGGGGCGGGGCGTGGCCGACGTGCTGTTCGGGGCCGTACGGCCGACCGGCAGGCTGCCCGTGACGTGGATGAGCAGCGCGTCCCAGCAGCCGATCAACGCGGGTGACGGGAAGACGCCGCTGTTCGCGCAGGGGTTCGGGCTGACGTACGGACCGGCGCGCGACGACACAGCACCGGCACCGGCACCGGCAGCAGAACAGGCACCGGCAGCGGAACAGGCACCGACGCGCGACGACACCGCCGTGCCACCGGCTTAGCCCTGCGTCCGGCCGCGCCGCACCCGGCAGGGGTGCGGCGCGGCCGACGGCGTCACCTCGCCCGCCGCGGGGGCGGCCCGGCGCTCACGCGGTGGGCCGCCCCCGGGCGTGTCACTTGTCCACGTGCAGCGTGCCGAACTCGACCAGCGGTGTGGCACCCGTGAAGTTGCCGTCCACCTCGGCCCGTTCGGCGGCGCTCGGGTTGGCGTTCGTGCAGCTCACCGGTGCGCTGGAGCCCGACATCAGGTCCGAGCAGAGCCCCGTGCGGCGGTCGGGCAGGCCCAGGATGTGGCCGATCTCGTGGGTGGCGATCCGGACGCGGTCGTAGCCCTGGTTGACGGCCTGCCGTCCCATCCAGATCGTGCCGCGTCCCAGGCTGGTCGGCAGCGCGCGGGGCCAGCCGTTGTCGGCCAGCACGACGAAGTGGGCCGGGGTGCCCTGGACCAGCCGGACGTTGGTGACGCTGGAGTTCCAGATCTGGGCCGCCTGGTTCACGTTCGCGACGAACTCGGCGGCCCGGCTCGCGTCGTACCTGAGCACCGTGACCAGTGCGGTGGCCTGGGCCGGTGCGGTGACCAGCAGGAACGCGAGGCTGAGGGCGACGGAGAGGATGAAGCGAAGGGGTCTTGACACGAAGCCTCCTCCGAGAGTTGGGGGTGTTGTGAACGTATGCGCACTCCCGCTCTCTGGAGACGTAGCAATTTGCCCCTATCACGGTGGTATGGCCAGGCGGGGCCGATCGCCTGCGCCGCCCGTGCGGACGGCGTGCCGGAGGCCGCCCGGCCAGGGGACCCGCGCCCCGAAAACCGAGCTGAAACTGTCGGTGTCCGCGTGCACACTCAATGCATGCAGAACGAGCCACTCGAACTCGGCGAGATCTCCACCTCTAGCTGGAACGCTCACACCGACAAGTTGGCGGAGGTCGGCTTCCTGACCATCGCCAGAAGGCTCCCGGCGCTCGTCGGCCAGGCGCTGCGCATGGCCTGGCAGGCGAGCCCGCGCGACACGGCGGCCACGGTCGCGCTCAACCTGCTCGGCGGCGTGTTCACCGCCTTCGGCCTGCTGGCCACCACCGGCGTGCTGACGGCGCTGTTCAGCGAGGGCCCCACCCCCGACCGCGTCGTCGCGGCGCTGCCCAGCCTGGTCATGGTCGGCGTGGCGGCCGTGCTGCGCACGACCACGCAGGCCGCCGCGGGCTGGGCGCAGTCCCGCCTCACCCCGCAGATCACCCGGCTCACCGAGGAGCGCCTCTACGGCCTGACCAGCCAGGTGGAGCTGGTCGCCTACGACGACCCCGACTTCCACGACTCGTTGGAGCGCGCCAACGGCCGCGGGGTCACGGTGGCCGACTCGGTGGTGTCCACGGCGGTCGACGTGGTCACCTCGGTCGTCGGCATCGCGGCCGCGGCGGGTGTCCTGGGGGTGCTGCACCCGGTGCTGCTCCCGTTGCTCCTGCTGGCCGTGCTGCCCGACGCCTGGGCGGCCGTGCGCAGCGCGCGCATGCGTTACTCCACGATCTACTCCCTCGTCCCGGCCCGCCGCCGTAAATGGATCATCGCCGACCTGCTGGCCGAGCGCGAGTCGGCGGCCGAGGTGCGCTCGTTCACGATGCGCGGCTTCCTGCTGCGCATGTACGACGCGGTGGCCAGGGCCGAGCAGGAGGAGATGCTCGGCCTGGCCCGTCGGCAGATGGTGGCCAGGCTCGTGGGCGAGGCGCTCGGCGGCGTGGGCACCGCGCTCGTCTACGTCGCCCTCGGCGTCCTGCTCGCCGTCGCGGCCATCCCGCTCGCGGTGGCGGGCACGGCGGTCCTGGCCATCCGCTCCGGCCAGACCTCGCTCTCCAGCCTCATGTACGCCACCAACCGCCTCTACGAGCAGGGCCTCTACTTCACCGACTTCCTCGACTTCTGCGCCGAGGCCGAGCGGCGGCTGGCCGGCCCGCGCCCGGTCGCCGCGCCCGACGGGTTCGAGTGCATCACGGCCGAGCAGGTCACCTTCACCTACCCCGGCGCCGACGAGCCCGCCCTGCGCGGGGTGTCCGTCGAGGTGAAGCAGGGCGAGGTGATCGCGCTCGTCGGCGAGAACGGCTCAGGCAAGTCCACCCTCGCCAAGATCCTCTCCGGCCTCTACGAGCCCGACACCGGCACCGTCCGCTGGGACGACACCGACCTGCGCCAGGTCAGCCCCGACGACCTGCGGCTGCGCACCGCCGTCATCGCGCAGGACCACACGCGCTGGCCCCTCACCGCCCGCTACAACATCACCATGGGCACCGGCAAGGGCGAGCCCGCCCTGCACACCGCCGCCGCGGTGGCCGGTGCCGACGAGGTCATCGCCGAGCTTCCGCACGGCTACCGCACGCTGCTCGACCGGCGCTTCAAAGACGGGCACGAGCTGTCGGGCGGTCAGTGGCAGCGCATCGCGGTGGCCCGCGGCTTCCACCGCGACGCCGTGCTGCTCATCTGCGACGAGCCCACCGCCGCCCTCGACGCCCGCGCCGAGCACGGCCTCTTCGAACGCATCCGCGCCCACGCCGACGGCCGCACCGTCCTGCTCATCACCCACCGCCTGGCCAGCGTCCGCTACGCCGACCGCATCTACGTCCTCGACCACGGCACGGTCATCGAGCAGGGCGACCACGACACCCTGATGTCCCTCGACGGCCTCTACGCCGACCTCTACACCCTCCAGGCAGCCGCCTATCGATAGCCCTTCGAGCGGTGTGCGGCGGTTGTCCGGGGGCCGGGCTTGCGGGGCGCGGCAGCGGCATGAGCCGGTCCAGCCGCCGAAACGGCTTCCGGATGCGCTGCCATCAAGCAGCCTCGTCCGTGGGATCGGGGGTGGGAGCCAGCCGCACGCGGTCGGGGTGGGCCTTCTCGTCGGGGAAGACCCACTTCCGGAGCGCCCAGAAGCGGAAGACCATGGCGATCAGCGTGCCGATGATCTGCGCGCTCATGAAGTCGGCGATCTCCTGGGTCACCAGGCTCACGTCCGGGGTCTCCAGGCGGAACACGTACCGGGAGATCCATAGCGGTGCGGAGCTGAGCACCAGGCCGACGCCACTGACCAGGAAGAACAGCGCTGCCTCGTGACGGCGCTCGCGGCCGCCCCTGGTCCGGAACGACCATTCGCGATTCAGCACGTAGGACACGATCGTCGCCACGAGCACCGCGATGACCTTCGCGGTCACCGGCTTCGGCTCCAGAACGGTGAGCTTCAGCCCATAGAACACCGCGTTGTCCACCAAGAACGTCGTTCCACCCACCACCGCGAACTTCAGCAGTTCACGGTGCTTCAGGGCAAGTGCGTGCAGCGGTTCCGGCAATCTTGCGAGTACCGCGTCTGCTATTCGGAGCACCCCCGATCTTCTCACCAGCCGGACACCCTGGTGACAAGATTTGCGGGACCCGGCTGGAACCGCACTTGGCGACGAATCCACGTGATCGCGAGCCTGGACGACGCTCCGCGATGCCGGACCTCACGGGATCTGGTGATCCCCGGGGCGGGACGTCCCGTAGATCGATCTGCCATCGTCACCCTCGATCGTCAGTGAAGCCGTCGCCGAGTGCGGCGGTGACGCTCCCGCCCTCCCGCCCTCTCAGCCGAATCGACGACCGGCTGCCTTGCGGTCCGGGGGCGGTGGCACGTGTGCTGACCTCCATCGATCCCGAACTCACCTGCGCCCCGCCACACCGTGTGGTCGACGCGCTCGGTGCAGGCGACCGCCCGAACTCCGGGCTCCAGGGTGCGTTCGCCAGGATGCTCGCATTGTTCCGTTCGGGGCGTCCCAGGACCACTCGGTGTGGGCCTGGCTGGCGGGCGGGCGCGATCGCGGGGCCGCGCTGGGCCTACCGATGAGGGCGAAGGACGCCGGGGCGGGCGCGGGCCGTTCGACGCCACGGGTCACAGAGGACGTGCCGCGAGAGACCTGCGAAGAGCGAGGGTCCAGTTCTCGTTCACCTCGTCGGCCTGCTTCCGGTGGGGCGACCTGGGTTGCCACCCCGGAGGCACGGCAATCCGCAGTCGAGCGGCGATCCCTTCGACGACCGCGCCCGGATCGCCCACCAACTGCTCGTAGGTGACCACGTGCGGTGACACTCCCTGCGAGCGGAACCAGGACTCCCACGCCTGGTTGTGTTGACGGATGGTCTCCAGCAACTGGCGCATCTGATCGATGTTCTCGTGCGGCCGCCGCAGCGCTTCGTCGCCCTGCTGCCAATAGCCCGTCTGTTCTGCCCGAGACCAAGAGACTGCCTGGGCGACCAGATCCTCGCGCCGTAGGTGGACCAACGTCAGGGGCCCGAGTACGCGTTCCAGGGTCGCGATGTCCGTCTCGTCGCGGGACTCCCGGAGTCCGTCCGTGACCCGCTCCAGCGAACCCCACATGATTCGGATACCGAAGACGCCGTTCTCGGTCCTGGCTTCGCCGGAAACAGCCCCGACGAAGCCCCGGTAGTCGCGCGCCCTTGCGCCCTCGATCGGCACACCGAGGCGCTGAGCCCAGGTTGCTTCGTCCGGTTCGCGAAAATAGGACTCGGGTCGGCCGAGTACTCCCGTTGAGCCCAACAGGCTGCACAACAAGGTGCTCCCGGTCCGCGGGGTCCCACAGAGGAGGTAGCCGGATCGTACTGCCATGGTCGGAGGCTACGGCAACGGCGTGCACGAACTCAATGATCTTTACCGTCCCCGCTCGGGTGAGCGGGCTCCTGCCGACCGTCCGGCAGTTGTCGGGTCGCCGGGCGACGCGCTCGCACGCCAGGCGCGACGTCTGTCCACTCTCGGCGCGTGGGCGATCGCTCACACAGGACGACAGGGCTCCTGTGCGCCGATCCCTGATTCCCGCGTTTCTGCGGCAGTCGGTGCTCACTCCGTCGTAGGCCGGGTGCGAGCGGAGGGCGGTCGCGGCGTTCCGGATCGCTTTCCTGGCAGAGGGGACGTCGGGCGGAGGTCGGTGATCCGAGTTTCCACATGGTGACTTGTACTTAGTTCAAGAGCTGTCTAGGCTGGCGTTGAACTAAGTGCAAGGCTGTGGTCTTGCGATCTTGCGTGCTCTGTGTCTGTGGAGGGCTTCGCCGTGCCTGTTTCCGTCGTCGTCGCCTCGACGCTGCAGTTCCTGCTCGCGGCGACCTTCCTCGCACTCGCGCTCGCCGTCCACACCCACGGCGCACGCGCGCAGCGGGCCGCCGAAGCGGTCGTGACGGGGAAGGGGCTGGCGGTCGACGTCCTCGCCCGGCATCGGATCAAGTTCGCCGAGAGCGTGGCGGAGCTGATGTTCCCCGTCTCCATCGCGGGCGTGCTCGCGGTGCTGGGCGTGCTGGGGCTGGCCGGTGCGGGGGCCGGGCGGATCCTGTCGTGGGTCGTCGCGGGGGTCCTGATGACCGCGGGCGGGCTGGTGACCGGGAGTCAGGTGTTCGCGGGCCGGGTGGTGGTGGCGGCGTTCATGAAGTCGTCCGATCCGGCCGTACGCGCGCTCGACGGCCGTGCGGTGGTCGAGGCGGCGGAACGGGCGTTCCCCGGCTGGCTCCGGCCCGTGATCGTGACCCGGTTCGTGCTGACGACGCTGGGCTCGCTCGTGGTCATCGTCCTGCTGGCTACTCCGGGCGCGAGCGCGTACTTCGGGGGGCCCGGCTTCGGGTAGTGCGGGCGGCCAGCCGGGCCTCCAGGCCGTCGAGGATGACGTCCAGGCCGAACGCGAAGGTGTCCTCGTCGGGCAGCGACGCGACCTCGTACACCGAGGGTGTCATGCGGGCGCGCAGCCGGGGGAAACGTCCCGCGATCTCGCCGATCCGCGCCACGGTGTCGCGCAGCCGCTCGTCCTCGTCGGCGCCCGCCCGGCGCAGGCGGGCCCGCAGGGCCAGCTCCCCGGCCTCGCCGTGCGCGGCGCCGATCACGTACATGAGCACCGTGGCCGCCGCCTGGTCGGCGTCGGCGGCGCTGAACCCGGCCGACTCGTAGACGGCCAGGCAGTGGTCGTCGTAGCGGGCCTTGCCCGGGCCGTACACGAGGTGGGTGCTCATCGCGGGCAGGAGCCAGAAGTGGCGGCCGATCATGCTGTGGGCACCCGAGGCCAGCGCGGCGGCGGCCGCCCGCCACCCGGTCCCGGCGGGGTCGGGCAGCTCGATCTCGTCCCATACGTGGTCGGCGGCCAGCACGATCAGCTCGTCCTTGCTCTTGACGTGCCAGTAGACGGCCGTGGCCGCCGCGCCGAGCTGGGTGCCCAACCGCCGCATGTTCAGGCCGTCGACCCCCTCGGCGTCGAGCACCGCCACAGCGGCCCGGACGATCTGGTCACGGGTCAACGTCTCGCGCGGCATGAGGACAACCTAGCGGCACGCGCCGACCCCGCAGAAACCTCGGCGGCCGGGTCGGGAGGGGGATACGAGGCGGCCCTCCGGACCCCGCCCTCGGGCTCGGATCCGTGGCCGGTGCTTGCTCACCAGGGCGTCCCCTGGGCCTTCCGGCGAGATGACGAGGATCGGTTTCTCGACCACCGCACTCACCGACGCCCTGCATGCCGTACGCCAAGGCCGGGCCCTGACACCTGATCACCTGGCCGCCGTGCGAGAGATGCATGAGAGTCTCGGGGGCGGTGGGAGGGACGTCCCTTCGCCGTGCGTGAGCAGGACGATCAGCGGTGGTGGCGCCGGGTCGCGGCGAACGCCGTCCGCCATGGCCTGCGGTCGGTCGGCGACGCGGCGCTCGCCGCTTGCCGGGGCGGCCCGGCCGGGGCGGGCGGCCGGGCCGGGTGGGGGAGCGGGGGGTGGGTTGTCTCGCCTGGGTCAGCAGGCGGAGAGCAGGCTGTTGAGTGCCGACTTCTCCGAGCTGTCCACCGTCAGGTTCCAGTACCACTTGACCTGGATCCAGGAGCGGGCGTAACGGCAGCGCTCGGCCGAGCGCGGCGGCTGCCACTCGGCCGGGTCCTGGTCCGACTTCGACTGGTTGACGTTGTCCGTGACGGCCCACAACTGCGGCCCGCCCAGGTCGTTGGCGAACTGCTGGCGGCGGGCGGTGGTCCACGACCAGGCGCCCGACGCCCACGCCTCGGCCAGCGGGACCATGTGGTCGATGTCGACGTCGCTGGCGGCGGTCCAGGTCGCCCCGTCGTACGGGCTGTACCAGGAGCCGGAGGTGGCCGCGCAGGAGGAGTCCGTCACCACGTTGGTGCCGTCCCGCTTGAGGACCTCCTCGCGGGTGTTGCAGGAACCGCTGACGGTGATCCAGTGCGGGAACAGCGCCCGGTCGTACGTGCTGCCGTGCGACTCGGCCGAGACGACGAGCGAGGCCAGGCGGCTCGCGGCGGTGGAGGCGGAGGGGATGTTCGGGGGGATGGCGGTCGCGGGCTGCGCGGTGACCGTCAGGGTGAGGGCGGTGGCGCAGGCGAGGGTGAGGGCGGCGGGTAACGTCCGGTCGCGGTGCATGAGGGGTCGAGCCCTTCTGCCGCCGTCCTCGGACCGGCGCGGTTGCCGGTCAGAGGGCGAGGAGGGCGGGCACTTCGACGGTGACAGCGTCCGGTTGGTCCATATATAGCCAGTTTTGCCGAGCTGTCAGGAGGGGGTTGATGGAGTCCTGACATTGGTCGTCAGAGGGCTGCCACGGGGTTCGTCAGCGTTGGGGAGGTGTTCACCGGCACGTCAGGAGCGTCCACCGGAGAGGCGCCGGATCGGCCTGGGCGGCCGAGAACGGCCGAGGGCGGTCGCGAATGGCCGGGGGCGGTCGCGAATGGGCGCGAATGGGCGCGAATGGGCGCGAATGGTTGACAGCGGCTCCGGGTCGGTGGATGGGGCCCGGAGCCGCCGGGTCAGCCGAGCCAGCCGGGGACCACCAGCACGGCCCACGCCGCCACGGGGGCCACCACGACGATCACGCCGCCGTACGCCAGGAGCCTGCGGTAGAAGTCGTCCCGCTGCATGCCCCGGACGTTGGCCACCAGCAGCGCCCCCGTCGTGGAGAACGGGCTGACGTCCACGATCGCCGACGTCACCGACAGCGCCGCGATCATCGCGATCGGCCCCAGCGTGCCCTGCGACAGCAGCGGTACGGCCATCGGCACCAGCGTGCCGAGGATGCCCACGGTCGAGGCGAAGGCCGACACGACGCCGCCGACGTAGCAGATCAGCAGCGCCACCAGCAAGGGGACGCCGAGCGCGGCCACCGCGGAGCCCACGTAGTCGACGGTGCCGATCTCCTGCAGGACACCCGCGTACGTGACGACGCCGCAGATGAGCAGCACCGTCGGCCAGGCCACCTTCTCCACCGCGCCCTTGTTGGACCTGGGGGAGGTGAGGGAGAGCACGACGGCCACGGTGACGGCGGTGAGGCCGACGTCCAGCTTGAACGCCAGCACCGCCACGCAGAGCGCGAGGATGCCGAACAGCGTCAGCGCCTGGTGAGCGGTGAGGCGCAGGCCGCCGCCCGTCGCGGCAGAGGTGGCGGTGGCGGGGGCGACCGCGGTCCCCACCCCGCCGGAGCCACCGGACGCGGACGTGGCGGATGGCGGTTCAGCGGTGGCGGGGGCGGGCGTGCTGGGTGTGGGGGAGCCGGTGGCGGGGGCGTCGGGTGTCGTGGCGGTGCCGCGTGCGCCCGGCGACGGGTCATGGCCGGGCGCGTTCGCGGTCGCCGCGCGGAGGGCGCCGCGCCGCAGCAGGTCGCGGCCGTCGAAGACGAAGAAGACGATCAGGGCCGCGGCGGCGTTGAGCGCGAAGCTGGACAGGAACAGCACCAGGTCGCTGGTCGGCAGGTTCGCGTCCTTGGCGACGCCGTTCACGATCCCGCCGAGCACGCTGATCGGCGAGAACGCGCCCGCCTGCGTCCCGTGCGCCACCATGAGCCCGATCAGCATCGGATGGATCCGGTAGTCGGCGGCGAACCCGAACGCGATCGGCGCCAGGATCGCCGCCACCGCCGGGGCCGGCGCGCCCACGGCCGTCAGGAGTGCCGAGATCACGAACACGACCGGCGGGATGGCCGCCAGCCGCCCCCGTACGAGGTGCACCGCCGCCCGTACGAGCCAGTCCACCGTGCCGTTGTTGGTGGCGATCGCGAACAGGAGCGTCACGCCGACGAGGATCACGAACAGGCTGCCGGGGAAGGCCCCGAAGATGTCGTCGGTGCTCATGCCCGCGGCCAGCGTCCCGACCAGGAAGGCGCCGACGAGGGCCAGCGCCCCCAGGTTCACGGGGAAGACGGTGGCCACCACGAACATGGCGATGAGGGCGAGAATGGACAGGAGCTCTGCGGACACTGCTTACTCCGATCTCCCCCGAGCGTCAGTGCGGTCCGGCCGCCTCGTGGACGAGTTCGACCGGGTGGCGGGCCACGCGGCCCGCGCCGTGGGCGATCTGCTGGCGGCACGAGACCCCCGTGGCCGCGAGCAGCGTGTCGGGTGCGGACGCGGCGATCGCGGGGAAGAGCCGGAGACCGCCGATCTTCATGGACAGGTCGTAGTGCTCGGCCTCGAAGCCGAACGATCCGGCCATCCCGCAGCAGCCGGCGTCCAGCTCTGTCACCTCCGCTCCCGGGATCCTGGACAGCAGCGCGCGGGTGGCGGCGGTGCCGGTGACGGCCTTCTCGTGGCAGTGGCCGTGCAGGAGGATCTCGCGCCCGCGCAGCGCGTCCCCCAGCTCCAACGCGCCGTCGTCGATGGCCTCCGTGAGCAGTTCCTGGACGAGCCGGGCGCGCGCCGCCACCGCCGCCACCCGCGGATCGCCCGGGAGCAGGGCGGCGTACTCGTCCTTCAGGGTCAGCAGGCAGGACGGCTCCAGGCCGACGATCGGCGCGTCGGAGGCGGCCAGGCGGTCGACCATCTGCCCGGCCATGGCCCTGGCGCGGTCGAGCAGGCCCTTGGAGATGCTGGAGCGGCCGCAGCAGCCCTCGGCCTCCAGCCGTACCCGGTAGCCCGCGCGTTCCAGCAGTTCGACGGCGGCGCGGCCGATGGCGGGCTCGCTGTAGGTGGTGAAGGAGTCCGCGAGCAGGATGACCTCCTTGCGTCCGGATGCGGCGCCGTCCTGCCCGGGGGCGGGGCGGCGGGCGTACCAGCGCAGGAGGTTGTCGCGCAGGAAGCGGGGCAGCGGGCGGCGGCGGCTCAGCCCGAGGGGGCCGCGGACGGCGCCGGCCAGCCAGTTCGACAGCGGCGCGGTGGCCGAGCCGAGCCGGTTGAGCGTCCTGATCGCGCCGAACGCCCGCGAGCGCAGCGGCACGCCGTGCAGCTCCTGGTACTGGTGGAGGAACTCGCTCTTGAGCGCCGCCATGTCCACCCCGAGCGGGCACTCCGACTGGCACGCCTTGCACTCCAGGCACAGGTCGAGGATCCCGTGCAGCCGCTCGTCGCCCATCGCCCGCCGCGGGTCGGGCGAGGACAGTGCCTTGACCAGGGCGTTGGCGCGGCCCCGGGTGGAGTGCTCCTCCTCGCGGGTGCCCATGTACGACGGGCACATGACGCCCGTGTCGTCCTTGCGGCACACGCCGACGTTCATGCACCGGTCGGCGGCGGCGAACATGCCGTCCGCCCCGAACGACAGGGTGGTGGCCAGCGGGCGCGGCTGCGGCATGGCCGGGTCGCGCAGGTGGTCGGTCATCGGCGGCGCGTCCACGATCTTGCCGGGGTTCAGCCGGTTGTGCGGGTCGAAGACGTGCTTGACCTGCCGCATCGCCTCGTAGATCCGCTCGCCGAACAGGCGCCGGTTGAACTCGGAGCGGGCCAGCCCGTCGCCGTGCTCGCTGGAGTTGACGCCGCCGTGCCGGGCGGTCAGGTCGGCGATCTCCTCGGCCACCGCGCGCATCGTGCCGATCTCGTCGGGGGCGCGCAGGTCCACGAACGGGCGGATGTGCAGGCAGCCGACCGAGCAGTGCCCGTAGAACCCGGCCCGCAGGCCGTGCCGGTCGAGGATCCGGGCGAACTCCTCGACGTACGGCAGCAGCCGGTCCGGCGGGACGGCCGTGTCCTCGACGAACGCCAGCGGCCTGCGGCTGCCCACGCTGGAGGCCATCAGCAGGCCGAGCCCGGCCTTGCGGACCTTGAGCACGGCGGCCTGCTGCTCGGCGGTGACCGCCCTGAGCGTGTGGTAGCCGTGGCCGGCGGCCTGCCAGGTGGCGGCCAGCTCGTCCACGCGGTCGGCCACCTCGCCCGGGGTGTCGCCGAAGAACTCCACGAACAGCAGCGCCTCGGGGTCGCCCGCCAGGATGTCGCCGAGGCCGGCGTAGTCGACCCGCTGCCTGGACAGGTCGAGGATGGCCTTGTCGAGCAGTTCGACCGAGGCGGCGCCGAAGGCCAGCGCGTCGCCGGTGGCGGCGATGGCGGCCGGGGTGGAGGTGAAGTGGCCGACCGCGATGGCCTTGGCCCTGGGCAGGTCGACCAGGCCCACCGTGGCCTCGGTCACCACGGCCAGCGTGCCCTCCGACCCGACGATCAGCTTCGTGAGGTCGAGGCCGCCGTCACGGGTGGCGGCGTCGAGGCGGTAGCCGCCCGAGTGGCGCCAGAAGCGGGGGAAACCCGACAGGTCGAGGCCGTTCAGCACCTCGCCCACCGCCGTCCGCAGCCGGGCGTCGGTGGCCAGGTCGGGGGTGGTGGCGTCGGCCAGCACCACCCGCAGCGCCTCGACGTGGTCGATCGTGGAGCCGTACAGGACGGAGTGGCTGCCGGCCGAGTTGTTGCCGATCATGCCGCCGATGGTGGCGCGATTGCTGGTGGAGGTGTCGGGGCCGAACATCAGCCCGTGCTTGCGGGCCGCCCGGTTGAGCTGGTCCTGTACGACGCCGGGCTGCACCCGCGCGGTACGGCCGTCGATCTCGAGGATGCGGTTCATGTGCCGGGAGAAGTCCACGATGACCGCCGCGCCCACCGTCTGCCCGGCCAGGCTGGTGCCCGCCCCGCGCGGCAGCACCGGCACGCCCAGCTCGCCGCAGGCCGCCACCAGGGCCTGGACGTCGTCGGCGTGCCGGGGGAAGGCGACGGCGAGCGGTTCGATGGCGTACATGCTGGCGTCGGAGGCGTACAGGTGCCTGGTGTAGGGGTCGTCCCTGACGTCGCCGGCCAGGAGCGGGCCCAGCGTACGGGCCAGGCTCATCGACCGCCCTCCCCGCCCGCACCCTCCAGGTACGCCAGCGCCGCCCGCGTGCCGCCCTCCTTGATCGGCACCCCGGCGGCGCTCAGCCCCATCTCGACCCCGCTCAGCGTGCCGGCCAGCGTCAGGTCGTTGAAGTGGCCCAGGTGCCCGATCCGGAACACCCGCCCGGCCAGCCGTCCGAGCCCGGTGCCGAGCGACATGTCGTAGCGGTCGAGGATCAGCCGTCTGACCGCGTCGGCGTCGTGCCCTTCCGGCGTCAGCACGGCCGTGAGCGAGCTGGAGTGCTCGCGCTCGTCGGCGCAGAGCACCTCCAGCCCCCAGCCGCGCACGGCCCTGCGGGTCGCCTCGGCGTGCCGGTCGTGCCGGGCGAAGACCGCGTCCAGGCCCTCCTCCTCCAGCATGAGGAGGGCCTCGCGCAGGCCGTACAGCAGGTTGGTGGGCGGCGTGTACGGGAAGAAGCCCTGCCGGTTGGCCGCGACGATCGGCTCCCAGTCCCAGTACGAGCGCGGCAGCCGCCCCCGGTGCGCCAGCGCCTTCTCGCTGACCGCGTTGAACCCGAGGCCGGGCGGCAGCATCAGCCCCTTCTGCGAGCAGCCCACGGTCACGTCCACGCCCCACTCGTCGTGGCGGTAGTCCATCGAGCCCAGGGACGAGATCGTGTCCACCAGCAGCAGCGCCCCGTGCCCGGCCCGGTCGAGGGCGGCGCGGATCTCCTGGACGCGGCTGCGTACGCCGGTCGAGGTCTCGTTGTGCACCACCATGACGGCGGCGACGTCGGGCGTGAGGTGCTCGGCGACCAGGCCGGGATCGGCGCCGTGCCGCCAGTCGCCGGGCACCACGTCGACCACGAGCCCCAGCCGCGCGGCCATCTCGCACCACAGCGTGGAGAAGTGCCCGGTCTCGAACGCCAGCACCCTGTCTCCCGGCGACAGCGTGTTGACCAGCGCCGCCTCCCAGGCTCCGGTGCCCGACGAGGGGTATACCACCACGTGGCCGGACGTGCTGAACACCGTCTTCAGCCGTTCGAGCAGCTCGCCGGCGAGCCGGGCGAAGGCCGGCCCGCGATGGTCGATCGTCGGCTGCGCGATGGCGCGCAGCACGCGGTCGGGAACGTTGGTCGGCCCCGGGATCTGCAGGAAGTGCCGGCCCACTCTCTCCACCTCCGTGCCATCACACGGCACGGCGTGCCGCTGTGCGGTTCATTAAGATTAAAATCACCCCGCAGAGGAGTCAATGCATGCAGAACGTGATCAACGCCCTCCGGGTGCTCGAAGAGGTCGCCGCCCGCCAGCCCGTCGGCGTGGGCGAGCTGGCCCGTGGGCTGGGTCTGCCCAAGAGCACGGTGCAGCGGTCGCTGATGACGCTGCGCGAGGCGGGGTGGATCAGGCCCGCCGGGGGCGAGGTCACGCGCTGGCAGGTGACGAGCAAGGCGTTACAGGTCGCGCGCAGGACCGAGCTGGGGCTGCGCGACGCGGCCATCCCGGTCATGGAGGAGCTGCGCCGGAGCACCGGCGAGACCATCCACCTGATGGTGCCCGAGGGTGACGCGGTCGTGCTCATCGAGCGGCTGGAGACCGACAAGCCGCTGCGGATCGTGCTGCCGCTGGGCATCCGGCTGCCGCTGCACGCCTCCGCCAACGGCAAGGCCGTCCTCGCCCACGTGCTGGCCCGTACGGACCTTCCGCTCGCCGACCTGCCCGGCTACACCGACACCACGATCACGGACCCCGGCGCGCTGCGGGCCGAACTGGCGGCCGTGCTGGCCCGCGGGTACGCCGACAACCGCGGCGAATGGCGCTCCGACATCGCCGCCGTCGCCTCCGCCGTCCTGGGCCCCGAAGGCCCGATCGCCACGCTGTCCGTCTCCACCCCGGCCAGCCGCATGCCCGAGGACCTGCGCGCGGAGTACGGCAAGCTCGTCACCCGCGCGGCCGGGACCCTGACCGACTCGCTCGGCTGACCGGGGCCGGACCCGGTGGTCTACGGCTGGGGCGATGCCGCCGGCGCGGGCGTGAGGTTCGCGAACCAGCCGATCCGCAGCTTGATCGGCACCGACACCCGCACCGGCTCGGTGTTGCGGAAGGTGAACGTCATCGGCACCGACGTCCCGCTCACCCCGCTCAGCGTGCCGATCGGCCTGCTGCCGGTGCCGACCGGCCGGTTGGGCGGCAGCGTGAGCGGCTCGACGAGCCGTACGGAGCCGCCTCCGGGGACGCTGATCCGCTCCACCTGGTCCGCCCGCGGACCGTCGTTGATCAGCACGGCGAACAGGCTCATCTGGGACGAGGGCGAGGCCGGGTCGGTGTTGCTGAGCAGGAAGGCGTTGCGCAGGTAGAGGGTGCCCACGTCGGCGTTGGCCCCGTCGTTCTTCGGGGCCCTGTTCTCCTTGCTGAACTCCACGGTCGCGCAGCCGCAGGTCACCAGGACCACGGCGATCGCGGCGGAGACGATGGGACGCATCGCTCAACCCCTCCTCTCGGCGTGACCATCCCGCTACCCTCCGGAGCCGCCGCCAACCAGCCCGCGTCACAGGGGCGCGCCCGTTTCGAGCTGGTTTCCAAGTGGTGACCGTAGATCATGCATGATGTACCGTCGCCGTTGACGCGTGACCTACCCCCAGGAGCGGTAGATGGCTGAGCGGCAAGGACCCGACGCGACAGGTCAGCAGAAGAGACGGCAACTGGTCCGGGCGGTGGTCGCCTCCGCCGTGGGCACCTCGATCGAGTGGTACGACTTCTTCCTCTACGGCTTCGCCGCCAGCACCATCTTCGCGGAGCTGTTCTTCCCGACCAGCGACCCGACGACCGGCCTCCTGCTCGCCCTGGGCACCTACTTCGGCGGCTTCGCCGCCCGCCCCATCGGCGCGGCGATCTTCGGCCACTACGGCGACCGCATCGGCCGCAAGGCCACGCTGATCATCACCCTGATGACCATGGGCATCGCCACCGCCCTGGTCGGCCTCGTGCCCACGTACGAGCAGATCGGCATCTGGGGCGGCATCCTGCTCACCGCCCTGCGGCTGCTCCAGGGCATCAGCGTCGGCGGCGAATGGGGCGGCTCCGTGCTGCTGGCCACCGAGTGGGGCAAGACGCGCGGCGGCAAACGCGGCTTCCTCGGGAGCTGGCCGCAGTTCGGCGTGCCCGTCGGGCTCGTGCTCGGCTATCTGGCGCTGCAGATCTTCGAGCCGCTGCACCCGTACTGGGGGTGGCGCATCCCGTTCCTGCTCAGCATCGTGATGGCGGCCGTCGGGCTCTACATCAGGCTCGGCATCCTGGAGACGCCGGTCTTCGCCAAGGTCGTCAGGGAGAACAGGGTCGAGCGCGTGCCCGTCCGCCAGGTGCTGGCCAGGAACTGGCGGGAGATCGTGCTGAGCGCGCTGCTGCGGACGGGTCAGCAGGCGCCGTTCTACATCTTCACCGTCTTCATCCTGACCTACGCCACCAAGACGCTGGGGTTCCAGGCGAGCGACGTGTACACGTACGTGATCGCGGCCGGGGTGGTGTCGCTGTTCACGGTGCCGTTCTGGGGGTACATCTCGGACCTCGTGGGGCGCAGGCGCCTCTACATGGTGGGCGCGGCGCTCATGGTGGTCTGGTCGTTCGTCTACTGGCCGCTGCTCGACACCCGCGTCCCCGCGCTGGTGTTCCTGGCCATCGTGCTGTCGGCGCCCATCCACGACATCCAGTACGGGCCGCAGGCCACGTTCATCGCGGAGAGCTTCACCGGGCGGCTGCGCTACAGCGGCTCCTCGCTGGGCTACCAGCTCGCCTCGCTGACGGCCGGCGGGCCCGCGCCGCTGATCGCGGTGTGGCTGTACGCGACGTACCAGAGCTCGTTCTCCATCGCCGTCTACATGGCGATCTGCGCGGCCATCAGCGTGGTGGCCGCGTACGCGCTGAAGGACCGTTCGCAACAGGACTACGCCGTCGAGTACGACGAGGCCCGGCCCTCGTCCGGTTAGGCATCCAGGACCCGAAACTTTCGGAGATCCTGGTGTCCGGCCGGTCCGCGGACCGGCCAGGGGCCCGGTGGGGAGCGCCGTCGGCGAACGCCGCAATGTGGCAGGTTGGCGGCGCTCTTGACATGCCCGCGAACGGGCTCGTATGTTGCCGCAAGATTAGACAGATCCTCTTGAAACTTTCGGCGTCGCCCCGCATGACACCCCCGCTCGCGCCGCGGGCCGACGCCGTGAGCCGTGACGGGGTGAAGGGACGGCATGAGGGGCCAGGAACCGATCGACACCAGCTCGGCGTCCGTAGAGAGCGGGCAGTGGCGGGACGCCCGGCTGCCGCCCGCGGAACGCGCCGGCGCGCTCATCCCGCTGATGACCCTTGAGGAGAAGGTCGCCCAGCTCGTCGGCTTGTGGGCGGGCGCCGACGCCTCGGGCGGCGGCGTCGCCCCGCACCAGACCGACCTGGGCGGCGGCCCCGAGTGGGCGGACGCCATCCGGCAGGGGCTGGGCCAGCTCACCCGGCCGTACGGCACCGCGCCGGTCGATCCCGTCGCCGCGGCGCGCTCGCTGGCCGCCTCCCAGGGCGAGATCGTGCGGGCGAGCCGGTTCGGGATCCCGGCCCAGGTGCACGAGGAGTGCCTGACGGGGTTCGCCGCCTGGCGGGCGACGGTCTACCCGGCACCGCTGAGCTGGGGCGCCTCCTTCGACCCCGAGCTGGTCGAGGAGGTCGCCGGGCGGATCGGACGGTCCCTGCGCGCCGCGGGCGTCCACCAGGGCCTGGCCCCGGTGCTGGACGTGACCAGGGACTACCGCTGGGGGCGTACCGAGGAGACGATCGGGGAGGACCCGTACCTGGTGGGCACGGTCGGGGCGGCGTACGTGCGCGGGCTGGAGGGCGCCGGGGTCGTCGCGACGCTCAAGCACTTCGCCGGCTACTCCGCCTCGCGCGGCGGACGCAACCTCGCGCCCGTCGCGATGGGGCGGCGGGAGCTGGCCGACGTCGTGCTGCCGCCGTTCGAGATGGCTCTGCGCCTGGGCGGCGCGCGCTCGGTCATGAACTCCTACGCCGAGATCGACGGCGTGCCCGTGGCCGCCGACGAGGGCCTGCTGACCGGCCTGCTGCGCGAGGAGTGGAGCTTCACCGGCACGGTGGTCGCCGACTACTTCGCGGTCCGCTTCCTGGAACGGCTGCACGGCGTGGCCGCGGACGCGGGGGCGGCCGCCGGGCTCGCGCTCAAGGCCGGCGTCGACGTCGAGCTGCCCACGGTCGACACGTTCGGCGCCCCGCTCGTCGAGGCGGTCAAGGCGGGGGCCGTGGCCGAGGCGCTGGTCGACCGCGCCGTGCTCCGCGTGCTGACGCAGAAGGCCGAGCTGGGCCTGCTCGACGAGGGGTGGCGGCCGTTGCCGGGACCCGCCGACGAGGTGCGGCTCGACGACGAGGAGAATCAGGAGCTCGCCCTGCGGCTGGCGCGCGAGGCCATCGTGCTGCTGCGGAACGATGACGACCTCCTGCCGCTGGCCGCGGGGCGACGGGTGGCCCTGGTGGGGCCGGTCGCGGACGACCCGATGGCGATGCTGGGCTGCTACGCCTTCCCCGCGCACGTCGGCCCGCACCCCGAGCACGGGCTCGGGGTCGACCTGCCGTCGCTGCGCGAGGCGCTCGCCCGGTTCGTCCCTGACCTGGCGTACGCGCCGGGCTGCGGCGTCACCGGCGACGACACCTCCGGCCTCGCCGAGGCCGTCGAGCTGGCCGGGCGCAGCGACGTGTGCGTGCTGGCCGTCGGCGACCGGGCCGGGCTGTTCGGGCGCGGCACCTCCGGCGAGGGCTGCGACGCCACCGACCTGCGCCTGCCCGGCGTGCAGCCCGAGCTGGTCAGGGCCGTGCTCGCGACCGGCACGCCCGTGGTGCTGGTGCTGCTGGCCGGCCGTCCGTACGCCCTGGGCGCAGAGGTGGTGGCGGCCAAGGCCGTCGTCTGCGGGTTCTTTCCCGGCCAGCGCGGCGGCCAGGCGCTGGCCGAGGTGCTGACCGGCGCGGTGAACCCGTCCGGACGCCTGCCGGTCGGCGTGCCGCGCGACGCGGGCGGCCTGCCCGCGACCTACCTGGCCCCGCCGCTCGCCCACCGCTCCGAGGTGTCGTCCGTGGACCCGACGCCCGCGTACCCGTTCGGGCACGGCCTGAGCTACACGACGTTCGAGTGGAGCGACGCGCACGTGCCGGGCCGCGCCGCTCCCGGCGTCACGGAGTGGGCGGTGGACGGTGAGGTGGCCGCCGAGGTGACGGTCCGCAACACCGGCTCGCGCGCCGGGGCGGAGGTGGTGCAGCTCTACCTGCACGACCCGGTCGCGCAGACGACCAGGCCGGTGGTCCGCCTGATCGGGTACGCGCGCGTGCCGCTGGAGGCGGGGGAGAGCGCGCGGGTGAGCTTCACCGTCCCTGCGGACGTCACCTCGTTCACGGGGGCGCACGGGCGGCGCGTCGTCGAGCCGGGGGACGTCGAGTTGCGGCTCGGCCGTTCGTGCGCGGACGTCGTGGCGACCCTGCCGCTGCGCCTGACGGGCGGGGAACGCGAGGTCGGCCACCGGCGGCACCTGCTCGCACCGGCGCGCGTCGACCGCGTTCCGCGTGAGGGCCGAGGCTGAGCACCCTCGGGACGCCGCCCCGGGGGCGCGGTCCCTAAGGTGTGGCGAGCCCCGGCAGCGGTTCCTAAGGTGTGGCGAGCACCGGCGGCGTGGTCCCTAAGGTGTGGCGAGACCCGGCAGCGTGCCGGTCGTGGCGGTGCCGCTCCCCGGCGCCGTGCTCTGGTCGCCGGTCACCTGCTTCTTCCTCGCCCGGCTGGGCGCCACCTGCCCGGGAGTGGAGCCCGACCCCGGCGTGCGGGTCACGGTGGGACGGACGGCCCGGCCGAGCTGCGGCGCGTTGCCCGGGATGGCCGTCGACAGCTCCCGTGGCGGCGACGTACGCGCCCCGCTGGGCGGCACGGCCCCCCGCTGCCGTACGCGGGTGGGCGCCGGCCGGGGCGTCGTCGCGGGGGCGGAGCCCTCCGGAGCCGTGACGGGGGCGGACGGTGCCGTCGGGTGCTCGTGGGCGGGGGTGGCGGTGGCGCGGCGGCTCAGCGCGGACCCGGGCAGGGGGGCGGCCTGCTTCCTCTGCTCGGGGACGGGCAGCGGGTCGAGCGTGGGTGAGCTGCCCGGGATGCCGATCAGGATGCCCGCGAGCACCAGGTGCGCGACGCCGGCCAGCACCGTGGAGATGCGCAGCGCCCTGCCCCGTCGGTCGCGCCGCTCCGTGGCGTGGTCGTACTGCTCGGTCAGCACGGCGGACACGTCCCTGCCGATGCCATGCGACTGTCCTCCGGGGGTGAAGTGGCGGGCGAACGTGACTGATCTAGGCACGTATGGGCACCGAGGTCAAGCCCAACCGCCGAAGATCACGAACGGTGACCGCCGGGCACGCTCACCAGGCGGCACACCGTCGCGAACGGTACCAGAACCCGTCTCGGCCCACGGCACGGACGATCAGCCGCAGTGCCCGTGATGCGCGGGGACGTCGAGCGTCGGGTTGCGGTCGAAGAACCCGACGGGCAAGAGCCGGAAACCCGCGTGGGCCACCGGCATGATCGGCCACTCCTCGGGGCGTGGGGCGTGCGTGAGCCCGAAGACGTGCCAGACCACCAGCGGCCGGCCGTCGAGATCGCGGTCGGCGGCGGCGAAGGCGGGCAGACCGGCCCCGCCCGGGTGCTGGTTGACGAAGTCGCCCGCCGGGTAGCGCTCGGCCGGATCGTACGCGGTGACCCACAGGTGCCGGGTGGCGAACCCGGCCCGCGCCGCGATCGACGAGCCCGGGTCGGCCAGCAGCAACGGCCCGCCCTCCGGGCAGAGCGCGTACGCGACCGGGTCGCCCAGCGCGTTGCGCGAGCCCGGGTTGGTGATGTGCCAGACCCGGTCCACGGTCGCGTCGGCAACGCGCTGCGCCTGGCTCTCCCTGGTCAGCGGCGTACGCCGGTAGGTCCAGGCGTTGCCGCGCGGGTTGCCAGGCCCCTTCGGGATCCGCTGGAGGTCCACCTCCTCCACCCGGTTGTCCGGCCCGTCCACCGCCATGTCCAGCCGGGCGCAGAACAGGTGCTGGTGGTAGGGGGCGGCCAGGCCGGGCGCGACCTGCGCCGCGTACGGGGAGCCGCCCTCGGGGTGGGCCGAGGTGAACAGCACGCCGGTGGCCTTGACCTCGAACCCGATGCCGCCGTCGAGGTAGAGGTACCAGTAGAAGCCGTAGTCGTAGTTGCCGACCGTGGCGAAGAAGGACAGCACCATGCGGCGCTGGCGGCGCACCTGCGCGGAGCCCGTCCACAGGTCCGTGTGCTTCCACAGGATGCCGTGGTCCTCCTCGTGCAGGCAGATCGCGTTCGGCAGCGTGCGCGGTGCGCCGTGCGCGTCGGCGATGACCGCGTCGAGGTAGGTGATCTCGCCCACGCAGTCGCAGCCCAGCTCCAGCGCGTTGGCGTACTGGCCGACCTGGTACTCGCCGGTGTCGAAGTAGTTCTGCCACGACCGTACGGGGGAGGGGTCGGCGTAGGGGACGACCATCTCGGCGATCGAGGCGCGGTGGACGATCGGGCGGCGGCGGCCCGCGTCCCGGTCGTCGAAGGCGATCTGGTGCAGGATCAGCCCCTCGCGGGCGTCGAAGCCGATCCGCAGCGACCAGTTCTCCCAGCGCAGCAGGTTGCCCTCCAGGGTGAAGCTGGGGCCCTGCGGCTGGGTGATCTCGATGGGCCGCTGCGTGGTGCGCGGCGGGCCCGCGTAGGCGGGGTCGTCGTAGTTGCCCGACACGTCCGGCACCGGCACCGGGCCGAAGTCGAGCACCTGGTCCACCGAGCGGTTGACGACGTCCACGTACGCGACGAGCCCGTCCACCGGGTGCGCCCACGCGTGGTCCCGCTCGTGCTCCTGGACGAAGGCGAGCCCGCGCAGGATGCGACGGCCCGCCTCGCCCGGGTACTCGTCGGCGTACACGCCCGCCGACAACGGGGCGACCCGGACCTTGGCGACGTCCAGACCTCGGCTCTTGAGCGCGGCGAGCCACCGCTCGTCGGTGGACAGCACCTCCTCGACCACCCCGAACTCCTCGTCGAGCACGGGCGGCTGGCCGTCCGTGGCGGGGTCGATCGTGCGGTCGGCGTCGATCGTGCTCCGCGTGATCGAGACGACCAGGTCGCGCGGGGCCGCCCCGGCGGTGTCGAGCAGCAGGATCCGGGCCCTGCGCTCGACCGGCTCGCCGGGCGCGGGGAGCGCGTCTCTGGGGGGCTCCTGCAGCCCCGCGTACGCGACGCGGGTGGTGTCCTCGACCAGCCCGGCGGCGGCCAGCACGGCGTGGGCGGCGGTGATCTCGCCGGGCGTCAGCGGGTCGAGCGGGTGCGGCGTGGCGTTCATGGCGTCTCCCTCCGACGGTGCGCCTCCCGGCGGGCGCACCGCCAGCGAACACCACGCACCCGCCGATTGCCAGCGCCCGCCCGGCGTCGGCACGTCGATGGCGCGATCCACCGCCCGCCGGGCCGGTCGTCAGCCGAGGCGGACCGGCAGCGTACGCGGCCCGCGTACCTGACCGGTGGACCACGTCACCGCCTCCGGGTCGGCCAGCCCGAACTCCGGGATGCGCGCCAGCCACACCTCCAGTGCCACCCGCAGCTCCATCCTGGCCAGGTGCGAGCCCACGCACCGGTGGATGCCGAGGCCGAAGGCCGCGTGCCGGTTCACCTCGCGGTCGATGACCACCTCCCCGGCCCGCTCGAACTGCGCCGGGTCCCGGTTGGCCGCCGGGAACGACAGCAGGATCCAGTCGTCGGCCCGCAGGTCCACGCCGTTCCACCGCAGGTCGTCCTTGACCAGGCGCGCCATGGTGACCGGCGCGTACGCGCGCAGCAACTCCTCCATCGCCGTGGGCAGCAGCGCAGGCTCGGCCACCAGCCGCTCCCGGTCGGCCGGGGTCCTGGCCAGGTGCCACAGCGAGGCCCCGATCGCGCTCCACGTCGTGTCGATGCCCGCGATGAGCAGCAACGCCATCGTGCCCGCCACGTGCGACGGCTGCAGCTTCTGCCCGCCCAGCTCGGCGTCGAGGAGGAAGCCGGTCAGGTCGTCGCGCGGGTGGTCGATGTGGTCGCGGATCTGGATCTGCAGGTAGTCGAACAGCTCGTCCATCGCCGCGATGCGCTGCTCCGGCGGCAGGTTGACGCCTTCCAGCACGTTCTCGATGAACCGGCGGAAGCGCGGCCCGTCCTCCGGCGGGAAGCCGAGCATGTCGGCGATCACCCGGGCCGGGATGTGCTGGGCGTAGTCGCGGGCCGCGTCCACGACCGGCCGCCCCTCGAACGTGTCGATGAGCGCGTGGCAGAACTCCCGCGTGGCCGCCTCCCGCCGGGAGACGGCCGTCTTGGTGAACGCCGGCAGCAGCAGCCTGCGCGCATGGTGGTGGAAGGGCGGATCGGACGAGATCGGCGGCGACCCGCCCATCGGCGCGTGCTCGCGCGGCGGCCGGAAGTTGCCCATGATGATCGAACGCGAGGAGAACCGGTCGGTGTCGTAGGCGATCGCGGCGACGTCCTCGTAGCGGGTCGGCAGCCACCCGCCGCCGAACCGCCCGGTGCGCGCGATCGGGCACCGCTCCCGCAGGTCCTCCAGGATCGGGTACGGATCGGCGGCCCACTCCGGCTCCAGGTGCGAGAAGTCGGTCGCCCAGTCGGAGACCGGGCCGGTGACGATCTCGTTGCGCGTGCCCAGGGGCCCGTCCTCCTGGGCGTCGCGGAAGTTCTCCGTGAAACGGTCGTCGACGCTCATGTCAGGCGTCCCCGCCCGCGTCGATCGCGTGCTCGGGGCAGTTCGCCACCGCCAGGCGGGCGGTCCGCTCCTGGCCGGGCGCCACCAGGCCGTCGCCGAGCACCTGGCCGTAGCCCTCGTCGTCCTCGCCGAACAACTCGGGGGCCAGGGTGTAGCAGCGGCCGTGTCCTTGGCATCGTTCCGGGTTGATCTGCAGTTTCACGGCGTGCGCTCCGTCTGTGCGGTGGGGTCGGGGATGGTGGTGGGGGCGAGGGCGGTGACGACCCTGGTGAGGAGCTTCGACCACTCCTCGTCGTTCACCGGGTGCAGTTCGGGGGTGACCAGCGCGCTGCCCATCGCGAGCAGGAGGCAGAAGTGCGCCAGGGCGTCCGGCGACAGCCCGGTGTCGACCTCGCGGTCGCCCTGCGCGACGCGTACGAGGTCGGCGATCCAGCCGGACTGCTCGCCGATGTAGTCGCGCATCGGCCCGGCCACGTCCTCGTCCCGGCGGGCGGCGACCAGGGCCTCGACGATGAGGTAGCGCTCGGCGTCGCCCCGGTGCGGCAGGTGGCGGCCGATGGCCAGCAGCAGCTCCGTGGCCGACCGGTCGGGGTCGGCGGCGAACAGGCCCGCCAGCAGGCGTCTCCCGTGCGCGCGCAGCGCGGCCACGAGCAGGTCGGCCTTCGAGCCGAAGTGGGCGTACAGGGCCCCGTTGCTCACGCCCGCGGCGGCGGCGATGTCGGCCACGCGGGTGCCGTCGTAGCCGCGCTCGGCGAAGGCGTCGGCGGCGGCGCGCAGCAGGCGCTCGCGGGTCTCGGCCGCGGTCACTCCGGGGATGCGTCCCATGAACGAATTAAAAAGTCGTTCAATTGGGTCGTCAAGGGCACGATCGCGCCGGCCGCGGAAAACCGTTCGGCCAGAGGATGGGGTGCGGCCTACCATGCGGACGCGTGAAAGAGAAACTACGGGCGATCGCCGCCGCCAACGATGAGATCGTCGCCGCGGGCGAGTACGCCACCGACGACGGCGACGTCGTCCATGTCGGCCCGGCCCTGGAGGCGGCCCTGGCCGGCACCGTGAGCTACCCGCCCGGCGTCGCCGTCAAGCCACCGCGCCCGCGCGCTGGGGTGCGCACGTCCTTCGAGGTCACCGGAGAGGGCAGCCTGCAGGCCGCCCGCCGCCTGCACCTGTCCGGCGTCCAATCGGATGGCGGCCGGTCGGATAGCGTCCAATCGGATGGCGGCCGGTCGGACGGTGCGTGGTCGGACGGTGCGGGGTTGGACGGTGCCTGGTCGGATGGCGGCCGGTCGGATGGCGGTTGGTCGGGTGGCGCGTGGTCGGGTGGCGGTCGGATCGCGGTGTTGAACTTCGCCTCGGCGCGTAACCCCGGCGGCGGTTACCTCGGCGGCGCCCGAGCGCAGGAGGAGGACCTGTGCCGCAACTCCCTCCTCCACCCCTGCCTCCTCCAGGCCCCCGACTACTACGCCGCCCACCGGGCCTCGTCCGACCTGCTCTACAGCCACCGGGTCATCTGGTCCCCCGACGTGCCCGTGCATCGGGGTGACGACGGGCGGCTGCTGGACGAGCCGTACGCGGTCTCGTTCCTGACCTCCCCGGCCCCCAACGCCGGGGCGGCGCTGCGCCGTGACCCGGGCCTGGGCGAGCGCATCCGCGAGACGCTGCGCGAGCGCGCCGGGCGGGTGCTGGCCGTCGCCGCCCGCCACGACGCGCGCCGGCTCGTGCTCGGGGCGTGGGGCTGCGGCGTGTTCCGCAACGACCCGCACGAGGTCGCCGATGCCTTCCATGGCCATCTCACCGGTCACGGCGCGTTCTCGGGCGTGTTCGACCAGGTCGTGTTCGCGGTGTGGGACCGTTCAGCGGTCTCCGCCAACCGGGAGGCATTCGTTGGCCTCTTCGCCTGACACCCGGCCGTCACTCCCACGCCGTGCTCGGCCGCTAGTGGGAGGCGCGGGCCTGGAGCAGGTCGGCCAGGACGTGGAGCAGCGCGGCCGACGTGGTGGCCGAGGTGATCGCCTGTTCCTCGATCAGCCCCTGGACGCGCAGCATCGGCACCCACCCGGCCCGCTCCCCGTCGCCCTCGGGCTCGTCGTCAGGCGGGACGGCACCGGGATAGGTGGGGTGGTGGGCGACGAAGACGAGGTGTTCGCAGTCGGCGACGTCACCGGCGGGCCGGGTACGGATCAGGGGCAGCAGCGGCCCCGTGTGCCAGCCCGTCCGCTCGGCCACGTGCCGGGCCGCCGCCTCCTCGGGCTCCTCGCCCGGCTCGATCTCGCCGAGCGGGATCTCCCAGCCCCACGTGTCGGTGATGGGACTGTGACGCCACAGAAGCAGCACCCTGCCGCCATGGAAGACCACCGCTCCGGCGGCCCGCGGCGTACGGATGAAGGGCCGCTCCTCGCGCCCCCCACCGGTCAGCTCGACGTCCGCGACCCGGAGATCGACCCCGTTCGCCGCGTAGAGCAGCCTCTCCGACCGCCGCATGCGATGCTCCTCACCCGTTCGCCGGGAAGTATTCCTCCGGTTACCGCAGGGCCTGCTCTCCCGAGAATACGCACCTGGTTGGCCTATGAACGGCGGGGCCGGGAATCGTCAGTGAAGGAGATTAGCCTGGGCGGTGTCGTCCCCGAGTGGGGCGGCCGGGCTCCGGCTCGGCTCCGAGTGTCCCAGCGTTCGACCGGAGGGGGAGCGATCGTGGGGTCTTTCGCGGGCGGAGGGCTGCCGCCGGATGACGCCGTCGTCACAGCCCTGCGCGCCGGCGATGAGGCGATGTTCGCGGCGCTGCTCGACACCTGGTCCAGAGGCATGTTGCGGGTGGCCAGGTCCTACGTGTCCACCGACCACTCCGCCGAGGAGGTCGTCCAGGACACCTGGCTGGCCGTGATCGACGGGATCGACGCCTTCGAGCAGCGTTCGTCGGTCAAGACGTGGGTCTACCGCATCCTGGTCAACACCGCGAAGAAGCGCGGCGTGCGGGAGAGCCGCACACTCCCGTGGAGCGCGTTCGACCGGGAGGGCGGCTCGCTCGTCGACCTCGGCCCGGTGCCGGGTGGCTGGCGCGATCCGGCCGCGGTGTGGCCGACGCCCGAGGGCGAGGCCCTCGCGGCGGAGGTGCGCGGGCTGATCGCCGAGGCACTGGCCCGGCTGCCGCCGCGGCAGCGGGTCGTCATCACCCTGCGTGACGTGGAGGGCTGTTCCTCCGACGAGGTCTGCGAGATCCTCGAGATCTCCGCGGCCAACCAGCGGGTGCTGCTGCACCGCGCCCGCACGGCCGTACGCGGCTGGCTGGCCGACTACTACGAGTGCGTCAAACAGCCGGAATAGTCCGAGGGTCCCATCGGGTCCGTTCAGCGGCGACAATAAGTGAAACGGTTCATCTCAGAGACAAGGGCGGTCCACGTCGTGAAGCGGTTCACGTGCGGCGAGCTGGCGGAACTTCTCACCGCCTACCTTGAAGACGCCCTCGACCAGCCGTCACGCGATGGCGTACGGGAGCATCTGTCCGGCTGCGAGGGGTGCGAGCGCTATCTCGGCCAGTTCCGTGCCACCATCAGGGCGCTGGGCGACCAGCCACCCGAGAAGCTGTCCGCCGGGGTGCGCGACCGGCTCATGTCCGCCTTCCGCCAGCACCGCCACTCGTAGCACCGCCCCCCGTAGCGCTGCCCTCCGTAGCGCTGCCGCTCGATGCACCGCCGCTCGTCGCGCTGCCGTCCGTAGTGCCTTCGCTATTTCGCGGCGCCGCCCACCGCGCCCGAGCCGAAGCTGTGCCGCAGTGCCGCCAGGACCGAGGGCGGGAGGGCGCCGTCGCGCAGGCAGCCCAGGGCCGCGATCGTCGCCCTGACCTGCGCCAGCCACACCGCGCACGCCGGGCACCCGCCCAGGTGGTCCGCGACGACGCGGTGCCGGGCGGCCGGGAGCGCCTCCTCCAGATAGTCGGTGAGCAGCGCGAGCACGTCGGCGCAGCTCGCCGGTCCCAGCTCCATGTGAGCTAGTGCCCGCCCCGCCTCATCCGTTACACGCAAATTCGTCTGTAACGTTCGCGGCTTTCGTGGGTCTATAGCCCCGTACGAGCGCATTTGTGCGGGCTGGGCGAGGAGGAGAGGATGATCGGGGTCACGGCCGAGAGCACACCGCCGTTGCGCGATGCCTCGGAGGTGGCGGACTTCGCGGGCCGCTGTTTCCGTCCCGCCGCCTCCGCCGACCGGGTGGGCGTCGAGCTGGAGTTCCTGGTCTTCGACCGTACGGACGCCGCCAGGCACGTCCCGCTGGCCAGGGCCGAGCGCGCGCTGCCGGCCGAGCTGCCGGGCGGGAGCCGGGTGACGTTCGAGCCGGGCGGCCAGCTCGAACTGTCGGGGCCGGCCGGCCCGCTGCCCGGCGCGGTGACCCGCCTGGCCGCCGACGTGGCCACCGTGCGCGAGGCCCTGCGCGCCGCCGGGCTGGCGCTGGCCGGTGTGGGCCTCGACCCGGTACGCCCGGCCCGCCGCCAGCTCACCCTGCCCCGGTACGAGGCGATGGCCGAGTTCCTCGGCCTGCCGTACGGGGCGCTCATGATGTGCTCGACCGCCTCGATCCAGGTCAACCTCGACCTCGGCGACCGGCCCGTCACCCGCTGGGAACGCGCCCACGCCCTCGGCCCCGTGCTCCTGGCGGCGTTCGCCAACTCCCCGCTGAGCGGGGGCAGGCCGTGTGGCTGGATGTCCGGGCGGCAGGCCGTCTGGAACAACCTCGACCCCTCCAGGACCGTCCCCGTGCCCGCCACCGGCGATCCCGCCGCCGACTGGGCCGACTACCTGCTGGACGCCCGGCTCATGCTGGTCCGCGAGGACGACGAGCGCTACCGCCCCGTACGCGACGGCTCGACGTTCCGCGACTGGCTGGAGGGCGGCGCGCCCTCGGGCGACGGCCACCGCAGGCCCACCGCCGAGGACCTGGCCTACCACGCCACCACGCTCTTCCCCCCGGTGCGCCCTCGGGGCTGGCTGGAGATCCGCTATCTCGACGCGCAGCACCCGGCGGCCTGGCCGGTGTGCGTGGCCGTCACGCACGCCCTCGTCACCGACGACCGGGCGGGCGACGCCGCGATGGCCGCCGTGGAGCCGTACCTCCCGCACGGGCAGCCGGCAGGCGGCCCACGGGGTGTCAGGGGGCCGCGGGTGAACGGGGGTCAGGACCCGTGGGAGACGGCGGCGCGGTGCGGGCTGGCCGAGCCGCGCCTGCGCGAGGCGGCCGAGACGTGCTTCCGCGCCGCGCTGGAGGCGCTGCCCCGGCTGGGTGCGGAGCCCGGCCTGGTGGGGCAGGTGGCCGCGTTCGCCGACCGGCACGTGTCGGCCGGACGCTCGCCCGGGGCCGACCTGATCGACCTGATCGACCAGATGGACCTGATGGACCTGATGGACAGCACGCCGGGACACCCGACCCCGGCCTGGCTCGACGAAGGACTGCGATGAGCGACTCCAAGCCTGCTGACTTCACCACACCCGCCGACAAGGACGAGTTCAAGGACGCGGACGACTTCAAGGAACGCATCGCCGCCGCGCTCCTCGCGGTCCGCGACCGGTCGCTGACCTACACGCAGGCGGAGGACGACCTCCTCGTACGCCAGCACTCCCCGCTGATGTCACCCCTGGTGTGGGACCTGGCCCACGTGGGCAACTACGAGGAGCTGTGGGTGCTGCGCGCGGCGGCGGGCATCACCCCGCTGCGCCCCGAGATCGACGACATCTACGACGCCTTCAAGACCCCCCGCAAAGACCGCCCCAGCCTGCCCTTCCTGCCCCCGGGCGAGGCCCGCCGCTACATCGAGGGCGTACGCGGCCGCGTGCTCGACGTGCTCGACGCCGTCGACCTGGCGGGCCCGTCGCCGCTGCACCGTGACGGGTTCGTGTTCGGCCTGGTCATCCAGCACGAGCACCAGCACGACGAGACCATGCTCGCCACCCTCCAGCTCTCCGGGCAGCCCGGCCTCGTCCGCGACGGCGACCTGCCGCCGGGCCGCGCCGAGGGTCCTGAGGAGGTGCACGTGCCCGCCGGGGCGTTCCTCATGGGCACCGACACGCTGCCGTGGGCCTACGACAACGAGCGCCCGGCCACCCGGGTCGACCTGCCCGGCTACTGGATCGACCGGCTCCCCGTCGGCAACCGCGCCTACGCCGCGTTCATCGAGGACGGCGGCTACGACGACCCGCGCTGGTGGACCCCGGAGGGCCGGCAGTGGCGGCAGCGCAGCGGCGTCACCGCCCCGCTCTTCTGGACGCGGGACGGCGACTCCTGGGCGCGCACCCGTTTCGGCCGCACCGAGCCCGTCCCCATGGACGAGCCCGTCCAGCACGTCTCCTGGTACGAGGCCGACGCCTACGCCCGCTGGGCCGGCAAGCGCCTGCCCACCGAGGCCGAGTGGGAGAAGGCGTGCGGCTGGGACCCGGAGGAGCGCAGGTCCCGGCGTTATCCGTGGGGCGAGGCCGCCCCCGGGCCGTCGCTGGCCAACCTCGGCCACCGCGCCGCCCGTCCCGCGCCGCTCGGCGCCTATCCGGGCGGCGCCTCCGCCTACGGGGCCGAGCAGATGGTGGGCGACGTGTGGGAGTGGACCTCCTCGTGGTTCGACGGGTATCCGGGGTTCCGCAGCTTCCCGTACAGGGAGTACAGCGAGGTGTTCTTCGGCGAGGAGTACCGGGTGCTGCGCGGCGGCTCGTGGGCGGCCGACCCGGCGGCGGTGCGGACCACGTTCAGGAACTGGGACTACCCGATCCGGCGGCAGATCTTCACCGGTTTCCGCTGCGCGCGTTCGGAGCTGGTCTGAGGTGTGCAGGCACGCGGCCTGGCTGGGCGCCGCCCGCTCGCTCTCCTCGCTCGTCCAGGAGCCCGAGTACGGCCTGCTCGTCCAGTCGTACGCGCCCCGCCGGCAGCGGGCGGGCCTGATCAACGCCGACGGGTTCGGCATGGGCTGGTACGTCCCCGCCCGCCCCGAGCCCGTGCGCTACCGCCGCGCCGTGCCCATCTGGACCGACGCCAACCTGCCCGCCCTGGCCGAGGTGGCCCGTTCGACCTGCCTGCTGGCGGCCGTGCGGTCGGCCACCGTCGGCATGCCGATCGAGGAGAGCGCGACCGCGCCGTTCGCCGACCGGACGTGGCTGCTCAGCCACAACGGCCGCGTCGCCCGCGATGCGGTCAAGGACCTCGCCGACTCGGCCGAGAGCACCTGTGACGCCGCCTGGGTGGCGGCCGCCGTCTTCCAGCGCGGTCGCGCCGGCGCGGGGCTGGGCGAGGCGCTGGCCGACGTCGTCGTACGGGCCGGGGAGAAGGACCCCGACGCCCGCCTGAACCTGCTCGCCTGCGACGGCGCGTCCATCGCCGCGACCGTCTGGGGCGACTCCCTGTTCCATCGCCGGCTCCATGACGGCGTGCTGGTGGCCAGCGAGCCCCTCGACGACCTGCCGGGGTGGCAGGCCGTGCCCGAGCGGACCCTGCTGACCGTCACCCGCGACGACGTACGCGTCCAGCCGTTGTGATCTCACCTCAGGAGGCCCTCGTGCCTGTCAGCCATTCCACCGTGCATGTGATCAACCACCTTCACCGCGACTACCTGCGCCAGGCCCTCGAAGAGGACGTCACGAACGGTCTGACGGCGTCGCCCAAGTGGCTGCCGCCCAAATGGTTCTACGACGCGACGGGCAGCGAGCTGTTCTCACGGATCACCCGGCTGCCCGAGTACTACCCGACCCGGCGCGAGCTGGCCATCCTGCGCGCCCACGCGGCGGACCTGGTCGCCGGTGCGGACACCCTCGTCGAGCTGGGCTCGGGCACCAGCGAGAAGACCGGGCTGCTGCTGGAGGCCATGTCGGCGGCCGGCACGCTGCGCGGCTACACGCCGGTCGACGTGGACGCGGTCACCCTGGAGTCCGCCGCCCGGCGGCTGGCGGGACGCTTCCCCGGGCTGGCCGTCCGGGCCGTGTGCGCCGACTTCGAACGGCACCTGGCGCTGCTGCCGCGCGGCGGGCGGCGCGTGGTGGCCTTCCTCGGCGGCACGATCGGCAACCTCGAACCGGTCGCGCGCGCGGTGTTCCTGAAGGAGCTGCGGGCCACGCTGCGGCACGGGGACACGTTCCTGCTCGGGGCCGACCTGGTGAAGGACACCGGGCGGCTGGTGGCGGCGTACGACGACGCGGCCGGGGTGACCGCCGAGTTCAACAGGAACGTGCTCCGGGTGATCGACCGGGAGCTGGACGCGGACTTCGAGCCGGAGGCGTTCGAGCACGTGGCTCTGTACGACGACCGGCACGACTGGATCGAGATGCGGCTGCGCGCCTCCCGCGACATGCGGGTGAGCGTCGGCGCGCTCGGGCTGACGGTGGAGTTCGCGGCCGGTGAGGAGATGCGCACCGAGATCAGCGCCAAGTTCCGTCAGGAAGGACTGGCTCAGGAGCTGACGGCGGCCGGTTTCCGGGTACGCCGCCGCTTCACCGACCCGGCAGGAGACTTCACGCTGGTCCTGGCCGAGGCATGAGCCCTCCCCCGGGCACGGGGGCGGGCGCGCGGGTCGCCGAGTTCTGGCGGACGGCCCGGTCGGTGATCCCGCCCGGCCATCTGGACGCGGCCGGGTGCAACGTGCCCAGCGACCTGGTCATCGACGAGGTCGAGGCGCACCTGCGGCTGGAACGCGAACGCGGGGGCTACCGCGCGGTCCCCGACCTCACCGCCTGCCGGCGGGCCCTGGCCGCCCTGGTCGGGGCCGGGCCGGGGGACGTGGCGTTCCTGGAGAGCGGGACGGCGGCGATGGCGGCCCTGCTGGGCGGCTGGCGGCTCCCGCCGGGAGCCCGCATCGGCTGCGCGCGCACCGAGTACGGCAGCACGCTGATGCTCCTGCACCGCCTGGCCGCCCGCCGTGGCTGGCGACTGGTCGAACTGCCGGTGGACGGCTCGTCCCGCATCGACCCCGACGGTCTGCGGGCCCGGCTGGCGGCGGGGCTCGACCTGGTGATCGTCTCCCACGTCGGCTCCCACTCCGGGATCGTGCAACCGGTCCACGACCTCGGGAGGCTGTGCCGGGCGGCCGGGGTGCCGTACGTGCTGGACGTCTGCCAGTCGCTGGGGCACGTGGAGGTGCGGGGGGCGGGGGCGGACGCGTACGTGGGGACGTCGCGCAAGTGGCTGGCCGGGCCGCGCGGGGTCGGCTTCCTGATCGCCCCCGCCCTGACCGCCACCCCACCCCCGGCCACCGCCCCGTCCCCGGCCGCCACCATGTCCCCAGCCATCACCATGGACGCCCCCGCCCCCACCCTCGGCGGCCACACGTGGACTCTCGGCACCGGGACTCTCGGCACCGGGACCCTCGGCACCGGGACCCTCGGTGCCGTGCCGTCGCCGGACGGCGAAGGCGCTCTGTGGGCTGAGCTGTCGTCGCGGGTCGGCGAGCCGGTGCCGGTGCCGGGGGCGGCGCGTTACGAGAGCGCGGAGAGCGCCGTCGCGGCCCGGGTCGGGCTGGGTGTGGCGGTGCTCGAACACCAGGCCCTCGGCCCCTCCGACGTCCACGCCCACCTGGCCTGCCTCGGCCGGACGACCCGCGAGCTGCTCGATGGGGCCGGTGGGTGGCGCGTGGTGGAGCCGTACGACGAGCCCTCGGCCCTCGTCACGCTCAGGCCGCCGCCGGGCGACACGGCCGAACGCGCCGCCGCCCGCGCCGCCGAGGCGTCGCTCCTGGTCGGGGTGGTCCCCACGGCTCGCGCGCCGCTGGACCTGCGTGAGCCCGTACTCCGCGTCTCGCCGCCGCCAGGCACCTCGGTGGCGACCCTGCACGCCCTGGCCCGCGTCCTGGCCTCGTGATGCCGCCGATCAGGGACGGGGGCCTGGGGCGGGCAGCCCCAGGGAGGTGACGAGGTCGCGAATCTCGTCGTGGTAGAGCTTGTCCGGGTGCCGCGCCTGAACCCGCAGATGGCCGTGCACCTCCAGCGCGACGAGCCCGTGCATGCGCCCCCACACCCGCAGGGCCAGCGCGACGGCGGACGGTGGCAGCCCGGGATGGGACGCCCGCACCTCGTCGGCGAGGCCGGGCCCGAAGTCGGACCACCCGTACGGCGAGACCCCGCCTCCGGAGCCCTCCGGGGAGACCTCGCCGCGTGAGGTCAGGTACGGCCAGGCGGCGGCCACCAGGGCGACGAGCCCGGCGCAGGCCCGCCGCCCGGCCTCGGGCGCGGGCCCGCCCGGCGGCGGCCGGTAGCCGGGGACCGGCTCTCCGTAGACCAGCCGGAAACCCTCCGGGTTGGCGACCGACCACCTCCTGAACGTCTCCGCCCACACCAGCAGCCGCCCCGAGGGATCGTCGGCGGGCAGCGCGTCGCACGCCTGCTCGATCTCGTCCATCAGGGCCGTGTAGACGTCGTCGATCAGGGCGGTGAGCAGGTCGTCGCGGGTGGCGTAGTAGCCGTAGATGGCTCCGGCCGTCATGCCCATGCGGCGGGCGATGGCCCGCAGCGTGACCGCGCCCGGCCCGCCCTCCGAGAGCAGCGCCAGAGCGGTCTCCTTGATCTCGCGTGCCGTCTCGGCGCGCAGCCGCTCCCGCCTGCTGCCTTCGGTCGCGCGCGGGCCGTCGTCGGCCGACACGCGGAGCACCGGTCGTATCAGCCGTCAGCGGGGACGCGGAGTATCACAGGTGTATCGGTGGCGCTGTGGTTGGAGCCCCAGAAGCGCGGCGGCCGGATGAGATCATGACCGCGAATCGCGCGAGATGGAGGATTCCATGCCCAGCTTACGGATCTTCGGCGCCGCGGTCGGTGCCGTCGCGGCCGTGGTGATCAGCGCCTCGCCCGCCGCGGCCGCCCAGCCGCCCACCCTCACCTGGCACAAGCAGACCCTCTGGAGGTCGTTCTCGACCACCGACCCGGCGACCGGAGCGACGCTCACCACCTGCTTCCGGCTCCCGGCCGTCGTGAAGACCAAGAACAACGTGCTGCTCGCCTTCGCCGAGCGGCGCAACAGGAACTGCGCGGACCACGGCGCGTTCGACATCGTCATGCGCCGTTCCACCGACAACGGCCTCACCTGGGACGCCAGCAGGACCGTCCTGGCCAGCACCACGGGGGCGATCCTCCAGGGGAACGCGACCCTGGTGGCCGACTCGACCGGACCCGTCTTCCTGTTCACGACCTCGGAACCGACCGCCACCCAGACCACCCCGCGCACCCCCAAGGTCCAGGTCAGCCGGGACGACGGGCGTACGTGGTCGGCGCCCCGTGACCTGACGGGCGACATCAAGGCCCCCGCAGGAGCCGGTGACTGGTTCGCCACCGGGCCGGGGCACGGGATCCAGCTCACCCGGGGCGCCAACGCGGGCCGCCTGGTCGTGCCCGTCTACTACGCCGTGGGCAGCACCCAGAGCGTACGGCTCGTCTACAGCGACGACCACGGCGCGACGTGGCAGATCGGCGCGACCGCCACGTACGACAAGTCGTTCCTGAAGCTGGGCGAGCAGACCATCGTCGAGCGGACCGACGGGTCCATCCTCGTGATCGCCCGCAACGGCGCGGTCCCCGACGACCACACCTCCACCCGCGGCATGGCCAGGGGCCTCAGCAAGGACGGCGGCCTGACCTTCGACGGCGACTTCCGCGCCGACAGCGCCATCGTCGCCCCGCCGACCCACCCCGCCCTCCTCCGCCAGCGCTGGGACGGCGGCCCCTACACCCGCATCCTGCTCTCCGCGCCCGCCACCCCGAAGACCGACAACAACGCCGTGGGCATGAACGTACGCTCGTCCTTCGACGAGGGCGCCACCTGGCGGAACTACGACAACTCCACGAACAACGCCGGGGTGCGGATCGACAACGATCACGCGGGATACTCCGAGATGACGCTCATCGGCAACGGCGCGATCGGTGTCCTGTACGAGGCGGGAGCGGTCCGCTTCCGCGACGAGATCCGCTGGAACTGGTTCTGGGAAAGCGCCATCGGCCTGCGCTGACAACCTGCGCAGGAAACCCGTGCCGAGAGTCCGCGCTCAGAGTCTGCCCGGACGGTCTCGCGACCGGCGCGTCACGCGCGCCGGTCGCGGGCTCCGGCTCATGGCTCATGGGCCCGGCTCGTGGGCTCGGATCGTGGGCCCGGCTCGTGGGGTAGAGGGCTGTCAGGGGTCGTGGGGTTGGAAGAGGCGGTGGACGGCGGCGGCGACCCGGCGCGTGAACGACGAGGCCCCGGCCGGGTCGTGGAAGGGCTGGGTCGACCCGTCCGTGACGGCCTCGACGGTGGCGAGGTCGGCGCCGGGATGGCACACCACGTCCGGCTCGGGCAGGCCCGCGAGCAGGAACTCGCCGTCGTCGGCGCGGGCGTCGGCCGGGTGCGCGCCCCGGCGGACCCAGTGCGGATGGCCGTGCCGGTCCAGCCGGTAGACGCCCGGGGGGTGGCCGGGGGCGATCCGTACCGGCGACTCGTTCCTCAGGCGGACCCGTACCGAGAAGGGCCCGCCGGGCTGGGCGGCGCGCAGCAGGCTGAGCTGGTTGAACTCGTGCGGCTCTCCCAGCCAGCTCACCCGCCCGCCCGACATCACGGTCAGGTGCGCCAGGACGAACGGCGGCACCCCCACGGCCTGCTGGTTCGCGGCGGACGCCTCGGTGCTCTCGTCGTACCGCCACCTGATCGCGGACAGGTAGACCCGCTCGCCCGGCGTCAGCAGCGCGTGCAGGCAGAACAGCCCGGCCACGCCGTAGCGCCGCCAGCCCCAGACCGCGATGCGCTCGGCGCAGTCGACGAGCAGCGCGGCGGCGGGCACCGGCCAGGGGCGCGACCAGTCGTGCCCCGCGCTGGTCAGCGGGCCGACGCCCAGCTCGGCGATGCCGGTGGCCGAGTGGGCGGGACGGTCCACGTACACGCTGACGCCGCCCGCGCCGTCCGGGACGCTGAGGACGGTGACCGCGCACGGCCGCCCCTCCACGTACGCCGCCACCCGGTACGGCCCCAGCAGCCGCGCCGCCCGTCCCATGTCGTCCTCGCCCGACACGATCACGGTGCCGCGCCCGCCGGACCCGCCCCCTGCCTGCACCACGACCCGTTCCATGCCGACCGCGCGGCGCAGCTCGGCCAGGCCGGGCAGCCGCTCGGCCGGTACGCAGCGGATCCGCGCCACGGCGGGCACCCCGGCCGCCCGCAGCAGGTCGTCGAACAGGTGCCGGGCCTCGATCGTGGCCCGCACCCCCGGGTCGATCGCCGCGATCGTGCCGCCGTGGGCCAGCTCCTGCAACTGGGCGCCGGCGAAGCAGGTGGAGATGACCGGCGGGCGGTCGAGCTTGACCAGGTGCCGGGCGGCGTCGTGCCGTACGCGGCGCAGCCAGCCCTGCCGCTCGGCCACCGACCGCACGCGGGTGCGGTCCTCGGCGGCGACGACCATGCCGGGCAGCGCCGGGTCCCAGGCCGGGTAGCAGCCGATGCTCAGCGCCGGGCGCAGGGCCTCGACGGGGCTGGGCCCGGTGTAGCCGGTACGCAGGACGGTGCCGAACCGGTCGATCGCGACCAGCGGCCGTCCCTCGAGAGCCGCGAGTAACTCGGCGTGCGCCACCTCGAACGGGGCGCCGTCCACGTGGCGCCCGAGGTTGTGGCGGGGTTCGCCGATGCCGTCCCTCGTGTACGCCGAGCCGTTCATGGCGTCATGGGCGACATGCCCGGAATGAGCCCGCCCGTCCGCGTGCGTATCACGCCTCCTCCTCCGCTCACACTCGCGCCATCAGCCACCAGCCACCGACCATCGGCCGTCAGGCATCGGTGACCACAGGCGCGCCATCACATCACTGTCCGCACTATTGACGGTGCGCTGCGCACGACGGATCGTCGAGAGCACCGCGATGTGAAGCGATGTGAAGATTGCGATGCCGCCACGACGCACCCGCCCCGTCGCGAACCGGGCCCTCGCCACGCTGATCGAGCAGGCGGGCTGGACGCACGCCGCCACCGCGCAGCACGTCAACGCCGTCGCCGCCGAGACCGGGGAGCGGATCCACTACGACCGTTCCGCGGTGGGGCACTGGCTGACCGGCACGGTGCCCAGGCCTGAGGCCGTGCACGCCGCCGTGGAGGCGTTCCGCCGCCGCCTCAACCGGCCGGAGCTGCGCCCGGGGCACCTCGGCTGGCCGGACCCGGGGACCGTGCCGCCCGCCGACGACCCGTGGCGCGGCGACCCGGTCGCGCGCCTGGCCACGCTCGGGGAGGACGACCTGTTCAACCGCCGTACCGTGCTGACCGCGGGCACGTTCACGCTGGCCGCGCTCACCGGGCTGGCCGACCGGCGCGGCGAGGCCCGCGTACGGGGCCCACTCGGCCGGCCGGGCGCCGGTGACGTGGCCCGCGTCCGCGCCGCCACCGCCGGGTTCGCCGACCTGGATGACCGGCACGGCGGCGGCCACGCCCGCACCGCCGTCGCCGCGTACCTGTCGCGCGAGGTCACGCCCCTGTTACGGGAGGCGACCGGCCGTACCAGGCCCGACCTGTTCACGGCGGCCGCCGAGCTGAGCTATCTGGCCGCGTACATGGCCATGGACGCCGGGGCGAACGCGCTGGCGCAGCGCTACTACATCAGCACGGTACGGCTCGCGGACGAGGCCGGTGACCTGCTGCTACGGGCCACGGCGTTACGCAGCATGGCCGTGCAGGCCGCCGAGCTGGGCCACGACGGCGAGGCCCTCGCGCTGGCCGACGCGGCGGCCTCCGCGCTGGGCGGGCACGGGCCAGGGCGCACGCTGGCCTGGATCACCGGCATGCGCGCCGAGGCGCACGCGGCGGCGGGCACCCGCTGGGACGCCCTGAGCCTGCTCCGCCGTACGGAGACCCAGCTCGAACGCGCGGACTCGCCCCCGGAGACGGAGTGGACGGGCAACTACCGCCGTGAATCCCTGGAACACCAGATCGGCCTGACCCTCACCCAGCTCGGCGACCACGCCACCGCCGCCCGCCACTTCACCGCCTCCATGAACGACCGCCGTCCGGTCGAGGCGCGTACCCGGGTGCTGATCGGCCTGCGGGCCGCGCACGCCCACCTTCGCGCCGGTGACCCCGAGCAGGCGGCGGTTACGGCGCTGACGCTCAGCGACGACGTGCCGCTGATCGCCTCGGCCCGCGTGGACGCCGAGCTGCGCCGCCTGCGGACCGGCTGGCAGGTGCACCGCGACAGCCCGCTCGTCGCCGAGGCCGACCGGGCGATGGCCGGGACGCCGTCACCGGAGGCGTCCCCGCCCGCCCGGAGCCGCGGCCACGGCCCCAGAACGTGATCTCCCGCACGGTTCAGCTCGTGCGGGGGGCTCAGTGCGAGGGCTCAGTGCGGGAGGATGGTGCGGGCCGCGACCAGGATGCCGTCCTGGAGTCCCTCGACCCTGATGACGCGCGCCGACCCCGCCCCTGGCACCGGCACGGTCATGACCTCCGCCAGCACGTCCACCGAGACCTGCGGCCGGCCGTCCAGGTAGACGTCCACCCGATTCACGAGCCGCGTCGTGAAGGTCAGCTCGTCCGGCGCCACCCGCACGTCGAGCCGCCGCACCGGCCGCCCGGCCAGCAGCTCGCCGGCCCGCGCGAGCAGGTCGGCGTTGTCCTGCAGGACGTCCGCGCGGGTCATCCGGTGGCGGTGGCCCGGCACCACGCCGAGGTCCTCGACGGGTGTGCCCGCCAGGTCGTTCACCCGCAGCGTGCGCCTGATCGAGACCCGCATGTTCGCCTGCCCCGGCAGCTCCTTGTAGGGGTTGTCGGAGACCGGGGAGGGCAGTTCGAGCAGGAGCTTGAGCAGCCCGTGGGTCCAGACGTTGGCGCCGCCCGCGCCGGTGTTGTCGTCCGTGCCGAGGATCTGGCCGATCTCGTGGTCCTGGAACCCGCCCGCGAAGATGTCGGTCGCCGAGTAGCACAGGGCGTTGGTGACCAGTACGACCGGCCCGAAGTACCGCTGGCCGACGGCGTTGGCCCCGCCCGCCGGGGTGATGGAGAAGCTGCCGGAGTAGACCGAGCCCGTCTCCAGCGCCTGCTCCATCGACGGGCACCAGGGGCCGAGGTCGATCTCGCCGGTCGGGTTCTCGCGGTGCTGGTCGCAGATGCGCAGGTTCAGCGACGTCGTGATGAACTGGGTCGGCTCCGGCACGACGGGCCGCGGGGTGAGCGTCTGCAGCAGGAACTCGGCGGCGAAGATGTGGCCGCCGCCGTTGCCGCGCACGTCCACGATGAGCCCGTTCTGCGGCAGCAGCTCGATGAGGCGGACGAACTCCCGTACGAACGCGTCGGGGTCGTTGACGCTGAAGCTGAAGATCCGGATGTGGCCGAACGTGCCCGACGGCGTGACGACGCTGCGGGCACGGAAGAACCCCGGCATCGACGTCGGGAGGTCGGCCCCGGGCGCGGTGGGCTCGGCCGTCAGCTCCGCGCCGCCCAGGACCTCCAGCAGCGTGACGGCCTCCGGGACGTACAGCAGCTTCAGCGCCCGGCCGATCTCGTCCGCGCCGAGGTCGAGCCCCTGGGCGACGGCGGCGACGGTGAGCTGGTCGGCGTCCACGAACGACGGCTGGTTGTCCGTCACGCGCCAGCCCTCGCGCAGCTCCCTGCTGATGCCGTCGGCCCCCACGTACGTGAGCACCACCCAGCTCTCGTCCGGCGGCACGTGCAGGCGCAGCGGCCGGATCGTCAGCGACTGCAGACCGCGCGCGTGCCGGGCCGCCGGGTTGCCGCCCGCGAACTTGGCCCCGTTGAGGTCCACCGCGCGGTCGATGGGGACGCCGTTCCAGTGGGTCACCTCCACGCCGGGGCCGAAGCCCGGGGCGGTGAAGCCCTCGACGGTCCTGGTGACGACGTAGTGGCGTTCGTCGCCGGTGTAGTACTCCTCGATCAGGTACGGCAGGTAGGCGATCTTGCCCGCGTACGGCTGGGGGAGGACGTAGTTGGTGTGCAGGTCGCGTACCGCGTGGAAGATCTCCGACAGCTCCGCGTGGAAGCGCCACTCCGGGCCCATGGTGCTCGGGGTCTGCCTGCTGAGCCGTACGGCCAGCAGCCGCAGCCGCTGCACCGGGTTCACGGCGTGCATCGCGGCCTTCAGCGGCAGGTGCACGTAGTTCTGCTCGATGAGCACCAGCGCCTGCTGGACCAGCAGCCTGCGGTCGTCGAGCGTCAACGTGTCCGCCGCCGTGCGCAGGAAGTCCGGCAGCTCCTGCTTGGCCACCCCGCCTGATGGCTCGGTCATCTCGTCCACCACCCTGGTCTGTGCGTGCCGCGATCGAAGGACGGCACGTGCCACCGGCACGTTCCCACCGAGGTCGCGGACGCCGCCACGGGAGGTGACCTAGGGTTTTCCCTAGCCCGAGTCCTTGGACTTCCCGTGTTCCAGGGCTGAGCCGCTCATCGACCAGATTTGACCGCTTGCCGTAAAGAGCAGGTCATATTCCAAATACTGCATACCGTATGTGATAGCGCTGACACGTGGCAGAGAGTACGAGGTTCGCGAGTCCCACAGGTTTCCTGAGTCGTTCCCGCATCGTGGCGGCGCCCACCTGGAGCCGTTGGCTCGTGCCGCCCGCGGCGTTGTCGGTGCATCTGGCCATCGGGCAGGCGTACGCGTGGAGCGTCTTCAAGCCCGCGCTGGAGTCCACCCTCCAGCTCTCCGGGACCCAGAGCGCCCTGCCGTTCCAGCTTGGCATCGTGATGCTCGGCCTGTCGGCGGCCTTCGGCGGCACCCTCGTCGAGCGCAACGGGCCCCGCTGGGCCATGTTCGTCTCGATGACCTGCTTCTCCTCGGGCTTCCTGCTGTCCGCGCTGGGCGTGCTCACCCGGCAGTACTGGCTGGTGGTGCTCGGCTACGGCTTCGTCGGCGGGATCGGGCTCGGCATCGGCTACATCTCGCCGGTGTCCACGCTGATCAAGTGGTTCCCCGACCGGCCGGGCATGGCGACCGGGATCGCGATCATGGGGTTCGGCGGGGGAGCGCTGATCGCCTCGCCGTGGTCGGCGCAGATGCTGACCTCCTTCGGGGCGAGCACGACCGGCATCGCCACGACGTTCCTCGTGCACGGCCTCGTCTACGCCGTGTTCATGTCGATGGGCGTGCTGCTCGTACGGGTGCCGCCCGACGGCTGGCGGCCCAAGGGCTGGACGCCGAGCCCGGCCGGCAGCCGCCCGCTGATCACCACGGCCGACGTCTCGGCCCGCAACGCGATCCGTACCCCGCAGTTCTACCTGCTGTGGGTCGTCCTGTGCTGCAACGTCACCGCCGGCATCGGCATCCTGGAGAAGGCCGCGCCGATGATCACGGACTTCTTCGCCGGCACCCACGCGGCGGTCGCGGTGGGGGCGGCGGCCGGGTTCGTCGCGTTGCTGTCGCTGGCGAACATGGCCGGGCGCTTCGTCTGGTCCTCCACCTCCGACCTGATCGGGCGCAAGAACATGTACCGCGTCTACCTGGGCGTCGGCGCGCTGCTGTACCTCGTCATCGCCCTGTTCGGCGCGAGCGCCAAGCCGCTGTTCATCGTGTGCGCGCTGGGCATCCTGTCCTTCTACGGCGGCGGCTTCGCGACCGTGCCCGCCTACCTCAAGGACCTGTTCGGCACGTACCAGGTCGGCGCCATCCACGGCCGGCTGCTCACCGCCTGGTCCACGGCGGGCGTACTGGGGCCGCTGATCGTCAACGCCATCGCCGACGCGCAGAAGGCTGCCGGACACGCGGGGCCCGACCTCTACACGACCTCGCTGTTCATCATGATCGGGCTGCTCGCGGTGGGCTTCCTGGCCAACGAACTGATCAGGCCGGTGCACGAGCGCTACCACGAACGGACCGCGCAGCGGGATGACTCACCGGTGCGGCAGTCGCCGGTGACGGAGAAGGGACAGGCGGTATGAGCACCATGGAGACCGGGGGACGGCGTACCTGGCTGATGGCGCTGGCGTGGCTGTGGGTGGGGCTGCCCTTCGCGTACGGGGTGTACGAGCTGTTCCTCAAGCTCACCCAGCTCTTCGCGGGCTGAACGCCGGGGGCGTCACCTCCGGGCGCCGACCCTGGACCGCGGGGGCCGCGATCGCCGACGGGCGTCGCGGCCCGCCCGCGCACGTTCACCCGCCAGGCTGGGTGATCATCAACACCGCGACCACCGCCCAGATCAGGTTGTAGCCCCCGGCCAGCATGGTCAGGGGGCGCAGCCGCTCGCGGGCGCCCGGCACGGCCAGGGCGGCACGCTGGCGGGGGTTGATCTGCCAGGCCAGCAGGACGCCCGCGGCCGCCGTGAGCACCAGGGACAGGATGATCCACAACTCGCCCATGCGGCCCTGCAGGAGGGCCAGGACGATTCCGGCGGCGGGCACGATGATCGCGGCGATGCCGTAGCCGCGCGTGATGCGGTGCATCGCCGCCGCCACCGCCCGGCTCCGCCCGTCGTCCGCGCCCTCCTGGACCTCCTCCTGGACGCCCTCCTGGACGCCTTCCTGCGCGACGGGGACGTACCGCGGGAACAGGCTCGTCGCCACGGACGAGCCGCCCACGAACACGATCGCCGCGATCACGTGCACCGACAACAACACGGCTGCCATGAGTTCTCCCTCCGAACCGTCAACCTTCAGGCAGCCTGAAGCCTACCGCATGACCTTCAGCCCATCTGAAGGTTTGAGGGACGCAGGCCGTTGACGTGGCAGCGGGTCGACAACGGGGAGATTCGGGGGACGCCGCCCGGTGGCGGTCAGGGGGTGGAGGGAGTGAAGGCGGCGCGGATCGCGTCGCCCACCTGCTGCTGGATCGGGTCGGCCGCCGGCCCGAACAGGTGCTCGTCCACCTTCGCCACCTTCGCCTGCGCCTCCTGGAGCAGACGGGTGCCGTCGGGGGTCAGCTCGATGGCTGCCGCCGACCCGGCGCGGGCGGTTTGGTCGTGTACCAGCCCCGCCCCGACCAGCGCCTTCACCGCCGTGTGCACGCTCTGCACGGTGATCCCCGACATGCGGGCCAGATCGCTGAACGAGACGCCGGGCACGGCCGCGATGTGCCCAAGCAGCCCGAGCCGGCTCACCGACAGGTCGAGCGGCGCGAGGGCGGCGTTGAGCTCGGTCTCGATCCGGCGCGCCAGCGTCAGCACCACGATGGAGGTGCTGATCACCGGGGCGGTCGGCGGCCCGTTCTCGGAACTCACCCTTCAAGTCTCCCGCAACCCGCCGCCCCGCGTGCGCACCAGGCCCGCGCCGGGCGGGGAAACAGGGGTTCACCGCACCCGGCTTTGATCGCTACGCTGGCGCCACGCCAGTGCAGGGAGACCACACGTGAGCAGTGCTGAGCCGCAAGTGCCCGGTGTCGACCCCTCGGTCCCGAGCGTGGCCCGTATGTACGACTTCTACCTCGGAGGCAAGGACCACTTCCGCGCGGACCGCGTGGCCGCCGAGAAGATCATCGCGATCGTCCCCGAGGTGCGCGAGACGGCCCGCGGCAACCGCGCGTTCATCGGCAAGGCCGTACGGCTCATGGCCGAGCAGGGCGTGCGCCAGTTCCTCGATCTCGGCGCCGGGCTGCCCACACAGGAGAACGTCCACCAGGTCGCCCAGCGGGTCGCCCCCGACGCCAGGGTCGTTTACGTCGACAACGATCCCATCGTCCTGACCCATGCCCGCGCCCTGCTGGCCGAGACCTCGGAAACCGTCGCGGTCTGGGGCGACGTCACCGACCCCGCCGCCGTTCTCGCCTCGCCCGAGGTCGCCGGGCACCTCGACTTCGACCGGCCCGTCGCGGTGCTGATGTCGGCGGTGCTGCACTTCGTACCGGACGATGAGCAGGTGAGCCGCATCGTGGCGGCCCTGCGCGCGCCGCTGGTGCCGGGCAGCCACCTGCTGATCACCCACTTCTACGCGCCCGACACGGGCGACCCCAGGGTCAGGGCGGGGCAGCAGGTGTACCGGTCGACCAAGCCCGGGGCGCTGGTGGCCCGGTCACTGCGGCAGATCTCCGCGTACTTCGACGGGATGACGCTGCTGGAGCCTGGGCTCGTACCGGTGAAGTCGTGGCGGCCCGACTCGGACCTCGACCTGCAGGTCGAGGTCGACCTCACCGTGCCCAGCCTCGTCGGAGCGGTCGGACGCCTGACTCAGCGCCCGTGAACGAACTGATCGTGGTCCACCAGGGTTGCGCCGCACCGGAACGAAACGCCCGCACCCGGCGAATGGCTCCCCATCTCCCGATCTCGCAGCGCCGCCGATGACGGTCGCCCAGGCCACCTCGAGTGGGCTGGAGTTGATGCCGTCTTGCGGCGTTGCGGAGCGCCAGGGCGTACAGAAACGGAGCGGCGGTCAGGCACGAGCTACAGGCGGCAGCCACAGCCACGACCACGGCATACGCCGAAACACACGGAACGTGATCGCGGAGGCGACCAGCGCGCAAACGATCGACGCTGCGAGCCGCCACCTCATGCTTCCGCCCCAAGACGCTGCCAACAGGGCGGCCCGTCCCGCCCGCCGGCCGGCTCAGGTCGGAGACCGAGATCGACTTCGACGTCGACCTTCGTGAACTACAAGGTCAAGAGGGGGTCGACACACTCTGCGACTTCCTACGGGCGATCGGCGGCGAACTCGGCAAGCCGGTGCTGATGACCCCGGAAGGCGGCAGCCAAGAACACCCGGTCCTCGGCTTCGACCCCGATGTCGGCAAGGTCGTCCTCCTCGGCGATCCGGCGCCCGACCGACCGCAGTCCCCGGCGTCGCGAACGTCGACAGCTTCCCTGTCCGACCGTCCCAACGGACCCACCAGGGCCGAGGGGCTTGGTCGCTGAGGTAGGGGCGGCGGATCGCGGGTGGTCGCGATCGACCGTGAACAAGAATCGGGGGTTCGCCGAACTAGGGGTGTTCCGACGCAGCCGACTGAAAGACCGCCATTCATGACAGCTCCCCCCCGAGATTCGGCGCCCCCCAGCGAGGGCACCGACGCGCAGGTGATAGAGGCGTCGCGCCGTCACCCCGATCGCTTCGGCGCCCTCTTCGATCGCTATTTCGCGCACATCCACCGCTATGTCCATCTGCGCTTGGGCGAGGCCGTCGCGGATGACCTCGCGGCGGAAACCTTCCTGCGCGCCTTCCGCGACCGGGACCGCTTCGACCCCGCCTGTCCCAACGCCCGCCCCTGGCTGTACGGCATCGCCTCCAACCTGGTCGCCGAGCATCGTCGCGGCGAGGCGCGCAGGTATCGGGCGCTGGCCAGGAGCGCCGATGCCGTGGAGATCACCAGCCACGACGAGCGCGTCGCGCAACGGGTCTCCGCGGCGGTGATGCAGCCGCGGCTGGCCGCCGGCCTCGCCCGGCTCTCGGCCGGGGACAGGGACGTCCTGCTGCTGGTCGCCTGTGCCCAGCTCAGCTACGAGGAGGTGGCCGAGGCCCTCGGCATACCCAAGGGGACGGTGGGATCGCGTCTCAACCGCGCCCGCAAGAAGCTCCGCAAGATCATCGGCCCAGCAGGGGAGGCGCTGTGATGAACGAACTCGAAATGATCAAGGACTGCCGGGACGGCCTGCCCGGACCCGCGCCCGAGGTGACCGCGCGCGCATGGGTGCTGCTGGCCGAGGAGATCGAGGCCGAGCGGACCGGGAGCGCTCACCGTCGGCCGGCGCGGTCACGTCGGCTGTCTCTTCGCGGTCTCCCCGGCGGCAGGTGGGCGATGCGGGCCGGCGTGGCCGTGGGCCTCGCGGCGGCGGTGACCGCGGGGCTGGTCCTGGTGCGCGGCGGTGACGACTCCGTTCCACTTGGGACGCCTCCGGCCAGCGCCGCCGAGTTGCTCCGGCACGCGGCCTCCGTCGCGGCGCGGGAGGACGTGCGGCCCGGGCCGGGGCAGTTCGTCTACGTCGACCAGAGGAACGTCGTGTTCGCCGGCGGCTCCCAGGGCGAGTACACCCAGGACGTGCGCCGCGAGACGTGGATGCCGGCCGGGGAACCCGGCAAGACCCTGACCCGCTCGACGTACGGGCAGACACACGTGATCAGCGGACGAAGCCCGGAGCACGTGCAATCCCCCGGAACAGTGGAGTACCAGCGCGCGGGACAGTGCCACGAGAGCTCCATGGACCAGCCTCCCCAGGCCGGCGATCTCCCCGCCGATCCTGATCAGGTGCTGGCGAAGATCCGCCGGGACGCGGAGGCGTTCGTCCGGTCGGACCAGCTCAGGAGGGGAGAGAAGGACCTGGCCCAGAGCGAGATCGGCATGAGGGTCGAGAAGGTCGTCGGGAGCCGACTGATCGCGCTGGCGCGGGATCCGCTCACCCCCTCCCGGACCAGGGCCACGGTCTTCGCCGCGCTGTCCAAGATGCCGACCGCGACCATGGTCACGAACCTCACCGACCCCGCCGGACGACCCGGGGTGGGCGCCTCGCTGAAAATTGAGACCCCCGACGGCTGGGAACGCGGGGAGTTCATCTTCGAGCCTGCCACGTACCGGTTCCTCGGCTACCAGAGCTGGATCGGGCAGCGGGAGGGCGGACAGGTCAAGGAGATCCCGACCAGCAGTTTGGCGGTGATCACCACCAGGGTGGTCGACTCCATGCCGGAGGTTCCCAAGGACGCCGGCCAGCCGATGTTCTGCTAGCTCGATCACCAGGTCGCGGGACCGTGGAGTGATCCGCGCGATCAACGAGACTGCTCTTGGCCGCTCCTTCCGACCAATGGTGGAAGGTCGGCCAAGGGCCGTCCACGCTGTCGGTCGGCCGGGGCCGACGTCGGGATGCCTTTCGTTCAGTCGATCCCGCGGGTCAGCGTCCGTCAGCCATCCTCCGACGAGTTGGCGAGGAATGCCGCCTGCCGTGGCGCGGGCACACGCGGCGTCAGGACCCGCCCGTCGTCTCGCAGACGACGAACCTCTTGTCGAGCCCGGTCAGCCGCAGCAGCCGGGTCACCCGCGGCTGGAGCCCGGTCAGCCGGAGCCGGCCGCCGGCGGCCTCCACGGCGTTCGCGGCCCAGATGAGCGTGTTGAGCCCCGAGGAGTCGCAGAAGGCGACCCCCTCGAGATCGACGACCACGAGCGGCGGACGCATGCAGGACATCGCCTGGGTCAGCCCGTTGCGGAACTCCTCCATCGAGGCCAGGTCCAGATCCCCGGCAGGGCTCAGGACGGCGGAGTCGTCACGCTCAGTGACGACCCAGGAGAAGCCGATACGGTCTGCGCTTCCCATTCCACCCCTCCGCTTGTCAACGGTTCGTCACCTTATCATTGCATAGTGCAACGGCACGAAATGGCTGCCGTCGCGACCGCGTACCACAGCGACCACGGGGCCGGACGCTGAGGCTCCGGCGCCGGGAGCGCACCTCGCCACGGCGGTGCCGACCGGCTCTCGGCTGCTGGTGGTTTTGTCCGGTCACGGCGAAACCAAACTCGTCACGACGGCCGAGTTCCCCGGCGTCGGCTCGATGCGGCTGAGCGGGGCGGAGCGGCGCGGTCGGCTGCGGCATCCTCACCTCCCTCGGGTGATGGTGGTACGGGTCCGTCCTGCTCGCGGCGGCTATGTCAGCACGACGGGCAGGGATTGTACGTCGCTGCCCGTGAAGGAGGGCTGCGGGCGCAGCTCGCCGGGCTCCGCCGCGAGCCTGATGCCCGGGAACCGCCGGAACAGAGCGGGCAGCGCGACGGCGGCTTCCAACCGGGCCAGCGGGGCGCCCAGGCAGAAGTGGATGCCGTGCCCGAACGCCAGGTGCCGCCGATCGTGCCGGTCGATGTCGAACCGTCCGGGGTCGGGATTGACCGCCGGATCACGGCCGTGTGCGCCGAACGCGATCAGGATGAGTTCGCCCCGGCCGATCGTGACGCCCTCGCCGAGATCGAGGTCCGCGGTGGCGTAGCGCAACGGCAGGTGCATGACCGGCGGGTCGCGGCGCAGGCTCTCCTCGATGACGTCGTCCCACCGCTCCGGCGCGGCGAGCACGGTCGCGAGCTGGCCAGGATGGGTCAGCATGGCGACGACCGCGTGGTCGATGAGCGACACGGCGGTCTCGCTGCCCGCACCGATCATCAGGATCAGGGTGCTGATCAGCTCGTCCATGCCGAGCCGGTCGCCGTCGGCCTCCTGCGCGGTGAGCAGCATGCTCGTCATGTCGTCGCCGGGACTGGCCCGCTTGGTCTCGACGAGGCGGTGCATGGCGGCGTACATCTGCCGCTGGACCTCCGTGGCCCGCTCGACGTCGGCGGAGTTGTCCAGGATGGAGTCGATGGCCTCCAGCATCGCGGGCCGCTGGCCGTCCGGGACGCCGAACAGGTCGCAGACCACCCCGCTCGGGATCGGGTACGCGTAGCGGGCCCGCAGGTCCACCACCCGGCCGGGCGGGGTCGCGGCGAGGTCGTCGAGCAGCGACTCGGCGATCCGCTCGACGGCCGGGCGCATGGCCTCGACGCGGCGGGCGGTGAAGGCCCTGCCGACCAGGTCCTTGAGCCGTTTGTGGTCGTCGCCGTCGGCGGTGAGCATGCTGACGACGTCCACCCACGCGGTCAGCCAGGCGATGGCGAACGGGCGGTAGCCGGGCCAGGACCGCCGGGCGTCCTTGGACACGTCGGGGTGGGTGAGCAGGCGCTTGACGACGTCGCCGCGGCTGACCGACCAGGCGACGAGGTCGCCCGGCAGGCGTACTCGGACGGCGGGGCCGGCGGCGCGCAGTTCGTCGGCCTGTGTGTAGAGGCGTGCGCCTGTGGTGTCGAGGATCGTCGGCGAGCCGGCCACGGGAACCTCCTGCGGGCACCGATCTGAGACGTGTGTATCCCATGCCGGGGCTCCCGACAACCCGTCAGAGCAGATCCTCGGCGCGGATCGGCAGGCGGCGCGGGCGGTGGCCGGTGGCGTGGAACACGGCGTTGGCGATGGCCGGCGCGACGCCGGCCGGCGTCACCTCGCCGAAAGGCCCGGCGCCTATCGGGTCGAGCGCGCGGCCGGACCTGTCGACGAGGTCCAGGTCGACAAGGTCCAGATCGAGGAGGTCCACCTGGATGAGGTCCTCGTGGATGGAGTCCCCGTCGACGCTGTCGAGGTCGAGGTCGAGGTTGTTATGGTCGATGAAGGCCGCGCCGATGCCCCGGGCCACCGCGCCGCGTATCTGGGCCTCGGCCGTCACGGGGTCGGACGTGCGGCCGCGGGCGGCCACGCTGACCACCTGCGTGACGCGTACGCGCCCCGTGGGCTCGACCCGCACCTCCGCGAAGTGCGCTACGAGGCCGTACGCCCCCGTAGCCACGCCCCAGCCGATCGGTGTCCCGTCGTCGGCGTGCATGGAGCCCGGGTCCGGCGTACGCGCCGCCCAGCCGAACAGCTCCGCGCCCCGCCGCAGGCAGGCCGCCAGAGGGCGGGAGGACAACGGTTCGCCGGTCACCGGGTTCACGCGGGCGGCGTTGGCCAGGCGCAGCTCCACCGGGTCGCGCCCGGCGCGGTAGGCGATCTCATCGACGGCCGACTCGAGCGCGAACGCGGCCGGGTGCTCGGACGGCGGAGGGTCCGAGAAGGACCGGGCGGAGTGCTCGACCCGAGTGGGCGGTTGCGGGCCGGTCCTGATGTGACGACGGCGGACGCGGAAGTTCCTGATGTCGTACAGGCGGGCGGTCAGCTCGGTGTAGGTGACGGGGTGCGGGTCGTACCGGGGCGCCTGCTGGTCGGCCTCGTGGATCGCGGCGAGCAGCCGGCCCGAGCGGTCGGCCCCGAGGCGTACGCGGTGGCGGAAGGCGGGACGGGGACCGGTGGGGTGGACGGCGCGGGCGGGCGGCGGCACCAGCTTGACCGGGCGGCCGAGCCGACGGGCGGCCACGGCCAGCGGCGCGAGGTGCTCCTGGTCCTGATGGACCACCTCGTAGACCTCGTCCACGCGAAGCGGGCTGCGTTCGTAGGCTCCGTGGGCGTCGCCGACGACGACGTCGGAGAGGAAGGGGAGGGGCGCGGTCTCGGCGGTGTCAGCGTCCAGCTCGGCGGTGGACAGGTTCGTCTCGTACTCGGTCCGCACCAGCTCGGCGGTGGACGGGTTCGTCTCGTGCTCGGTCCGTACCAGCTCGGCCGCCCGCACCGCGGCGACCGGTGTCTCGGCCACGACCAGCACGATCGTCCGGCCACGGAAGGAGACGCGGTCGTCCGGCACGGGCGGCGGGCTCTGGCAGGCATGGCCGTCGCGCATGATGGGGCCGTCTGCGGTGCCGCCCGGGTCGTCGAGGTACGACAGCACGAGCAGCACGCCGGGCACGGCGGCGGCCGCGGCGGTGTCGAGCCGGGTGATGCGGCCCTCGGTGGCGGTGACGAGGACGGGCGTGGCGTAGGCGGGGCGGGGTGGTGTGTGGCCGTCGCCGTGGTGGGACGGCCCGGCGACCTGGTCTGCCGCGTCGACGCGCGGGATCGGCGGGTTCTTCATCGTACGGCCCGCTCTCCGGCGATCCGCAGCGCCTCGGCGACGGTGCGGACGCCCAGCTCGACGCGGAAGGCGTTGTGCGTGCCCGGACGGGCGCCGGCCAGCGCGGCCTCTCCTGCGCGGCGGGCGGCGCGGCGGTCGAGCGGTGTGCCGGTCAGCTCCCGTTCGGCGTCGTGGCAGCGCCACGGCCTGGTGGCGAGCCCGCCCAGCGCGATGCGGCACTCCCGTACGGTGCCGCCGCCGTCCAGCGTCACCGCGGCGGCGGCCGAGGCCAGCGCGAACGCGTACGACTCCCGATCCCGCACCTTGTGGTACGTCGACCCGCGCCCGGCCCGCGTGACCGGCACCCGGATGCGGGTGACGATCTCGTCCCAGGACAGGGTGTGCTCCTTGTCCGGTGTGTCACCGGGTTCGAGGTGCAGGTCCGCCAGCGCGAGCGTGCGCGCACCCGCGGGCCCGGCCACGTCGACGAGGGCGTCGAAGGCGATCAGCGCGACCGCCCAGTCGCCGGGGTACGTGGCCACGCAGGCGTCGCTCCCGCCGAGCAGGGCGTGCCCCCGGTCCAGCCCGCCGATCGCGGCGCAGCCGCTGCCGGGGCGACGCTTGTTGCACGGGACGGCCGGGCGGCCCCTGAAGTAGGCGCACCGGGTGCGCTGCAGCAGGTTCCCCGCCACGGTCGCCATGTTGCGCAACTGGTGGGAGGCGGCCTTGACCAGGGACTCGGCCAGCGCCGGGTAGTCGTTCACCAGCACCGGGTCCTCGGCCACGTCGGCCATCAGCGCGCCCGCGCCGAACCACAGCTCGTCAGGCCCCGACGTGTCGATCCCGCCCAGTTCGCGCAGGGCGCGCACGTCCACGACGGTGGGCGGGGTCTCGATGTCCAGCCTCATCAGGTCGTACAGGGTGGTGCCGCCGGCCAGCACCTTCGCGCCAGGACCGGCCTCCGACAGGACGCGTACGGCCTCGGCCAGCGTGGCGGGGGCCGCGTAGGCGAACGGGCGCACGGCTCACCCCTCCCGCCGGGCGGCGGTCCCGGTGACGGTGAATGCGGGCGCTGTGAACACAGGCCCGGTGAACACAGGCCCGGTGAACACAGGTCCGGTGAACACAGGTCCGGTGAATGCGGGCCCGGGGAATATGGGCGTGGCGAATGCGGGCCCGCTGAATGTGGGCCGGGCGAATGCAGGGCCGGTGAATGCGGGGCCGGTGAATGTGGGTTCTGTGAATGCGGACGCGACGAATACGGGCCTGGTGCATGCGGTCGCGGTGAATGCGGGCGCGGTGCGTTCGGTCGCGGTGAATTCCGGCGCGACATCCGAGGTCATAGGCGCAACGCTAGTATCCGGCGTCGCTTTTATCCCCATCTGTCGTGGTAAGAGGCGGTCAAGAATGGCCGGTGGGCAGGCGGGTCCGTTCCCGGGAGCCGCGAGCCGTGGGGAAATTCCACCGCACTTTTACCGACGGCCGGTTGCTCATCGCGCCGCGCGTGCCCGTCAGGGCAGGGCCGAGCCCGTGAGGCGGCCGGCGGGGCGGTAGGCGGCGCACATCACGTCGCGGTCGCCGTCGGCCCAGGTCTCCGGGGTCGGCATGATCGGGTAGTAGGCGAGGTCGTCCCGGTCGCCGCCCCAGAGCGAGGCGAAGCGCTCGCCGCAGCTCTGCCAGGCGAACGCCGACAGCGCCGCCCGGTCGTACGGGCCGTCGGGGGCGTGCGTGAAGCCGTACGACTGGTTGTCCGCCCCGTCCGCGCAGGGCGTGTAGAGCACGATCCGCTCGCCCGCCCCCGCCGAGTACGTCGGGTCGCTGAAGCACTCGCCGCCCTCGATCAGCAGGATCCCGGACGTCTCCGCCGTGATGAACGCGTCGGACTTGACCGCGTTCGCCGGGGACGGCACCACGAACAGCGTGCCCAGCGCGGCGACGGCGGGCAGCAGGCCCCAGCGGCGGGTCACCGCCATCCCCTCACCGCCATCCCCTCACCTGAGGCCCGTGCACGCGATCGGCCTATGCGCGCGATCGGGCCCATGCACACGATCGGCCCGTGCGCACGATCGTCCGGGGCCGATCGTGGCGGGGCCCGGCGAACACCGGGCGAACCTCCGATGACCGGCACATTGCCGATCATGAATTCATCTGACGGACAGTCGCGGGACAGACGAGCGTCAGCGGTGCCTGGCTGAATTCGCTCGCGTCCGTCCCGCGCTCGCGGATGGATGAACACCGCTTGTCGATGGAGTGAACCAGAAGTGAATCAGCCCTCGAAGCCGCGGCCGTTCGGGCCCCGGCAGGCGAAGCTCGCGGTCGCCGGCACCGGCGTGCTGCTCGTCGCGGCGTTAGCCTTCGGGCCGGCCGCCGTCGGTGCGGCGGCCCCGCCCGCGTACCCCGCCGCCGAGCAGCACAAGCCCACTCCCGTCCCCGACCGGATCATCCTGGTCCCGACCACCACGCCGGCCACCAGCCAGCGCGTGTCGTGGCGGGCCGAGGCCACCGCCGACACCGCGCAGGCCCAGATCCTGGAGGCGCCGCGGGCGCTCGGCCAGGTGCAGCCGGCCCCCGGTGCCGTGGCCACCGTCCAGGCCCTGGCCAGCACGCCGGTCAACACCACCCTCGGGTACGCCTCCACGTACCACACCGCCGAGTTCTCCGGCCTCAAGCCGAACACCCGCTACACCTACCGCGTCGGCGACGGCACGAACTGGAGCCCGTGGACCGACTTCACCACCGCGTCCTCCGGCTTCGAGCCGTTCTCGTTCATCTACTACGGCGACGCGCAGAACTACATCGACTCCGCCGTGCCGCGCGTGTTCCGCCAGGCGTTCGCCGACCGGCCGCAGGCCAAGGCGATCGTGAACGCGGGCGACCTCATCGACTCGGCCAACAGCGAGGAGCAGTGGGGCCAGTGGTTCAAGGCCGGCGGCTTCATCGACAGCCAGGTCAACAACATCTCGGTCCCCGGTAACCACGAGTACAGCGGTGGCCTGTCGACTTTCTGGCGGCCGCAGTTCCCGTACCCGGACAACGGGCCCGGCAACGCCGAACTCAAGCAGACCGTCTACAGCCTCGACTACCAGGGTGTTCGCTTCATCGGCCTGGACACCAACCACCAGAGCAACGCCACGCTCATGGCCGCCCAGACGGCCTGGCTGGAGGGCCTGCTCAAGGACAACCCGAACAAGTGGACCGTGGTGACCTTCCACCACCCCGTCTACTCCACCACCGGAACCCGCAACAACCCGAACGTGCGCGCCCAGTGGGCCCCGCTGTTCGAGAAGTACGGCGTGGACCTGGTGCTTCAGGGCCACGACCACTCGTACGGGCGCGGCAACCAGGTGGCGGCGCGCAAGTCGACGACCGTGCACAACGGCGTCGCCTACGTCGTGTCGGTCTCGGGCGGCAAGATGTACGCGCTCAACAACGGCGAGAACTGGACGGGCAACGGCGCCGAGGTGCGCAGCACCAGCCAGAACACCCAGCTCTACCAGCTCATCGACGTCGCCTCCGACAGCATCACGTTCGAGGCCCGCTACGCCAACGGCGAGCACCACGACGGCTTCGTCATCCGCAAGAACGGCAAGGGCGAGCGGACCGTCAACGACCTCCGCACCCCCGAGAACACGATCGGCGAGCAGGTCACCGTCGACAAGACGTCGGTACGCAGGCTCGAGACGGTCAAGGTCTCGGCCTTCGGCTACGACCCGGGCGAGCGCGTGGCGATCTGGTGGCGCGAGAAGAAGGACGAGGAGGCCGCCCGCGGCGGCGGGTGGAACGGCGGCAACGGCACGCTGATCGGCTACGAGAAGGCCGATGAGCTGGGACGGATCGAGGAGAGCGTCCGGGTGCCCGCGTTCGCGAAGAAGGGCGGGACGTACGTGGTCTACCTGGAGAGCGAGAACCAGAAGATCACCAGCCCCGCCATCAACGTGACCAAGTGATCCACACCTGAGTGAGGCCGCGCCCGCCCTGCCTGCGGGGTTCGACCGGCGGGGTCCGTCCGGCGGGGTCCGTCCGGCGGGGTCCGTGTCCGGTCGGGCGCCGGGGCCGTTTCGCGCGGTTCGGTCGCCGTTCCGTGCGGAGCGGTGGCTGTTTCGTGCGGAGCGGTGGCTGTTTCGTGCGGAGCGGTGGCTGTTCGGGTGGCGGCCTCACTCGGGTGCTTTGTACCAGGAGTCTCCCTTGACCCTTCCCTTCATCACACGTCTGTGCGTGCCGCTCATCGCCGTCGCCATCGTGGCGCTCGGGCCTGCCAGGGCCGCGTCGGCGCATCCGTTCGGGCCGCCGTCCACGGCGACGATCTCCGTCGACGGTGAGCGGGTGACGCTCGCCTGGCTGCCCGCCGAGGACGACTGGGTGGCGCTCGGACGGGCGGTCGGCGCGTTCGAGGACCCGGCCACGGGCACCGACACCACCCTGACCGGTGAGCAGAAGCTGGCCCGCTCCGCCGCCGTACGCGACTACCTGCTGGCCCGCGTCGGCGTCACACAGGCGGGACGGCCCTGCGCGGCCGAACTGGCGCCGCTGGAGCGGCTGCTGACCCAGGGCGCCCGGTTCACGTTCGAGTGTCCCGGCCCGGTCGTGGACGTCGACGTACGGGTCGGGGCGCTGGCCGACCTGCACGAGGCGTACCGGACGATGCTCACCGCCGAGACGCCCGCCGAGCCCGCGAAGGCGATGCTCACGGCGGCGGCCGACACCCGGCGGATGCGTTTCGATCCGTCGGCGTCGGGCGGTGTCCCGCTCGTCGTGCCCGCCGTGGCACTCGTGGCCGCCCTTGCCGCGCTGGCCGCCTTCCTGCTGCGCCGCAAACGCCCGAAGACGTCCGCGTCGTCTGCCGCCGCGTCCTCGTCCGCCGAGGAGTCCGCGTCGCCTGGCACCCCGTCCTCATCGGCGGAGACGGACGCGGCGCGGTCGGATGGGCGCGGATGAACGGCATCACCGGACCCGAGAAGTACCTGATCTCGCTGTTCGACGGGGCGGGCGCGTTCTGGCTGGCGCTGGCCGTGGCGCTCGGCGTGGGCGCGCTGCACGCGGTCGCGCCCGGGCACGGCAAGAGCGTGACGGCCGCGTACCTGATCGGCACGCACGGCCGCTACCGCGACGCGCTGCGGCTCGGCGTGGTCGTGGCGCTGATGCACACGGTCTCGGTGCTCGCGCTGGCGCTGGCCTGGGTGGGTCTGAGCAGTGCCGCCGCCGTCGGCACCGAGGCCATCACCGCCTGGCTGCAGGTGGTCGCGGGCCTGGTGGTGATCGGGGTGGGGGCGCACCTGACGTACCGGCACCTGCGCCACCGCAGGACGCACGGGGACGGGCAGGATCACGGGCACGGACATGGGCACGGACATGGGCATGGACACGGACACGGACACGGACACGGGCATCTGGATGATCCGTGGTCGCCGCGTGGGCTCACCGCGCTGGCGCTCTCCGGTGGGCTCGTGCCCTCGCCCTCGGCCTTCATCGTGCTCGTCAGCGGGCTGCTGACCGGGCGGTCGTTCGACGCCGTGGTGCTGGTGCTGGCGTTCGGGGTCGGGATGGCCGTCACGCTGACCGCCGTGGGGGTCGTGACCGTACGCGGAGCCGCGGTGCTCACTCGCCGCACGCCGCGCCTACGGCTTCTGCGTGTGGCGGCGGCCTGGATGCCCGCGGCGGCGGGCGTCGCCGTGGCGGTCGGCGGCTGCCTCTACCTCGCCACCGCCGTCTCCGCGCTCACCTCATGAGAAACCGGGCCTTCCCGCGGCCGGTGTGCGGGGCCGGTCACTCGTGGACCTCGGCGCGGGTGTGGGCCAGGTCGGCCTCCATGCCCGCCGCCGTCTCCCTGAGGGCGGGCAGGACGTCGCGGACCAGCGCGGCGGCGGTGGCGCGACCGGCGTGGGTGGCCACGTTCAGCGCCGCCGCCGTGCGCCCGGTGTGGTCCCTGACGGGCACCGCGATCGACCGTACGCCCTCCTCCAGCTCCTGATCCACCAGCGCGTACCCGTCCACGGCGGCCCGGCGCAGCAGGGCGCGCAGCTCGGCCGGCGAGGTGACGGTACGGGCCGACAGGCGGCGCGGCACGATCGCGGCCAGCCGTTCCTCGGGCAGCTCGGCCAGCAGCACCCGCCCCATGGACGTCGCGTACGCGGGGAAGCGGGTGCCGGCCGTGATGTTCACGCTCATGAGGCTGACGGTCTGCACCCGTGCCACGTACACCACGTCGTCGCCCGACAGGACCGCCACCGACGCCGACTCCCGCACCCGTGCCGCCAGCTCGGCGAGGTGCGGCTGCACGATCTCGCGGAACGTCAGCCCTGCCAGGTGGGCGTAACCCAGCTCCAGCACCCGGGGGAGCAGCGCGAAGCGGGCCCCGTCGGCCGCCGCGTAGCCGAGCTTCTCCAGCGTCCGCACCGCCCGCCGTACGGTCGCCCGGGGCAGCCCCGTGACCTTGGCGCAGTCGGCGAGGGTCAGGCCGCCGCGCGCCGAGCCGAGCGCGGCCAGCACGGCCAGGCCGCGGGCCAGCGACTGCAGGAAGCCCATGCCCAGCTCCTGCTTGGCCACCCTGGACGCGTCGCCTCCCGGTGCGGAGGGGTGGTCGGCGGGCGTGGCGCGGCCGGTCAGGGCGGACTCCATCTCCGCGACCGTCTTGCGCAGCGCGGGCAGGCAGCGCTCGCGCAGCCCGGCCGCCGTGTGCCGGCTCGTGTGGCTGACCACGCTGACCGCGCACGCGGCCCGCCCGGACCCGTCGCGTACGGGCAGGGCCAGCGCGATCAGCCCCGGCTCGATGAGCTGGTCGTCCTCGGCCCAGGGCGCCGCCGGATCGAGCAGGGCCAGCCCGGCCGCGCACCGGTCGGCGGGCAGCAGGTCACCGACCCGGAAGGCGACCGACATCGTCCGCCGCCGGGTGAACTGCACGACGAACCGCACCCCGTCGCCGTCCCGCACCGCCACCGAGACGGACTCGTCCAGCTCCTCCGCCAGCCGCCCGGCCAGGGGCGCGAGCGGCTCGCGCAGGCCGCCGCCGTTCAGGTACGCCTCGCCCAGCTCCATCAGGCGCGGCGCGAGCCGTACGTCGCGTCCCTCCGCCCGCAGGTAGCCCAGGTGGACGAGCGTGCCGAGCACCCGGTCCACCGTGGACCTGGCCAGCCCGGTCGCCCGCACCAGGTCCGTCGCCCGGGCGGGCCGCGCGGGGTCGGCGGCCAGCGCGCGCAGCACGGCCAGCCCGCGCTCCAGGGTTCCGGCCGCTTCCATCGGCTCCTCCTCCGGCGATGAGGACGGCGGACGCGACCTCACGAACTTTCGGTGATCTTCGTAGGCGGGACCTTTGACAGCTCGGCCGCCCATCCACATACTGAAGTACACAATAGTGAACAAAAGTTCGCAGAGCGAACGCGTCTCGGGAACGGAGCGTCGTGCGGAGAGACAAGGTGGTCGCCACGGCCGCGGAGGCGCTGGCCGGAGTGCACGACGGCGCGTCGTTCGCCGTCGGCGGCTTCGGCCTCAGCGGCATACCCAACGTGCTGATCCAGGCCCTCTACGACACCGGCGTCACCGGCCTCGGCGTCGTGTCCAACAACTGCGGCGTGGACGGCGGCGGCCTCGGCATCCTGCTGGCGGCCGGGCGCATCGCCCGCGTGACCGCCTCCTACATCGGCGACAACAAGGAGTTCGCCCGCCAGTACCTGGGCGGCGAGCTGGAGGTCGAGCTGACCCCGCAGGGCAGCCTGGCCGAACGGCTGCGGGCCGGCGGCAGCGGCATCCCCGCCTTCTACACCCCGGCCGGCGTCGGCACGCCCGTCGCCGAGGGCGGCCTGCCGCTGCGCCACCACCCCGACGGCTCGATCGCGGTCGCCTCGCCGCCGAAGGAGGTACGCGAGTTCGACGGCCGCGAGTACGTGCTCGAACGCGGCATCCGTACCGACTTCGCCCTCGTCCGCGCCGCCAAGGGCGACCGGCACGGCAACCTGGTCTTCCACAAGGCCGCCAGGAACTTCAACCCCCTCGCCGCCATGGCCGGCCGCATCACGGTCGCCGAGGTCGAGGAGCTGACCCAGCTCGACCCCGACGAGGTGCACCTGCCCGGCGTGTTCGTGCGGCGCGTCCTCGTGCTCACCCCCGAGCAGGCCGCCGACAAGTCCATCGAACGCCGCACGATCTCCCCGCCTCCCTCACCCGCCGCCTGCGCGCCTTCTGCCCCGAGGACGGTGCACGAATGAGCTGGACCCGTGAGGAGATGGTCGTGCGGGCCGCGGCCGAGCTGCGCGACGGCGACTACGTCAACCTGGGCATCGGCCTGCCCACCCGCATCCCCACCTTCCTGCCGCCGGGCGTGGACGTGGTCCTGCACTCCGAGAACGGCATCCTCGGCGTCGGCCCCTACCCCCGCGAGGACGAGGTCGACCCCGACCTGATCAACGCGGGCAAGGAGACGGTCACCGTGCTGCCGGGGGCGTCGTTCTTCGACTCCTCGCTGTCGTTCGGCATGATCCGCGGCGGCCACATCGACGTGGCCGTGCTCGGCGCGATGCAGGTCTCGGCCCGCGGCGACCTGGCCAACTGGATGGTCCCCGGCAAGCTCGTCAAGGGCATGGGCGGGGCCATGGACCTGGTGCACGGGGCCCGCACGGTCATCGTGATCATGGAGCACAACGCCAAGGACGGCTCCCCGAAGATCGTCGAGAGGTGCTCGCTGCCGCTCACGGGGAAGGAGTGCGTCCACCGGATCGTCACCGACCTCGGGGTCTTCGACGTGACGGGACAGGGGCTCACGCTGGTGGAGCGCGCGCCCGGGGTGAGCGAGGCCGAGATCCGCGAACGCACCGACGCGCGGCTCACCACATGAACACGAGGACCGGCGCGGAGGCCACCACATGAACGACCGCCTGAAGGACGTCTACATCGTCGACGCCGTACGCACCCCGTTCGGCCGCTACGGCGGCGCGCTGTCCGGGATCCGGCCGGACGACCTGGCGGCCCACGTCGTCTCGGCCCTGGTCGAGCGCAATGACGTGGAGGTCGTGGACGAGGTGCTGCTCGGCAACGCCAACGGCGCGGGCGAGGAGAACCGCAACGTCGCCCGCATGGCCGCGCTCCTGGCCGGGCTGCCGGTCACCACGCCCGGCGCGACCGTCAACCGGCTGTGCGGGTCCGGGATGGAGGCCCTCGTGCAGGCGTACCGGGCCATCGCGCTCGGCGACGCCGACACCGTGATCGCGGGCGGCGTGGAGTCGATGACCCGAGCCCCGTGGGTGCTGCCCAAGCCGGAGCGGGCGTTCCCCGCGGGCGGTCAGGAGCTGGTGTCGACGACGCTCGGCTGGCGGCTGGTCAACCCGAGGATGCCCGCCGAGCACACGGTCGCGCTCGGCGAGGGCGCCGAGCTGATCGCCGACCGCCACGGCATCTCCCGCGCGGAGCAGGACGCCTTCGCGCTGGCCAGCCATCAGAAGGCGGCGAAGGCGTCGTTCGAACGCGAGATCGTGCCCATCGCCGGGATCGACCGCGACGAGGGCATCCGCCACGACACCTCACTGGAGGCGCTGGCCAGGCTCAAGCCCGCCTTCCGCAAGGACGGCGGCACCGTCACCGCGGGCAACTCCTCCCCGCTGAACGACGGCGCGGCGGCGCTGCTGCTGACCGACGAGGCGGGGCTGCGCGGGCGCGAGCCGCTGGCCAGGATCGTGGCCGGCGGAGTCAGCGCGCTGGAGCCGCGTCTCTTCGGGCTCGGCCCGGTCGAGGCCGCGGGCCGGGCGCTGGCCAAGGCGGGCAGGGGGTTCGGCGACCTGGCCACGGTGGAGCTGAACGAGGCGTTCGCGGCGCAGGCGCTGGGCTGCCTGGCCGAGCTGCCCGACCTCGACCCGGCCATCGTCAACCCCGACGGCGGCGCGATCGCGATCGGTCACCCCCTCGGTGCGTCCGGGGCCAGGATCACCGGCGCGGTGGCCCACCGGCTGGCCGCCGCCGGTTCGGGCACCGGCCTGGCCTGTCTGTGCATCGGCGTCGGTCAGGGGCTGGCCGTCGTACTCGAAAGGTAGCGGAATGTCTGAACCTCTCCAGCAGGCCGACATCGACCGGGAGATCGCCGCGCTCGGCGCGGCGCGCGCCGGCGAACGGGCCGCACACCCCTCGCGCGACTACGCCCCCTACCGCAGCACGTCGCTGCGCCACCCCAAGCAGCCGCTGGTCGCCGTCAAGGACCCCGAGGCGATCGAGCTGAGCGGGCCGGTGTTCGGCGTCACCGACGTGACGCCGCTGGACAACGACCTCACCCGGCAGCACCTGGGCGAGCCGCTGGGCGAGCGGATCACCGTACGGGGGCGCGTGCTCGACCGCGACGGCCGTCCGGTGCGCGGCCAGCTCGTGGAGATCTGGCAGGCCAACGCCTCAGGACGCTACCTGCACCAGCGCGACGACCACCCCGCGCCGCTCGACCCCAACTTCACCGGCGTGGGCCGCTGCCTGACCGGCGACGACGGCGGCTACCTGTTCACCACGATCAAGCCCGGCGCCTACCCCTGGCGCAACCACCGCAACGCCTGGCGGCCGGCGCACATCCACTTCTCGCTGTTCGGCACCGCTTTCGCGCAGCGGCTGGTGACCCAGATGTACTTCCCCGGCGACCCGCTGTTCCCTTACGACCCGATCATGCAGTCGGTGACCGACGAGAGCGCCAGGCAGCGGCTGGTCGCCGCCTACGCGCACGACCTGTCCGAGCCTGAGTGGTCGCTCGGCTACCGGTGGGACATCGTCCTCGACGGACCCGCCGCGACCTGGACGGAGGAAGGCAGATGACCCGCCCCACCCCCTCGCAGACGGTCGGGCCGTTCTACGGGTACGCGCTGCCGTTCCCCGCGGGCGGCGACCTCGCGCTCGGCGGGATCGCCGTGCACGGGTACGTCTACGACGGCGCCGGCGACCCGGTGCCCGACGCGCTGCTGGAGTTCTGGCAGGCCGACGCGACGGGTGAGGTGCCCGCGGCGGCCGGCTCGCTGCGCCGCGACCCGACGACCGGGGCCGTCCTGGGCAGGAACGGGGTCGTCTTCACCGGCTTCGGCCGGGTCGCCACCGATCTCGACGGCCACTGGACGCTGCGGACGGTCGCCCCGGGAAACGGGTACATCAGCGTCTGCGTGTTCGCCCGAGGGCTGCTGCACCACCTGTACACGCGCATCTACCTCGCGCCGGACGCGTCGCCGGACGGTGTGCCGTCGGAGCGGCGGCACACGCTGGTGGCGGGGGAGGAGCGGGACGGGGTGTACCGGTTCGACCTCCACCTCCAGGGCGAGAAGGAGACGGTCTTCTTTGACTTCGGCTGACCCGCCGCCGCAGCCGACCGGCCCGGGAGCCGATGCCGGGCTGTTGTCGCCCATGCGCGGCGCGGTGGCGGAGACCGGGGACGTCGCCGTCCTCCAGGCCATGCTGGACGCCGAGGCCGCGCTGACCCGTGCCCAGGCGGCCCTCGGGCTCGTCCCCGCCGAGGCGGCCGCGGTGGTGTCGGCCGTCGCCCGCGCGGAGGCGTTCGCGCTGCCCGGCCTGGTGACGCGGGCACGGTCCGGCGGCAACCCCGTCATCCCCCTCGTCGAGGACCTGCGCAGGGCGGCCGGGCCGTACGGCGAGTACGTCCATCGGGGCGCGACCAGCCAGGACATCGTCGACACCGCCCTCATGCTGGTCGCCCGTCGCACGCTCGGCCCCGTCCTGGCGGACCTCGGACGGGTGGTCGCCGGGCTCACCACGCTGGCCGTGGAGCATCGCGACACCCCGATGGCCGCCAGGACGCTCACCCAGCAGGCCGTCCCCACGACGTTCGGGCTGAAGGCGGCGGGCTGGCTCACGCTGGCCGCCGCGGCCCGCGAGCGCCTCGCGACCGCTCGCCGCGCCCTCCCCGCCCAGCTCGGCGGCGCCGCGGGCACCCTGGCCGCCTTCCGGCCCGGCACGGGCATGGAGGGGGAGGCCGGTGAGGAGGTCGTTGGGGACGCCGTCGAGGTGGCGTTGCGGTTGCCCGGCCGGTTCGCGGCCGAGCTGGGCCTGGCCGAGCCCGTCCTGCCGTGGCACGTCCTGCGGACGCCGGTCGCCGACCTGGCGGGGGCGCTGGCGTTCACCGCCGGGGCGCTGGGCAAGCCGGCGGCCGACGTGCTGGTGCTGTCGCGTACCGAGATCGGGGAGCTGTCGGAGGGGGTGGGCGGCGGCTCGTCGTCCATGCCGCACAAGCACAACCCGGTCAGGGCTACGATGATCGCCGCCGCCGCCCGCCAGACGCCCCCGCTGGCCGCCATCCTGTACGCCTCGCTCGTGGCCGAGGACGAACGGCCCGCCGGGGCCTGGCACGCCGAGTGGCAGCCGCTGCGCGAGGCGTTGCGCCTGGTGGCGGGTGCCGCGGGGGACGCCGCCGAACTGGTCGCCGACCTGCGCGTGCATCCGGATCGCATGCGCGCCAACCTCGCGGTCCACGGAGACGCCGCCCCGGCCCCCGCGCTCGTGGACCGCGCACTCACCCACCACCAGGACAAGGCACCGCACTGATGCTGCACTACCGTCTGGACGGCCCCGAGCAGGGGCAGCCGCTCGTTCTCGCCCCCTCTCTCGGCACCTCCATGCGCCTTTGGGAGCCGCAGCTCGCGGCCCTGGCGCGTACCTTCCGGGTGCTGAGGTTCGACCTGCCCGGCCATGGCGGCTCCGAGCCGCTCCCGGTGAACACCATGGAGGACCTGGCCGACCTGGTGGTGGAGGTGGCCGCCGGGCAGGGCATGGAGAGCTTCCACTACGCGGGCGTGTCCATCGGCGGCGCGATCGGCGCCACGCTGGCCGTCCGCCGCCCCGGCCGGGTCAGGTCGCTGGCCATGATCTGTTCCAGCGCCAGGTTCGGTGATCCGGCGTCGTGGCGGGAGCGGGCGGAGCTGGTGCGGGCCGAGGGCACCGGGCCGCTGCTGGCGGCGACCGCCCGCCGCTGGTTCGCCGGGCCGCCGGTCCAGGCGCTGCTGGACGACCTGGCCGCCGCCGACCCGGCCGCGTACGCCGCCTGCTGCGACGCCCTTGGGGCCTACGACCTGCGGGGAGACCTCGCGGCAGTCGACGTCCCCACGCTGGTGGTGGCCGGTCGGGAGGACCCGGCCACGCCTCCGCCCCATGCCAGGGAGCTGGCCGACGGCATCCCCGGCGCCACCCTCGTCGAGCTGCCGGGCGCCGCCCACCTGGCACCCGCCGACCAGCCCGCCCGCGTCACCCGGGCGCTGCTCGCGCACCTGCCGTCCGTCCCCGGCATGCAGGTACGGCGTGAGGTGCTCGGCGACGACCACGTGGACCGCGCCGTGGCCCGTACCACGCCCTTCACCAGGGACTTCCAGGACCTCATCACCCGTTACGCCTGGGGCGAGATCTGGACCCGTCCGGGGCTCGACCGGCGTACCCGTAGTTGTGTCACGCTGACCGCGCTCGTCGCCCGGGGGCAGCTCGACGAGCTGGCCATGCACGTACGCGCCGCCCTGCGCAACGGTCTCACCCCCGACGAGATCGGCGAGGTGCTGCTGCAGTGCGCCGTCTACTGCGGGGTACCGGCCGCCAACGCCGCCTTCGCCGTCGCCCAGCGGGTGTTGTCGGAGGAGGAGGAAGGCGGGGCCTGACCGGCTTCTCGCGCGTCATCGACGGCGCGATCATCGTGGTCTACGCTGAGCTGGTCTTTTCCGGTGCCGTCGGCCAGGATCTCGCCCGCTCCCACCCGCCGTCCGTCCAGCCGCCCGCTCGCCTCGGACCCCGACTGCCGGTCCTCTCCACCTGATCGCCCCTGAGAGCCTCACCTCACCCCCCACCCCTCATGTGCGAGGTGCTCCATGCGCATCACCCGTTCGACCCTGTCCACCGTCGTCGCCGCGGGTGCGGCGGCGCTCCTGCTGGCCGCCACCCCGCCCGGCTCCGCCGCCTCCCCGGACCGCGACGCCGCACTCGATCGGGGCCGCGACGGGGGCGCGCAGAACCTGGGCGACCCCGACTACGGCGTCTGCCGTGGCACCGACCCCCGCTGCTACCACGACTGGGGCAACTTCGATCCGGCGAAGGGCTACAAGCTGCTGGTCTTCAGCCGTACGGCCGGTTCGCGTCACGCACATCTCGGCACCCCGCTGGGCCCTGGGCTGAACCCGCCGCTCAAGGACGACAACGTGGCGATCAAGGCCATGCTCGAACTCGGCCGCCAGAACGGCTTCGCCGTCGACTACACCGAGGACGTCACCCAGCTCAACGCGGCCGGGCGGCTGCTGTCGTACAACGCCGTGATGTTCCTCAGCTCCACCCGCGACGCCCTCGACGACCCCGCGCAGACCGCCCTGCGCCAGTACATCCGCGCGGGCGGGGGTTTCGTCGGCGTGCACAACGCGTTCGGCACCGAGTACAACTGGCCCTGGTACGAGGGCCTGCTCGGCAACGCCAACTTCTTCGACCACGGCCCCAACCAGCCCGGCACCGTCGTCACCGTCAACAGGAAGGACGCCTCCACCCAGGGCCTGCCGCCGCGCTGGGCCTTCACCGACGAGTGGTACAACCTCGTCCCCTACCCCACCCGCGTCCGGGTGCTGGCCGAGGTGGACGAGGGCACCCTGCCCAACGGCGTACGCGGCAGCCTCGGTCACCCCGGTCACGGCGACCACCACCCGGTGAGCTGGTGCCAGTACTACGACGGCGGCAAGGCGTGGCTGACCACCCTCGGCCACGACGTGAAGTCGTGGACCGCCGAGCCGCTGGAGGGCGACGACCTCTTCCTGCGGCACCTGCTCGGTGGCGTGAAGTCGGTGCTCGGGCTGACGCCGTTCTGCCGCTGAGCCCTCGCAGGGAAGGGCCCGGCCGCCGTCCGGCTTCCCGCGTGTCCGGGCGGCGGTCGGGCGGCGGTCGCGCTCCTCGGGAACGCCGTCCTGGCCGACGCTTCTGAGCTGGGAAAGAGCCGGGCGAACCTTGCCGAAACTGTGCCTTGACGCTCCCGACTCGCAACGTCTACGTTAACTCGCGTCGAGAGGCTGTTAAAACGTTTCAAGCGGACGTCAGGCGGCTCCTCGGGACGACCGCCGGCGCCGTCATGGGCCGACCAGAAGGAGCACCTTGCCACACCTCACCGCGCTACACGTTTCCGGGCTCACCTTCGAGCACCACCGCGAGCCGCTCGGCATCGGCGAGAGCGCGCCGCGTCTGTCCTGGACCACCGTCACCGATCTGCCGGACTGGACGCAGGCGGGCTACGAGATCGAGATCTGCGACGCGGACGGAACGGTCCTGACCGCGACGGGCCGGGTGGAGTCCGCGGAATCGGTGCTGGTGCCCTGGCCCGGTGACGCGCTGGGCTCGCGCGAGCGGCGCGGCGCCCGCGTACGCGTGCACGGCCGCGACGGCTCGTCCGGCGACTGGAGCGAGTGGACGTGGGCCGAGACCGGCCTGCTGGAGGCGGCGGACTGGCGGGCGAAGGCCGCCGCGCCGCCCGCGGAGCTGCTCGGCCCGCCCGACGGCCCCGCACTCCTGCTGCGCCGCGACTTCACCCTGCGCGCCCCGATCGCCAGGGCCCGCCTCTACGTCACCGCCCACGGCGTGTACGAGGCCGAGCTGAACGGCCAGGTCGTCGGCGACGAGGTGCTGGCCCCCGGCTGGACCAGCTACACCTACCGCCTGCGCTACCGCACCCATGACGTCACGGCCCTGCTGCGCCAGGGCGCGAACACGATCGGCGCCGCCCTGGCCGACGGCTGGCACCGAGGCAAGGTCGGCTTCTACGGCGGGGCGACCGGCGTCTACGGCGACCGTACCGCTCTCGTCGCCCAGCTCGAGATCACGTACGAGGACGGCACCACCGACCTGCTCACCACCGACGAGCACTGGCGCTGCGCCCCCGGCCCGTTCACCGCCGCCAGCCTGTACGACGGCGAGAAGTACGACGCCCGGCTGCTGCCCGCCGGCTGGTCGTCGCCCGGCTTCGACGACGGCGCGTGGCGGCCCGCCGACGTGCTCGCCCACGACCCGTCCCGGCTGGTGGCCCCCACCGGCCCGCCGGTGCGCCGGATCGAGATCCTGCGCCCGCAGAAGACGCTTACCGGCCCGGCGGGGGAGACCATCCTCGACTTCGGCCAGAACGTCTCGGGCCGCCTGCGCATCCGCGTCCAGGGACCGGCGGGCCACACCGTCACCCTGCGCCACGCCGAGGTGCTGGAGAACGGCGGCCTCAGCCTGCGCCCGCTGCGCCAGGCCGCGGCCACCGACACCTACACCCTGCGCGGCGACGACGCCCCAGAGGAGTGGGAGCCCCGCTTCACCCTCCACGGCTTCCGCTACGCCCAGATCGACGACTGGCCGGGCGAAATCGGCGAGGGCGACGTCGAGGCCGTCGTCTGCCACACCGACATGCGTCCCGTGGGCTCGTTCAGTTGCTCCGACCCCGACCTGACCCGCCTGCACGAGAACGTCGTGTGGAGCCTGCGCGACAACTACGTGGACCTGCCCACCGACTGCCCCCAGCGCGACGAGCGGCTCGGCTGGACCGGCGACATCCAGGTCTTCGCCCCCACCGCCGCCTTCCTCTACGACTGCGCGGGACCGCTGACGTCGTGGCTGGCCGACCTCGCCGCCGAGCAGGCCGCGCTCGGCACGGTCCCGCACTACGTGCCGTGGGTGCCGCTGCTCCCGGCCGAGCCCGCGGCGGCCTGGGGCGACGCCGCGGTGATCGTGCCGTGGGTGCTCCACGAGCGGTTCGGGGACCTCGGCGTGCTGCGGGCCCAGTACGCCTCCATGAAGGCGTGGGTGGACGAGATCGCCGCGCTGGCGGGCGAGGGCCACCTGTGGGACAAGGGCTTCCAGTTCGGCGACTGGCTCGACCCGGCGGCCCCGCCCGACGACCCCTTCAAGGCGCGGACCGACAGCGCGCTCGTCGCCACCGCCTACCACGCCTGGACGGCCCGCATCGTCGCCGACACCGCGGACCTGCTCGGCCACGCCGCCGACGCGGCCCGCTACGCCGAGCTGGCCGCCGCGGTGCGGCGGGCGTTCGTGCGCGAGTTCGTCACCCCCTCGGGACGGCTGGCCTGCGACACCCAGACGGCCTACGCCCTCGCGCTCCACCTCGACCTGCTGGACACCCCGGCGCAGCGCGAGCGGGCCGGGCGCCGCCTGGTCGAACTGGTCGCCGCCGACGGGCACCACATCGGCACGGGGTTCGTGGGCACGCCGCTGGTCTGCGACGCGCTGGTCGCGGCCGGGGCGTACGACACCGCGTACGAGCTGCTGACCCAGCGCGAATGCCCGTCATGGCTGTATCCCGTCACCATGGGGGCCACCACGATCTGGGAACGGTGGGACAGCATGCTCCCCGACGGGACCGTCAACCCCGGTGAGATGACCTCGTTCAACCACTACGCGCTGGGCGCGGTCGCCGACTTCCTGCACCGTACGGTCGCCGGGCTCGCCCCGGCCGCCGCCGGCTACCGGCGGCTGCGCGTCGCGCCTCGCCCCGGAGGCGGCCTGACCGGGGCGGACGCCTCACTGGAGACGCCGTACGGCCCGGCCTCGGTCTCCTGGACCAGGACGGAGAGCACCATGACGATCACCGCCACCGTCCCGCCGGGCGCGACCGCCGAGATCGTCCCGCCGTGGCCGGACGCCGTCGCGCAGGAGGTGGGCTCCGGCACCCACACCTTCACCGGCTCCTACCGCTCGCCGGACCTCGACCGGGGATGACCGCGTCGCGCGGGCCCGCTCACCGGGCGGGCCCGCGCGCGGTCAGCCGCCTGCCGAGCCGCTGGGCCGGGGCCTCGACCAGGTGGTACGTCAGCACGCTCAGCGGGATCAGGACGAGGAAGTACAGCGGCAGCCCGGGCACCACGTACAGCAGGATCGGGTGCAGCAGGTAGACGGAGAAGCTGATCGCGCCGAGCCGCGCCGCCCAGCGGGGGAAGGCCCGCCCGCGCAGCGCGTACGCCAGCGCGAACACGCAGAACGCCAGCACGATCGCCGGGATCCAGGCCGGATCGGCCTTGGCAGGGAGCCCGCAGCCCAACACCACCAGCACCGCGGCCCCGGCCGCCCGCCAGGAGATCTCCCCCTGCTCGGCCCGGTAGATCGCCGTCCCCGCGAACATGGTCGCCAGGGTGATCAGGCCCTGCCAGGTGCCGCCCCGGCTGCCCAGCACCACCAGCGCCAGGCCGAGCAGCCCGCCCGCGACGGCCCCCACGGTCCGCGCCCGGCCGTCCGCCAGCACGGTCACCGCGATGGCCGCGACGACGGCGAGGCCCAGCAGCGCGGCGAGCACGTCGGCCCGCCCGCCGATCGACGCCTTGGGCAGCAGCAGGCCCAGCGGCACGGCGGCCAGCGCCAGGGCGATGGACGTACCGGCCGACCTGCGCGCCTGTCCCACCGCGAACAGCGCCACGCACATCAGGTAGAACGCCATCTCGTACGAGAGCGTCCAGGTCACGTTGATCACGGCGGGCAGGTTGAGCAGTTCCTGCAACATCGTCACGTTGCCGAACGCGACCAGAGGCAGCGGCCGCACGCCGAGCCCGGGAGGGAGGGGGAGCAGGCCCAGCCAGGCGAGCGCGAGCACCAGGCAGAAGGCGACCAGCAGCAGCGGGAGCAGGCGGAAGGCGCGGCCGGTCCAGAAGGCGCGCAGGTCGCCGCGCCGTTCCAGGGAGGCGGGGATGATGTAGCCGCTGACCAGGAAGAAGACGAACACGCCCCACGTGCCGACGTCGATCACGCGGTCCACCTCGGCCCAGACGCCAGGGATGAACGTCCAGCCGGCGTGATGCATGGTGACCGCCAGCGCCGCCGGGCCTCGCAGGGCGTCCAGCCAGGCCAGCCTGCCAGGGGCCAAGAACATCTGCCGCAGTCTAGGCCATAAGGGGTAAACGCGACGCAGCTCCTGCGATCGGGGGCGGGCGTGGGGCGGGCGGTCGTACGATCAGGGCATGCTGCATGGCCGGGAGCGGGAGTGCGCTCTCGTCGCGCGGCTGATCGACGGCGCGCGCGAGCGCCGCAGCGGCGTCCTGGTCGTGCGCGGGGAGGCGGGCATCGGGAAGTCCGCGCTGCTCGGATACGCCGCCGCGCGGGCGGCGGACATGCGGGTGCTGCACGGCGGCGGCGTCGAGCCCGAGTCCGAGCTGCCGTACGCGGCGGCCCATCAGCTCCTGCGGCCCGTTGCCGACCGGCTCGGGGCGATCCCCGCCGGGCAGGCGGCGGCGCTGCGGGGCGCGTTCGGGCTGGGGGAGCCCGTGGAGGGGGACCGGTTCCTGGTCTCCGTGGCGGTGCTGAGCCTGCTGTCCGAGGTGGCCGAGGACGGGCCGCTGCTGTGCCTGATCGACGACGCGCAGTGGCTCGACGGGGCCTCGGCCGACGCGCTGGCGTTCGTGGCGCGGCGCCTGGAGGCGGAGGGCGTGGTGCTGCTGTTCGCGGCGCGCGACGAGGACGCCGTGGGCTCCGCGCGTCCGCTCGCGGGCTCCGCGCCCGCGCGTACTCCCGTGGCCCCCGCGCCAACTCCCGTGAGCCCCGCGCAAACTCCCATGAGCCCCGCGACTGCTCGCGTGGGCTTCGCGCGGCCGCTTGCCGGGCTGCCCGAGCTGCGCCTGGGCGGGCTGGCGCCGGAGGCCGCGCGGGCCCTGCTGACCGAGCGTACGGAGGCGGCGCTCGCCCCCGAGGTGGCCGGCCTGTTGGTGGAGGGCACCGCGGGCAACCCGCTCGCGCTGCTGGAGCTGCCCGGCTCGCTGTCGCCCGACCAGCTCGCCGGGTCGCGCCCGCTGCCCGAACGCCTGCCCGCCGGGGCCGCGCTCGAAGAGGTCTTCCTGGCCAGGGTGCGGCGGCTGGCCGCCCCCGCGCAGACGCTGCTGCTCGTCGCCGCGGCCGAGGAGAGCGGCGACGTCGGCCTGGTGCTGCGCGCCGCGCGGCGGCTGGACGTGGCCGCCGACGCGCTCGACGAGGCCGAGGGCGCCGGGCTGGTCCAGGTCGACGACGGCGCGCTGACCTTCCGCCACCCGCTCGTCCGCTCGGCCGTCTACCGGGGCGCGACGTTCCTGCGCCGCCGCGCCGTGGAGCAGGCCCTGGCGGCGGAGCTGGCCGGTGCCGACGCCGACCGGCACGCCTGGCACCTGGCCGCCGCCACGACCGGCCCGGACGAGAGCGTGGCCGGGGAACTGGAGGCGTCCGCCGAGCGGGCCGCCCGGCGCGGCGCGCACGCCGCCGCCGCGAGCGCGCTGCACCGCGCGGCCGGTCTCACCGCGCACGCCGAGCACCGGGCGCGGCGGCTCACGCTCGCCGCGGAGGCCGCCTGGCTGGCCGGGCAGCCCGCCCGCGCCGGCGCGTTGGTGGACGAGGCCGTCCGGCACACCGCCGAGCCCCGGCTGCGCGCCAGGGGCGAGCACGTGCGCGGCGCGATCGAGGGCCTGTGCGGCCGTCCCGACACCGGGTACGCGATCCTGCTCGCCGGGGCGGAGCCGGTCGCCGCGCTCGACCCCGGCCAGGCCGCGCGCATGCTGACCGAGGCGGGCCGGCTCGCCTGGACCGCCGCCGACCTGTCCAAGGTGGCCGAGGCGGGGCGGCGGCTGGCGGTACTGCCCCCGGTGGAGGACACCGCCGCCGCGGGGGCCCGGCTGATGGTCGGCCTGGCCGCGCTCCTGGCGGGCGACCCGGAGCGGGCCGCCCGCCCGCTGCGCGAGGGCCACGCGCTGGCCAGGCAGACAGCTCAGGAGGCAACCCTGGAGACGGCCCAGGAGGCGGCCCAGGAGGCGGCCAGGGAGACGGCCAGGGAGACGGCCAGGGAGACGGCACAGGCAGAGCCAGGGGAGGCCGCCGGTCCGCTGAGCGTGTGGACGGCCGCGGGCGCGGCCATGTTCCTGGGCGCGGACGGCGAGGCGCTCGACCTGTTCACCGCGGCGGCCGTCCGCGCGCGCGGCTCGGGAGCGGTCAGCGCGCTGCCCCTCCTCCTCGCGCCGCTGGGCTCGTTGCAGATGTGGACGGGCCGCCTCGCCGCCGCCCGCGCCACCGCGACCGAGGGGCTCCGGCTGGCGCTCGACACCCGGCAGGACAATACGGCCGCGCACCACCGCTCGGTGCTCGCCTGGATCGCCGCCGTGCGAGGGCGGTCCGAGGAGTGCCGTACGGAGGCGGAGGCCGCGCTGGCCCAGTCCATCGGGCAGCGGCTGGGCCCGTCCGCCGGGATCGCGGCCTGGGCGCTGGCCCTGCTCGACCTGGGCCAGGGACGCACCGCGCAGGCGTGCGACCGGCTCAGCGCCATGGCGGACGCCGCCCCGGGCGAGGGTCACCCGATCGTGAAGATCTTCGCCGCCGCCGATCTGGTCGAGGCCGCCGTCCGCACCGGTCGCCCAGAACGCGCGAGCGCGGCCCTCGACCTGCTGCGGAGCTGGGCCGGACCGGTCCGCTCGCCCTGGGCGCACGCGCTGGTGGCCCGCTGCCGCGGCCTGGTGGAGGAGGGGGCGGCCGAGGCCCGGTTCACGGAGGCGCTGTCGTTGCACGCCGAGGCGGGGCGGCCGTTCGACACGGCCAGGACCGCGCTGCTGTTCGGCGAGGCGCTGCGCAGGCGACGGCGGCGCGCGGAGGCACGACGCCACCTGCGCGCGGCGTGCGAGACGTTCGAACGGCTGGACGCGGCGCCGTGGGCGGAGCTGGCCCGCGTCGAACTGCAGGCGACGGGGGAGAGCGCGCGCAAACGCGACCCGAGCACGGTCGCCGACCTCACGCCGCAGGAGTCGCAGATCGCGCGCCTGGTCAGCGAGGGCGGGACGAACAGGGAGATCGCGGCGCACCTGTTCCTGAGCCCGCGCACGGTCGACTACCACCTGCACAAGGTCTTCGTGAAGCTGGGCCTCTCGTCGCGGGCCGAACTCGTACGCCTGTCGCTGGAGCACCCCGACGCCCTCGGCGGCGCCCGCTGACCTGGACGGGCCAGGGGACGGGCCAGGGGACGGGACTGTGCACTTCACCGATGCGACGGGGTGCGGACGGGCCGCATGGTGGTGACACCGAACCCGGAGGGATGAGCCCTGATGAACCCGACCGACGTGATCGTCGTAGGCGCCGGACCGACCGGCCTGATGCTGGCGTGCGAGCTGGCGCTGGCGGGCGTCCGCTGCCGGATCCTGGAGCGGCGCGCCGAGCAGCCCAACATCACCCGGGCGTTCGCCGTGCACGCCCGTACGCTGGAGCTGCTGGACGCCAGGGGCCTGGCCGACGAGCTGATGCCGCACGGCGTGCCGGTGCGCGAGATCCAGCCGATCCCCGGCGCCACGCTCGACCTGGGCACGCTCGACACCAGGTACCCGATGCTCCTCATCGTCCCGCAGAGCGGCACGGAGCGGGTGCTGGAGAGGCGCGCCCGCGAGCTGGGTGTGGAGATCGTCCGCGGCGCGGAGGTGACCGGCCTGCGGCAGGACGAGCGGCAGGTGGTGGTCGAGCTGGCCGGCGGACGTACGGAGACGGCCGGCTACGTCGTCGGCTGCGACGGCGCACACAGCCGGGTACGCGGCCTGGCTGGCATCGACTTCGCCGGACGGCAGTACGAGACGCACATCCTGCTGGCCGACGTCCGCCTCACCGAGCCGCCGCAGGACACCCTGTCCGGCGCGGCCGGGAGCGAGGGCGTGGTCATCATGATCCCGTTCGGCGACGGCTGGTTCCGGGCCATCGCCTGGGACCGGCTGCGCGAGCAGGTGCCCCTCGACGTGCCGCTGCCGATGGAGGAGATGCGCGACGCCTTCCTGCGCATCGCCGGCACCGACTACGGCATGCGCGAGCAGCGGTGGAGCTCCCGCTTCCTGAGCGAGCGCAGGCAGGCCGGCCGGTACCGCGCCGGCCGCGTGTTCCTGGCCGGGGACGCCGCCCACGTGCACTCGCCGCTCGGCGGGCAGGGCATGAACACCGGCATCCAGGACGCGATGAACCTCGGCTGGCGGCTGGCCGCGGCCGTACGGGGGCAGACTCCCGCCGGGCCGCCGGACGGGCTCCAGGACGGGCTCCTGGACGGGCTGCTGGACGGGTACGAGCGTGAGCGGCACCGCGTGGGCGCGCAGGTGCTCGCGTTGACCGACGCCTTCAACCGGCTGGTGCTCGGCCGCTCGGCGGCCCGCCGCGTGCTGCGCGGTGTGGCGCTCCGGCTGCTCCTGCGCTTCCGCCGCACCCGCGCACTGCTGGCGGGGAGGCTGACCGGCCTGGCCATCGGCTACCCCGCCCCCAGGCACGCCCACCCCTGGACGGGGCGGCGGATGCCCGATCTGCCCTGCGCGGGCGGGCGGCTGTACGAGCTGCTGCGCGACGGGCGGCCCCTGCTGCTGGACGCGACCGGCTCCGGCGCGGCGGCGCGGGCAGCCGGGCTCGGGGTCGCAGGGGTCGCCGGGGTCGCCAAGGTCAGCAGGGTCGGCGGGGTCACGGTCGCGCGGTACGCGGGTCCGCCGGTACCAGGACTGCCGGGCGCGCTGCTGGTCCGCCCCGACGGTTACGTGGCCTGGGCCGGCGACGACCGGGCCGACCTGCCCGCGCGGACGGCGGCGGCGGTGGCGCGGTGGGGCGGCTCCCCGTCGGACGCCCACCCGGCCCGCAACTGACGTCCCCGGCGAAGCACGCCGTCGAAATACTCGGTATCGGTTCAGGTGGGGATCTTCTATCTTTACCCGTGACCAAGCGTCACGAAGGAGATGTTGATCGTGAAGAGAGCACTCGACGGAACCGCGCTGCGTACCGGCGTCATCGCCGCGGTCGCGCTGGCGGGCAGCCTGGTGACCGCACCCCCCGCAGGAGCCGCCACCACCGTGTTAGCGGGCGAGCGTACCGTCGCCTCCGCGGCGGCGGCCCGCCCGAGCAACGGCAAGATCCTCTACGACCGCATCAGCGGCGGAGAGGGCGTCCTGAAGATCAAGAACGGCACCACCAAGGACGGCGTCGTCGCCCTGGTCCGCGGCAGCTCCAAGGCGATCAGCATCTACGTGCGCGCCAAGTCCACCGCGAGCATCAAGGACGTCAAGGACGGCACCTACCGGATCTACTTCACCACCGGCTACCGCTTCAACGCCTCCAAGGGCCGGTTCGCGCGCTCCGCCGCCTACGCGCGCTTCGACGACCGGCTGAAGTTCGTCACGACGTCCAAGTCCAGCACCATCTGGACGCTGACCCTCAAGGCGGTCAAGGGTGGCAACGCGCGGACCAGGCACATCAACCCGAAGGACTTCCCCGCCTGAGGCCCCTTACTGGAAAGCTTCTTTACCTTTCTTTCGGCCTCGGGGCCCGCGAAATCCCAGTTCGGAGCCGTCATATCACGGTGTTATGGGAAATTGTTGGCTACCGAGGCCCACCTGACCGATGACAACCTGAAGGCATCCCCAGCCGGCCGGGGCTCTTCCACCACACCCCCCTGAGGAGCCACAGAGTGAACCCCAGACTCAGGTTGGGGGCTGCCGCACTGCTCGCGTTAGCCCTGCCCGTCTGTCAAGCCTGGGCGGCCGGTGCCGCGAGCGCCACGAGCGCCACGGTCCGGGCGTCGCAGGCGGCCGACCCCCCGAGCCCCGACGAGCGCAGGAACGCGATCGCCACCGCGCGCGCCGCGGTCCTGGCGGAGCCGGCGGCGCTGCGAGCCTCCGAGCGCGACGCGTTCGCGCTGACCTCGGCCGTCGAGGGTGTCCGCGGCCTGCAGTACCTCACCTACGCCCGCACCCACGCGGGCCTGCCCGTGTACGGCGGCGAGGCGATCGTCACCACCGACGCCACCGGATCGGTGATCGGCACGGTCACCACCGGCCAGCGCACCGAGATAGCCGTGGGCACCCGGCCGAAGGTGAGCGCGGCGGCGGCCGCGGTCACGGCACGGGCCAGGGTCGCCAGGCCCGCGAGCGTGGCCACTCCCGTGCTGTCCGTGCACGCCGCCACCGCCGAGCCCCGCCTGGCGTACGAGGCCGTCGTGTCAGGGGCCACCGAGGCCGGCCGGGAGACCCGCCTCCACGTGTACGTGGACGCGCTCACCGGCAAGGTCGTCGACGAATGGGACGAGGTCCGCGACGGCACCGGCAACGGCCACTACAACGGCGCCGTCACCATCGACACGTCGCCGTCGTACACGATGCGCGACCCGGGCAGGCCCGGCGTCCAGTGCGGCGGCCAGAACGGCACCCCGTACACCAAGACCACCGACACCTGGGGCGACGGCCAGGGCGCGAGCCTGGAGACCGCCTGCGTGGACGCCCTCTACGGCGCGCAGCGCGAATGGGACATGCTGCGCACCTGGCTGGGCCGCAACGGCATCAACGGCCAGGGCGGCGGCTTCCCCTCCCGGGTCGGGCTGAACGCGGTCAACGCGTACTGGAACGGCTCCTACGCCTCCTTCGGCCGCAACTCCGCCGGAACCCAGCAGCTCACCTCCATGGACGTGGTCGGCCACGAGTTCGGGCACGGCATCTTCCAGTTCACCGGCGGCGGCGCGGGCAGCGGCAACGAGAGCGGCGGGCTGAACGAGTCCACCGGCGACATCTTCGGCGCCCTCACCGAGGCGTACGCCGCCAACCCCAACGACCCGCCGGACTACCTGGTCGGCGAGGAGGTCAACCTCTCGGGGCAGGGCCCGATCAGGAACATGTACAACCCGTCGGCGCTCGGGCACCCCAACTGCTACAGCGCCTCCATCCCCGGCACCGAGGTGCACGCGGCGGCCGGGCCGCAGAACCACTGGTTCTACCTGGCGGCCGAGGGCACCAACCCGGCCGGCAAACCGGCCAGCACCCGGTGCGACGGCGGCGCGGCCATCACCGGCATCGGCGTCCGCAAGGCGGGCGAGGTCTTCATGTCCGCCCTGAACACCAAGACGCAGCCGTGGACGCACGCCAAGGCCCGGGTCGCCACCCTGCAGGCGGCCAAGACGCTCTATCCGGGTAGCTGCGCCGAGTTCAACGTGGTCAAGAGCGCGTGGGACGGCGTCAGCGTACGGGCGCAGACGGGCGAGCCGACGTGCGCGCAGACCGGCAACGACTTCTCGGTGACCCTGGATCCCGCCTCGGGCACGGTCACGCCGGGACAGAGCGCCACGGCCACGGTCAGGACCGCGGTCACCGGCGGCTCGGCGCAGTCGATCACCCTGCGCGCCGGGACGCTGCCCGCCGGCGTGACGGCCTCCTTCAGCCCCGAGACGATCACCGCGGGCCAGACCGCCACGCTGACGCTCACCACCTCCGCGTCCAGCCCGCAGGGCGACCACGCCGTCACCGTCACCGCCGACGGGGCCGACGTGGACCGGCAGGCCGCCTACAACCTGCGGATCGGGCAGACCTCGCAGAACGACTACTCCTTCACCGTGAGCCCCGCCTCGGCCTCGGTACGGGCGGGCGAGGCGGCCACCGCCACCATCGCCACGCAGGTCACCTCCGGGCAGTCGCAGAGCGTGACCCTGTCGGCGGGCGACGTGCCCGCGGGCGTGACGGTCGCCTTCGCCCCGCAGACGATCACGTCAGGGCAGTCGTCCACGGTGACGCTCTCGACCGCCGCCGGGGTCTCCCCTGGCACGTACGCCGTCAGGCTCAACGGTGACGGGGTCAGCGTGGACCGCTCGGCCACGTTCAGCCTGACGGTCGCCGGGGGACAGGGCACCACCTGGGCTCCGTACACGGCGTACGCGGCGGGTGCCGTGGTGACGTACGAGGGCGTGTCGTACCGGTGCCTGCAGGGGCACACCAGCCTGCCGGGTTGGGAGCCACCCGGCGTGCCCGCCCTCTGGGCCCGTAGCTGATCTCCCGGGTCGATCTCCTGGGCTCGTCCCCGGTGAGCGGTCTTCGCCGGGCCGGCTGCCTCCGGCCCGGCGAAACCGGCTGCCGCGTACCGGCTGACCTGCCATGACCAGCCCGTACGCGGTGGCGCGCCGCGGTCGCCACCCTGCCTCTCCTGGGCCCGCGACCGCGGTTCGCCGGCGGTGGCGGGCGGCGGAGGCGGGGCCATCCAGACCGGTTCGCCCGGATAATCCGATTCGGCTTGACTGGCGATCTTTGATGCACCAGATTGTTCGGGTCTTTCAGGACCGTTCCCAAGGAAAACCATGAAGCGAACCATCGTCGGTGTCGCCGTGGTCGCGGGTATGGCGCAGCTCTCCGCCGCGCCCGCGCACGCCGCACTGACCAGCGACCCGGTCAAGGCGCTCCAGTCCCAGTTAGCCCGCGGCAAGGCCGTCAACCTGACGGCCACCGCCAAGGTGACGTACGCGGCCGGCCTGGTGGCCACCTCCGCGCTGGACGGCACGGTCGGGTTCGGCCCGCGCGGCCCCGTCGCCTCCGACCTGGGGCAGACCCTGCAGTACAGCGAGAAGCTGCTGGGCCAGTTGAAGAAGTCGAGCCCGGAGGAGACCGAGGCCCTGCAGGAGGGGCCCATCAGGATGGTCTCCTCCGGCGGCCTGAGCTACGTCTCAGGACCGGTGGTCGACCAGGCGCTGATCCAGGGCGAGAGCTGGGTCCGCTACCGGAAGGTCATCCTGCCGCCGAGCAACCTGGTCGTCGAGGTGCTCGACCCGGCCACGCTCAAGGCCCTCATCGCCGCCCGCACCTCGTGGAGCGGCGGCATCCTCAAGGGCAGCGTCAAGGCCGGCAAGCTCGCCAAGGCGTCGGCGCCCTTCGCCGCGTTCTACGGCAAGTCGTTCACCGCCAAGCGCGACGGCAAGATCACCTACACGCTCTGGTTCGGTGAGAAGGGCCTGGTCGAGCGGGTGTCCGCCAAGGCGTCCCTGCCCATCCAGAACCGGACCGTGCACGTCGAGTCCGACACCCGCTACGCGGACTGGGGCCGCGAGGTCACCGTGGAGCTCCCGCTGGGGGGCGACGTGATCGACCAGAGCGAGGTCAAGGACCGCGTGCCCGGCAAGATGCCCGGCATCTGGAACTGACGCCGCACCCGGCGGCCGGAAATCTCGTGGCGGGCCCGTGCGGCCCGCCCGTAAACTGACCGCATGTCAACGCCCCGGATCTCCTAGCCAGGACACCAGCTTCCACGCCACCCGTGTGTCCTCCAGTAGTTCCGGAGCGAGTTCTCATGCTTACCTTCCGTGGCGTCGACGTGCGTGCCGGCGCCCGCCTCCTGATGTCCGGGGCCACCGCCCACGTCGCCCCCGGCGACCGCGTCGGCCTGGTCGGCCGCAACGGCGCGGGCAAGACCACCCTGCTCGAGACCCTCGCCGGGCGGCTCCAGCCCGCGGCCGGCGACATCGTCCGCACCGGGCCCGTCGGCTACCTGCCGCAGGACCCCGCCGCCGCCGACGCGGGCACCGCCGTGCTCGACCGCATCCTGTCCGCCCGCGGCCTGGACCGCGCGCTGCGCGACCTGCGGGCCGCCGAGACCGCGCTCGCCGCGTCGGGCGACGAACGCTCGATGGCCCGCTACGCCAGGGCCGAGGCCGAGTTCCAGGCCCGCGGCGGATACCCGGCCGAAGCCGGGGCGGCCCGCGTCGCCGCCGGGCTCGGCCTGCATGAACGCGCCCTGGACCAGCCGCTGGGCACCCTGTCCGGCGGGCAGCGGCGGCGCGTCGAACTGGCCCGCGTGCTGTTCGCCGAGCCCGGCGTCCTGCTGCTCGACGAGCCGACCAACCACCTCGACGGCGACTCCGTCGCCTGGCTGCGTACGTTCCTGACCGGCTGCTCCGGCGGGCTGGTGCTCATCAGTCACGACACCGGGCTGCTGGCCGGGGTGGTCAACCGGGTCTGGCACCTGGAGCAGGGCGCACTCGAGGTGCACAACACCGGGTGGCACGCGTACCTGGCCGACCGCGAGGCCGGCGACCGGCGCAGGGCCAGGCTGCGGGCCGCCGCCGAGCGCAAGGCCGCCGCGCTGCACGCCCAGGCCGACCGGATGCGCGCCAGGTCGTCCACGGCGGTCCGGGCCAGGGACATGGCCCGCCGCGCCGACCGCATGCTGACCGAGGCCCGGCCGGTGCGCCGCGCCGAGAAGGTCGCGCGCATCCGGCTGCCCGAGCCCGCGCCCAGCGGGCGCACGCCGCTCGGCGCGATCAGCCTGACCAAGTCGTACGGGGACCTGCCCGTGCTGACCGGCGTGGACCTGGCCGTCGACCGGGGCAGCAGGCTCGTCGTACTCGGGCTCAACGGCGCGGGCAAGACCACGCTGCTCAGACTGCTGGCCGGGCAGGAGCGGCCCGATTCCGGGCGGGTCGTGCGCGGGCACGGGCTGCGGCTCGGCTACTTCGCCCAGGAGCACGACACCCTCGACCCTGGCCACACCGTCGGCGGGCACCTGGCGGCGGCCGCCCCGCACCTGAGCGACGGCGAGGCCAGGGCGGTGCTGGGGTCGTTCCTGTTCGGCGGCGACGACGTGGACAAGCCCATCGGGGTGCTGTCGGGCGGGGAGAAGACCCGGCTGGCGCTGGCCGGGCTGGTCAGCTCGCGGGCCAACGTGCTGCTGCTCGACGAGCCGACCAACAACCTCGACCCGGCGTCCCGGGCCGAGGTGCTGGCGGCCGTGTCGGCGTACCGGGGGGCGGTCGTCATGGTCACGCACGATCGGGAGGCCGTCGAGGAGCTGCGCCCGGGGCGGGTGCTGGTGCTGCCCGACGGGGTCGAGGACCTGTGGAACGACGGGTACGCCGACCTGATCACGCTGGCCTAGCGACCAGGGATCGCCGCGGCCCCGCACGGTATGGGCTTCCTGGCCGGGCCGCGACCGTACGGGCGTGAGCCGTGGATACGCGGGCAGGGGGTCCCTCGTGACCGGCGCCTTCGGGCGATCAGCGACCCACAGGACGGCGACATGACATCGACACCCCGCCCGCCCCGCCGCGACGGCCCCGGCACCCCCCACCGGCCCGACGGGAGGGACGGCACCGTGCCGGACGAGGGCCCGTACGAGGGCGCAGACGAGCGCGCAGACGGCCGGCGCCGGACGGACCACGAGGCGGACGCGGATGGGGCGGGCGATCCTCGGGTGGCGTCGCTGGAGGCCGAGATCGGGCGGGTCAGGGAGCCGGCGAGGTTGCTGCGGGTCAGCACCATGGCCCGTTCGCTGCTCGACGAGGCCCGCGGGCTCGCCCTCGACGAGCACACCCGCGAGCAGCTCTGGCACCTCCACGCGCGGGTGGTCGCGGAGATCGGCGACTCCGTCGCCCCCGAGCTGCGGGACGAGCTGGACCGCCTGCTGCCCGAGCCGTCCCACACCCTCAGCCAGTCGGAGGTCCGGATCGCCCACAGCCAGCTCGTGGGCTGGCTGGAAGGGGTGTTCCAGGGCATCAGGGTCGGGATGACCGTGCAACGGGGCGTACACCACCCGGACGCCCAGCACCCGTCCGATCCCCACGGCGGGCAGGCCAGGCCCGACGCGGGATACCTCTGACCGGCTCCCGGACACGGTCGCCTCAGAGCCATGAGGCCGGCGGGATGGACGGGGCGATAGTATGCGTAACCGTCATGGCCTTCACCGACGCCTCGCTCACCGCGCTGCGGGTCTTCCGCGAGGTGGCCGAGCGCGGCACGCTCACCGCTGCGGCCACCTCCCTCGGCTACACGCAGTCCGCCGTCTCCCGCCAGATCGCCTCGCTCGAACGCGCGGCGGGCGCCCCCCTCCTCGAACGCCGCTACGACGGCGTCCGCCTGACCCCGGCCGGGCGCGTCGTGCTCCGCCACGCCGCCGCGATCGTCGACCGGATCGACGCCGGGGCGCGCGAACTGGCCGGGCTGCCCCAGGAGCCCGGCACCGTACGCCTCGGCTGGTTCGCCAGCGCGGGCGCCGACCTCGTGCCCCGCGCGCTCGAAGCCCTGCGCGCCACGCATCCCGCCATCACCGTCGAGAGCCGGGAGGGCGGCACGCCCGCGCTGGTCCGCGCCCTGCGCGCGGGCACGGTGGACCTCGCGCTGCTGGGCTCGGGGCCGCCGTTTCGTCCGCCCGACACCGAGACCCCGGCCCTGGAGACCGAGATCCTCGACGAACAGGGCCTGCGCGTCGCCGTGCCGTCCGGCCACCCCCTGGCCCGCGGCGACTACATCGACGTCGCCGACCTGCACGGGCAGCGCTGGATCGCGGGCTCGGGCACCGCGGCGGGGGGAGGCGCGGGCGACAGCACCGGCATGGGCGTCTGGCCGGGGCTGGACGAACGGCCCGAGATCGCGCACTCCGCCCGCGACTGGCTGGCCAAGCTCGGCCTCGTGGCCGCCGGTTGCGGGCTGACCACCGTGCCCGTCCTGCTCACCGGCGTGGTGCCGTCCGGGGTGCGCGTGCTGCCCGTACGGGGCGGGCCCAACGAGCAGCGCCGCCTCCTCCTGGCCCGGCTGCCCGGCCCGCTGCCGGAACCCGTGGCGCTCCTCGCCCGGACGCTCCGCCGGATCGCGCTCACCCGGTAGCCCCGCCCTCGACAGTGCCGCCGGGCGTCGCGCCCTCAACGGTGCCGCCGGGTGTCACGCCCTTCACCGCGTACGTCACGAGCGTCGTCAGCACCTCCTTGACCGACCCGCGGTCGCGCACGTCGCACATCACGACCGGGGTGCGCTCGCTCAGCCCGAGCGCCCGCCGCACCTTCGCGGGCTCGTACCGGCGGGCCCCGTCGAAGCAGTTCACCCCCACCACGAACGGGATCCCGCGCTGCTCGAAGTAGTCCACCGCCGGGAAGCAGTCCTGCAGGCGGCGGGTGTCGGCCAGCACGACCGCGCCCAGCGCGCCCAGCGCCAGCTCGTCCCACATGAACCAGAACCGCTCCTGCCCCGGAGTCCCGAACAGGTACAGCCACAGCCCGTCCCGGATGGTGATCCGGCCGAAGTCCAGCGCCACCGTGGTCGTGCTCTTGGACTCCACGCCCGAGGTGTCGTCCACCCCGACGCCCCGGTCGCTCAGCAGCTCCTCGGTGTGCAGCGGGCGGATCTCGCTGATCGTGCCGACCATCGTCGTCTTGCCGACGCCGAACCCGCCCGCGATGAGGATCTTGATGGCCAAGGCCGAGGAGACCGCGGTCGTCCCCGGCTCAGAGGCTGCGTAGTCCATGCAGCACTTCCCTGTAGAGGCGTTCGTCGAACGTCTGGGCGGCGGGACGCGGTCGTTCGATGGTGACCAGGCCGTCCCGCCGCAGATCGCCCAGGATCACCCGGGTGATGTTCAGCGGCAGCCCGAGGTGCGAGGCGACGTCCGCCACCGGAGTGGGTCTACGGCACAGCGACAGCGCGGCGCGGTGCTCGGGGATCAGGTCCGCGGGCTCGGCCGCGTCGCCGACCGTCGTGACGATGGCCACCAGGTCGAACGCCTCCCCCTGCGGACGCGCCCTGCCCCCGGTCAGCCCGAACAGCCGGATCAGCGGCCCGGGATCCTCCCCGGTCACTGTCTCGCGCCGTTCCAGGCCGGTGCCGGTGCCGCTCCCCTCGGATGCGCGGACAGGTGCTCGCCGACCCGCTTGACCATCAGCGCCATCTCGTACGTGACCATGCCCAGCTCGGCGTCCGCCGTGGCGAGCACCGCCAGCCGGGCGCCCTGGCCCGCCGCGGTGACGAACAGGAAACCCTCGTCCATCTCGATGATCGTCTGCCGGACGCCGCCCAGCGCGAAGTGCCGTCCCGCGCCCATGGCGAGGGAGTGGCTGCCCGCGGAGATGGCGGACAGGTGCTCCGCGTCCTCCCTGGTCAGCCCGCGCGAGCTGCCCACGGACAGGCCGTCCGCGGACAGCACGATGGCGTGCCGGATGCCGGGCACGCGCTGGATGAGGTCGTCGAGCAGCCAGCTCAGTTCGGTTCTGGGGTCAGCCATCGGGGTGGTCGTCCTTTCCGTTCCACGTGTCTTGCTCCTGCCTCGCCTGCCGGCGGCCTTCCTGCCAGCCGCGTTGCATGGACGACATGAGCTGGGCCAGCTCCTCCGGCGAGCGGCGCGGGCTCGTGCGCAGCTCGGTGCGGCCGGAGGCGCGGCCCGAAGTGCCGCTCGGGGCACGGCCGGGGGCGCCGTCGGGAGCGCCGTCGGGGGTGCTCCCGGAGGTGCGCTCGGGGGCGCGGAGCTGCGGGGCCAGGTGGGCCTGCGGTATCCGCATCGGCAGTCCGTCGAGGTCCTCGTCGGCCTCCTGCGGCGGCACCGTGACGCTCCAGTCGCGGGGCGGGCCGGACGGCGCGGCGCGTTCCCGCAGGGGCTCCGGGCCGGGCGGCCCGGACGCCGGGACCGGCCCCGAGCCAGGCGACGGCGTGAGGTCCGGCGACGGTGCGAAACCCGAAGAGCGCGTGAGGTCCGGCGAGGGAGCGAAGCCCGGCGAGCGCGTGAGGTCAGGCAACTGCGCGAAGCCCGGACGTCGCGTGGGGTCCGGCGACGGTTCCTGGGACGGTGCGCGGTTCGGGGACTGGGCGAGGGCCGCGTGCCGGGGGAGGTTCGCGGGTCCGGCGGTGACGGCCGCGGGCTCGGCGGTCGCGAGCAGCGCGGAGGGCAGCAGGACGATCGCGGTTGTCCCGTCGTACGGCGACCGCCGCAGCATGATCTTGATCCCGTGCCGGGCCGCGAGCCGGGACACCACGAACAGCCCGAGCCGGTCGCTGTCCGCCAGGTCGAACTCCGGCACGTCGGCCAGCAGGGCGTTGAACGCGTCCAGGGTGGCCTGGTTGAGCCCCAGGCCCCGGTCCTCGACCTCCAGCGCCAGTCCGTTGGCCGCCACCGCGCCGCGCACGTGGACGCTCGTGTTGGGCGGCGAGAACACGGTCGCGTTCTCCACCAGCTCGGCGACCAGGTGGATCACGTCGGTGACGGCGGCGCCGACCAGCAGCGGGGCGTCCGGCATGGGCACGACCGTGACGCGGGTGTAGTCCTCGACCTCCAGCACCGCCGCCCGTACCACGTCGAACAGCGGCACCGGGTCACGCCACCGGCGCGCGGGGGAGGAGCCGGACAGGATGATCAGGTTCTCCGCGTGCCGCCGCATGCGGGTGGTCAGGTGGTCGAGCTTGAACAGCTCCTCCAGCAGCTCCGGCTCGTCCACCCGGCGCTCCATGGTGTCCAGCATCGCGAGCTGGCGGTGCAGCAGCGCCTGGTTGCGCCGCGCCAGGTTGAGGAAGACCTGGCCGACGCTCTTGCGCAGCGCGGCCTGGCCCACCGCGGCCGCCACCGCCGTGCGGCCCACGGCGGAGAAGGCGTGCACCACGCGATCGACCTCGGCGGTGTCGGCCGGGTCGAGCCCGGGGGCCTCGGTGGCCGGGTCCACGTCGTCGCCGCGGCGCAGCCGTTCGACCAGCCGGGGCAGCCGCTCCTCGGCCAGCTCCACCGCCGAGCCCTGCAGCCGCCGCAGCTCGCCGACCAGCGAACGGCCGAACCGGTACGACAGCGTCAGCGACAACAGCACCGCCGCCAGGCCCAGCAGCAGGATCAGCCCGACCCGCCAGTACGCCCCGGTCTTCTGCTCCTCGGCCGCCACCGCCGAGCGGGTCAGCTCGGCCTGGGCGCCCCGGTTGATCTCGCCCAGGATGGTCTCGGTGTCACTGCGCCACTCCTGGGGGTCCACCGGCGGGGCCCCGTCGGTGTCCCATCTGAACAGCTCGTCCTCGACGGCCATCAGGCGCTTGTACTCGGGGCTGTCCACCAGCCTGTCGTAGTCCGCCCGCAGCTCGGGCCCGGCGTCGCGCTCGGCGTTGGCGAAGACGAGCCGGCGGCTGGTCATGGCGGAGACGAACGCGGCCCGGTCGGTCGGGGTCATCTTGCGGTGCACGATCGTGCTGGTGAGCACGGCGTGCTCGCGGCCCAGGTACTCGGCCGTGGACTGGTAGGCCGCCATGCCGCGTACGGCGCGGTAGGACGAGACGTCGCTCAGCGCGTCCCGGTCGGTGAACTGCCGGTTGGCCACGGAGATCAGGCTGTTGTACGCCTCGATGACGGTCAGCGGCGGCACCAGCACGCCTCCGTCGGCGGAGTCACGCAGCGTCCGCAGGCCGTCCAGCGCCTCCACCATCGCGCGCACCTGGGCGGGGGCCGCGCCGCCCTCGGCGTCCACGTCCATGGCCCCGATGATCTCCCGCAGCCGTTTGACCTGCGCGTCCGTGGCCTGCCGCTGGTCCGCGAGCGGCTTGTGGCCGGCCGTGCCGCCGACGGCCTCCGCCGAGAGCTGGCGCTCGCGCTGCAACTCGACGATCAGCCGCAGCACGGGCGAGCCGATGGCCTCCCAGCGGTCCTGCGTCTGGGAGACCGTGACGATCTCATCCACTCCCGAATACGCGATGAACCCCCATAAGGCCACCATGGAGACCAGCGGAAGCAGGAGGATCCTGAGCAGCTTGGTACGGATCGGCGGGGGCGAGCTCATCCTTCATGTCCAATTCCGCGCGTGTGGTGATGCGCTGCCGAGCATCCGTGAACGTGCCGTCGCCCCCCGAGGTTGCCGGCCACGACTGGGTGCGCCTGTGGTTCGTCCACTATGCCGATGGGGCAGATGTACTTCAAGGTACGGATGCGAAGAAACATCGCGAATGGTGGATTGACTGTTTGTCAGCACACAATTCGTGTTCGTAACCGGTGAGTAACCCCTCCGGTCTCCACGCTGAGTGACCACTCAGCCGAACGCGCTCACCCGGCCGACCGCCCGGGGCAGGCCGGTCAGGGGAGGATCAGGTTCACGATCTGGAGCACGAGCACGATCGACAGCACCACGGCCAGGATCAGCCACTTGGGGTCGAGCCAGCCCGACCGGCGGGGCCCGGCGGCGGCCGGGGCGTCGGGGTCGAGCAGGTCGCGCAGCACCGGGTTGATCTGGCTCTGGTGCAGGAGACGCTCCAGGTCGGGGACCAGGTCGAGCAGGCGGGAGCGCACCTCGGCAGGCTGGCGGGTGGCGGCCCACACGCGTACGTCGCGCAGGATCGCCCACGCGTCCTTGGCGGTGGTGGCCTGGGCCAGGTCGGCCAGGAAGTCCTCGAAGTCGTCGTGGGCGGCGGGAGGCTGCGCGCGGGGACCGTCGTCCGGCAGGGGCGGTGAGGGTGGCAGTGGCAGCGGTGGCGCGGCGGCCGGGTGAGCCTGCGTCCCCGCCTGCGCCTGGCCCTCCACCGGGGCCTGGGCCGCCTGCGCGGGCCGGAACGTCTCGGCCGCCGCCTGCCGGGGCTGCGACGTCCGGCGGTAGGGGTTCGTGGACGCCGCCGGGGCGCGGGACGGCGACTGCCGCGTGCGCGGCTGAGGACGGGCCTGCGCGCGGGACCGCGACTCGGCCTGCGATCCGGGCTGCGATCCGGCCTGTGACCCGGGCTGGGGGCCGGACGGGGGGCCTGGCTGCGAGCGGGACCGAGGGCGTGGCGCCCAGGTGTCGTCCGCCCAGGTCTCCTCCGCCGCGATCTCACCAGTCCCGATCTCACCCGTCCCGATCTCGTCGGCCGCGACCTCACCCGTCCCGGTCTCGTTCGCGCCGGTCTCGGCCCCCGCCGTCGCGGGACGTGCGGGCTGGGCGGGCCGGGCGATCAGCGCCGTCGCGTCGCGGGTGCCCGCGTCGAGCCGCCGGATCCGCTCCTCCAGCGGCGTCCTGTCGCTGATGCCCAGCCGCCGCAGCAGCGGCTTCAGCTCGTCCCGCGCGTACGCGTCCACGAGCATCACCGCGATCACGCCGTACCTGTCGTCGAGGTCGGGAGAGCGCAGGTCCACCCGCTCCCGGTACGCCCCCTGCGCCGACATCCCCGGCCACTGCCGCAGGAAGATGACCTCGGCGCCCAGCTTCCGATCGTCGCTCTCGTACGTGGAGAACGTCTCGGGATGGTGCCCGAGCACCCGGTCGAGGATGTCCACCAGCCCCCAGAGCTGCACCACGGCATCCCCGTGGGAGGCCACCGAGAGCGCCTCCCCCGGCTTGCGCAGGCACTGCGAGACGATCGGCGCCAGCGCCGCCGCCTCCGCCCTGGCCCGCCGGTCGAGCGCCCCGTTGGCCTCCTTGAACGGCTCGAGCAGCACGCCCAGGTCGAGCGGCTCGTCGGAGTCGGGCAGCCGGGCTGCCCAGCCGGGCGCCAGGGCCAGCGCCTGTCGTACGTTCGGCATGGCCGAGGGCAGCGTGGCCGGCCCGCCCAGGTACGCATTGACCTGGATCGTCCGCCTGCTGTCCGTCCCGCCGGTCCGCGTGCGCGCGAGCACCGCCACCCGCCCGTCCACCAGCAGCCGGCACACGCTCGCCAGCGCGGCGGGTCCGGGGTCGAGCCAGGGCCCGAGCTGGTTGTACCAACCCCGGGTGTCGGCGTCCCGCAGGGAGGAACGCACGGGGCCCAGCCCGGTACGCCGCTCGTCCCACGCGAACTGGATCCAGTCGACGCTGGGGTCAGGGCTCATCAGATTCCCACCTCCGGACAGCCGCGCAGGACGCCGGTCATGGCGAAGAGCGAGACCAGGGGCTCGAGGACGCGCCGGGGCCGGACACCCCGGGGAAAGCGCCCCTCGGCGGCGGCGCCCCCCGTCGCCGAGACGAAGTGCAGGGTGCACTTGCGGCACTTGTCGTACGGGCTGAGCCACGCCTGCGCGCCCCGCCGGTGCAGGAAGGCGTACGCGTCGCGGCTCTCGGCCAGGACGGCGTCCGGGTCGAGCCCGTCCGGCTCGGCGTAGAGCCAGGCGTCCACCGGCGACTGGAAGCGCACCGCGTCGCTCTTGGTGATCGCGATCGCGGCCGGGACGTCCAGCCGCCCGCCGCTCTTGGGCAGCCGGTCGAGCACGGCGCGGAAGGAGTCGTCGCCCATCCTGGCGGACCTGGTGGCGGCGTCGACCACGAACAGCAGCCCGCCGACGGCCGGGACGAACCTGGTCGCCTCGTGGGTGGTGCTGCGCAGCAGCTCGCCGGCGATGTCGAAGAAGGCCACCGCGGTGGTGTGCCGGCCGTCGTTGACCAGCAGCGCGTCCATCGGCTCCGCGGTGGCCCGGTGGGTGGTGCGCGACAGCGCGATCCGCTCCACCAGCAGCGGATGCACGTACGTGTCGACGTACTCGGCGTGCCGCTCGATGTCCACCGCGTCCGCGGTCAGCCCGTACGGCCGCAGCCCGCCCTGCTCGATGGCCCCGATCATGGTGGCCAGCAGGTGGGTCTTGCCCGTCTCCGGCCCGCCGACCAGCCCGATCACCAGCGGGCGGCCGTGCCGGACGTAGGTGTAGGGCAGGTGGTGCTCCAGGCTCGGGTCGGACACCGGGGCCGGGCAGCGTACGTGGGCGGCGCGCAGCAGGTCCTCCCGCAGGGCCTCGCTCACGTCGGCGAGGTCGAGCCGCCGGTACTGGCCGGCCGGGGTGCGCTCGTAGAGCTCGTCCTCGCTCCAGTCGAACTCGTGCAGGCAGATCGGGCAGAGGATCATCGGGTCACCACCCACAGGACGACGAGCAGGACGACCAGCACGGCCAGCGGCAGCCAGCGCGCCCACGAGGGCCGGGGCGGCTCCTCCTCCTGCCGTGCTTCCTTGACGGGGTGGACGGCCGTCCGATCGACGACGTCGGGGTCGCGCCTGGCCTTGCGCGCCCGGTCGAAGGCGGCCCGGCCCTCCTCCAGCTTGAGGTCCTGCTCGACCGGGATCGACTGCATCGGGTCGGGCACCCGCAGCCGGTTGAGCACCTCCTGCGCCGACGGCGGCGAGCCGGAGAAGACGTCGTGGATGGGCTGGAGCGCCGGGGCGGCGGCGAAGTCGGGCAGGCCGGCGATCTCGCGGCCGGTGACCGTGCGGTAGAGCACCATGCCCGCGCTCCACAGGTCGTCGGCCGAGGAGGCGTGACCGACGCCCTCGCGCTGGGCCGGGCAGGCGTAGGGCGGCTCGCCCAGCCGCAGCCGCCGGTCGCCGGCGAGCGTGGCGTGCCCCAGGTCGGTGAGCAGCACCGAGGCGCCGTCCCACCGTACGGTGCCCGGCTCGATGCGCCGGTGCACGATGCCGCAGGCGGCCAGGATGCGCACCGCCCGGAACAGGCTCGCCTGCAGGGCCCGCTGCTCGGCGATCAGCAGCGCGCCGAAGTGGCGGCTCACCGGCTCGCCCCGCCGGTCGGACAGCAGCACGAACGGCTCCTCCGCGTCCATGCTGTAGCCCATCAGCCGGGGCAGCTCGGGCGGGTAGGCGCGGCGCAGCCGGGCGAGCAGCCGGGCGCCCATGCGGGCCTCGTTCTCCAGCAGGTCGTAGAGGTACTCGCGCTCGCGTCCCGCCGCCCTGGGCACCCGCCGCTGCACGAGCCTGGCGCCCTGGACGACGAGGGTCAGCCGCCGCTCGAACGGGTCGTGGTACGGCTCCGCCTCCACCTCCCAGGTCACCTCGTCACCTTCGGGCGTGACGAAGGTCAGCGGCTCAGGTTCCATCCCCACTCCAGTTCTCCTCCACCGTCCCCGGACGCAGCGGCACCAGGCGCAGCGTGCCGGCGTACTGGCCCGACCTGGTCCACACGACGCCCGGCGGGTTGCCCTGGCCGCGTACCGCCCTGGGCGCGAAGCGCACCGCGTACGCCTGCCGCAGCAGCGCCGTCAGGTCGCGGTCACCGCACAACTGCAGCATCTGCCCGCTCGCCGGGACCTCCAGCGCCCGTACGACCTGCTGCGACTGCCGCCACACCGCGTCCACCAGCTCCTGACGCCCGCCGGACGCGGCGCCGTCTCCTGTGCCGATTCCTGGGCCGTCTCCTGGGCCCGCTCCTGTGCGGAAGCCGGGGTGTTCCTGCACGCCCTTGTGGACCAGGTGGTAGCGGTACTGCCGCAGCGTCTCGTCCACCCGGCGCTCCAGCCCGGCCTGGGCGTCGCGGTAGTCGCCGTGCTCCAGCGAGGTCCAGCCGGGCTCCAGCCAGCCGGTCACCGCGTCGAGCAGGTCGCCGGTGATGACCTCGCGGAGCTGCCCGCCGCGGTCGCGCAGGCGTACGGTGACCTCCTCGTCGAGCGCCGACGCGGCGGCGGACTGACCGGCCTCGGCCTTGCTCCAGTCGTTCAGCGTGCCGGCCACCCGCACGGAGATCTCGCCCAGCGACGCCGCCAGCGTGCGGGCGGCGTCGGAGGTGTGCATCCGGGCCTCGCCGAGCATCCACTCGCTGGCCGCGACCCGCTCCAGCCGTGAGCGCAGCTCGTCCAGCGCCGTCCGCGCGTGGCCGAGCGCGAGCTGCTCGCGCCACCAGGCCCGCGAACGCCGCCAGAGGACGAAGCGGTCGATCAGCCCGGCCGGGAACGGGGCCGGCGCGTGCAGCGCGTTGAGCAGCTCGTCGGGGCAGATCCGCCACAGGTCGTCGACGAAGGCGGCGCTGCCGATGGGCGCGCTGTGGTCGGCCAGCAGGCGCAGCCGCGACACCAGCCGCGTCAGGCTCTTGCGCTCGGCCAGCGCCGACTCCACGTCGGTGCGCAACTCGCCGACGATCTCGCGGTGCCCCATGCCGGCCGGGGTGGCGAACTTGACGCCGTGCTCGGCCAGCCGGTCGGCGGTGGCCTCGTCGGTGTGGTCGATCTCCGCGAACAGCCGGGCGACGGCCTCGCGGAACTCGGCCAGCGCCCGGCCCGCCGCGACCACCTCGTCGGCGATCGCGGCCAGGACCGGGGGCCCGTGGAAGTAGCCCAGGTCGTCGAGCGCGCGGGCGGCCCGGTCGATCTGCTCGGCGGCCCGCCGGTAGAGGCGTTCCGTCCGGCCCTCGGGGACGAGCGCGTCGAGCAGGTCGGCGGGCAGGTCCACGGTGCCGCTGAGCACCGGCAGCGCGTCGGCCAGCGGCGAGCTGAACGCGGCGGTGTCGGGCTGGACGGGCCCGCCGAAGCGCTCGGCCACCTCGTGGAACGCCTGCGCGAGCACCTCGGGGTCGATGCGGCCGGCCACGATGCGCCAGCCCGGCGAGGCGGTGCCGTACGGGATGTCGCCCAGCTCGTCGACCACCTGGTCGAAGACCTCCGGCTGGCTCAGCAGGTCGATCAGGATGGTCTCGGAGCTGACCCCGGGGCCGTGCGCCGCCTCGCCGGTGTCGGCGTTCCACAGGATGCCGCACGGGTCGCCCACCCACAGCACCCGGCGGCCCTCGCCGTCGAGCGCCGGGGGCAGCCGCAGGTCCGGCCCCACCGCCACGACCAGCACCGACCTGACCAGGCGCGAGCTGAGCACGTTTTGAAGCACCTGCTGGGAGCCGGCCAGCAGCTCGGTGCCGGCCACGACCAGCATCCGGCCGCCCAGCCGCTCAGGCTCGCCCTTGCGCAGGTCGAGCAGCACGACCGTGGACTCTCCTGTGCTCCCACCGTGTTCATTCACCGACCAGCGCCTCCAGATCGCGCAGGTTGTAGGCCACTGCCTCGGCGACGCGCTCGAACGGCAGGTCGCGCGCCGCGGGCAGGGTGTGTGCCCAGAAGGCGATGAGCTGGTCGGCGCGGTTGCGCGCGCCCGACGGCAGCTTGGGCGCCATGATCTCCAGCAGGCCGAGCTGGTCGGCGGCCATGCCGGTGACCTGGTGGTAGAGCGGGTGCGGCACGCTCAGCGAGCCCGCCAGGCCGGTCGGGACCGCGTTCATGAGCTGGTCGCTGACGAGGCCGCGGAACTCCTCGTCGCCGCCGATCACCCACTGCTCGTACGCCCGCAGCACGCTCGGCCAGGACGACGCCCTGCCGTACCCGGTCAGCGGGAGCGTCATCGAGCCGCCCTCGACGTCGATCCGGATCCGTGACGGCGAGTCCGGCTCGCCCTCCACCACGCCGACCCGGCCGTTCCAGAGCAGGCAGAGCAGCCGGTGCAGGATGCGGACCCGGTGCTCCTCCGTCGTGGCCAGGTAGCCGAAGTCGTAGCCCAGCCGCTGGCGCCACTTCAGGTGGTCCTGCGGCCGTTCGTCGCGCAGCGCGTCGCCCCAGCTATGGAGCACCTCCCGCAGCTCGCGGACCTGGGTGACGCTCATCGAGGTACGCACCTGCACGACCGTCACCGAGTCGGCGTCGATGTTGCGGAAGTCGGGCGCCCCCGGCAGGTCGATCCGCTCCTTCAGGAACCGCTCCAGGTCGGGGTCCTTGGCCGGGGCGGGATAGGAGACCAGCACCTTCAGGTCGCCCGTGCCGTCGGGGGTGAAGCCGCCCGGCACCAGGTCGGCCAGCTTGAGTTGGAACTGCCGCACGTGCGGGTCGTCGCCCCCTGCCCCCGCCGCCTGGGCCAGGAGGTCGGCCAGCGACGGCAGCAGCGGTGGCTCGCCCAGCGCGGCCGCCTCGTCGCGGTCCTTGAAGAGCTTCTTCACCTCCAGCTTGAGCCGGTCGCGCACCCAGTCGAGCGCCTCGGCCGGCTTGCCGGTGCGCCAGGCCAGGTCGTAGGCGTGCCGCCAGCCCTCGGCGCCGACCAGCACGTTGACCACGCCGGCCTCCGCGTCGGTCGGGCGCAGCAACTGCCGGGAGACGAACACGTCGACGAAGCGGCGCACCACCGTGTCGTAGAACGCGTCGGCGCCGGCCGGCGGCAGCAGGTGGTAGACGCCCACGCGGGTCTCGTACAGCTCGCCCGCGCGGCGCGCGAAGCGCTCGGGGTCGGCCTCGGCGTGCTCGACGAACGCCTGCGTGAACTCGCGCACCTCGCGCAGGAGCTGCTTGCGCCGCGGCTCCCAGCGGGGCATCTGGTCGGCCCACGCCCGATGCCAGAGCCCCTGGCTGCGCCACAGGTACCACGCCTCCTGGTCGGCGAGCGAGCCCTGGACCTCGGGGTCGGACCACTGCACCTTGCGGAGGAGCCGGTCTCGCATCGGGCGCGGCTGCGGGGGAGCCTCGGACATGTTCTCGTACGGCTTGCGCGGCTGGGCCCTGCGCTGGTCCAGCAGCCCGGCGAAGCCCAGCCGGTCGGCCTCGTGCACGTCGCCGGGCAGGCCCACGATCACCCGCCGCAGCCGGAACGGGTCGACGTGGCCGAGCCCCGCGATCGCCCCGCGGCGCACGTCCAGCTCCTGGGCCGTGGCCGGCACGACCCGGCTGAGCCGCCGCTCCAGCGAGGCCAGGTTGTCCTCCATCGCCCTGATCCGGTTGGCCAGCGCCTTCTGGACCTCGGCCGCGCCGGTGGCGGGTCGCGTCTCCGGCGGCGGCAGCGCCTCGCGGGTGTGCAGCGGTTCGAGGTTGGCGGTGGTGAACATGCGCCGGATCTCGTCGACGTTGGTCTCGGCGGCGCCCGGCGGCACCGTGTCGAGCTGCGTCACCGCGCGGGCCAGCAGCCGCGAGCTGACCAGGTCGGCCAGCTCCTCGACGGGCACGGTCATGGACGAGACGAACGCCGTGGAGACGCCCCGGTTGCCGATGCCGGAGGCGGCCGGGACCTCCCGCTCGACGGCCCGGTTGATGAAGTCGTCGGCGAAGGACGCCTCGCCGCGGTCCTCCATGCCCCCGGCGGCCTCCGCGGCGGTGCTCTGCCGGGTGGCGGCCAGGGAGACGATCAGCGAGGCGACCGAGCGGTGCAGGTCGTCGCGCTCGACGCCGGGCGGCATGGTGAACAGGAACGCGGTCTGCACGGTGCCGGTGGCCAGGCGTACCTCGCCCCTGACGGGGTAGCGCACGCCCAGTTCGCCGGCGATGCCCTCTTCGTCCACCTGCGTGCCCGCGTGCGGCGCGTTCTGGTCGTCGACCAGCCGGAACAGGTCGAGCAGGCTGGAGCCGGCGTTCAGCCGGGCCCGCCGACCGCCGCCCTTGCCCTCGGCGAACGCCGACGGCATGACGACCAGCGGGTAGACGCGCGCCCTGATGCCGCTGCGGGCGAAGGCGTCGCCGATCAGGTGCAGGTAGTCGTAGAAGACGCCGCTGCCGGTGCCGCCCGCCACGGAGAAGGCCACGAACACGTCGCAACTGCGCCGCAGCCGGCCGCCCAGCGCGGCCAGCTCGCTGCCCGAGTTGCTGATCGCGCCGATGGCGTTCTCGACGCCCTGCACCACCGGGCCGGTGCCGTGCCGCATGCGCTCGAACAGCGCCGCCCTGGCCACCGTGGGGAGCTGCCCGGCGCCGCGCATCAGCGGCGCGATGAGCGGCTCCTGCTCGCGCGGCGGCAGCCAGTCCTTGACGTGGTCGCTCAGCGTGGCGCGCAGGTTGCGGGCCACCTCCGGGTAGGAGTCGAACTTCGGCACCACGTCGTAGATCAGGTGCGCGGTGCGGCCGGCCGCGGGAAGCTCCTTCTCGGTGGGCACGACCCGGCGGCGCGTGCGGTTCAGCTCGTCCTCGTTGAGGTCGACGTAGACGAACTGCAGGCAGGAGGGCAGCTCGTAGGGCAGGTAGTTCTGCCATCTGAAGTTCCTGATCAGGTCCATGCCGTCCGGACCGCACAGCTCGTCGCGCAGCCAGCGCTCCAGCTCCACCCCGACCCGGCAGCCGGTGCCGCCGAGCCCCACGAACATCATCGGATCGAAGATCCTCATGCGCCCCTCACAACAGGTCGTCGCCTGGCATCGGTCTGGAGGTCCTGCTCTGCCGCGGCTCGCCCACGCCGTACGCGGGCTGCTCCGTGCCGCCGACCCGGCCGTCCTTCACGCCCAGGTGGTAGTGCTCAGACAGGGGGATCGACCGGCCGGGGAACAGCGGGTCGAGCTGCCGCCCCGACGGGTCGCGGATGAGCACGGCCCCGCCCTCGCCCCGGCGCACCGCGTAGCCGGCGCCGAACGTGCGCACCAGGTTGCCGTCGCTGACGTCGAAGGTGAACTCGGAGCCCGCGCCGATGGGCGCCTGGAGCCGGCTGACGAACGGGCCGCCGGGCCGTTCGAGCAGGTGGAGGGTGAGGTCGCTGGGGTCGGCGGTCCGGTGCCGCGCACGCCGCCTGGCCAGCAGGACCGGCACCGCGACCGCCACGATCACCAGGAGGATCAGCAGCGCCTGGAGCGCCCGCCGCCACAGCGGGGTCGGCGCCCGCACCTCCACGTCCACGAACTCCTCGGCCACCACCTGCCCGGCCGCGTCGACCACCTGCACCGAGCCGCCGGTGCGGCCCTCGGCCGCGTCTGGGCCGACGCGGAGCGTGAAGGCGTGCTCGGAGCCCCCCGAGGGCGCCTGGAACCGCTGAGGGGGCGACAGGCTGACCGTGCCGGGGACGTCCACGAGCCGCAGGTCGAGCGGCGCGGGCCCGGCGTCGTTGGTGACCCGGACCGTGCCGGAGACCTCGCCGCCCGGCTCGACGGTGGCCGTGCCGAGGTGCACCTGGGCGCGGATCCGGTCGGCGGGTCCCGCGATGCGGGTCTCGTACGGACGCTCGTCGCCGGCCACGCCCGGCCCCGTCACCCGGCCCAGGAAGGACAGCGCGCCCGTGGCGGTGGCGGGGATGACGACCTGGCCGGAGAACTCGCCGTCGTCCTTGGCCCGGTCGGGGCCCTCGCCGGTGTCGCCCAGCTCGACCGGCGTCTCCTGGACGCCGTCGCCGGACACGCGCGCCGAGAACCGCAGGCCCGCCAGCGCCGCCGGGTCGGTGATCGTGCCCGTCCTGGTCTGCAGGCGCAGCCGTACGGTCACCCGCTCGCCCGGCCGAGGACGGGGGTTGCCGAGGGAGATCGAGGCCCGCAGCGCGCCCTGCCACACCACGGTCGCGCTGACGTCCTGGCGGCTGACGCCCGGCGGCGACCTGAGCTGGACGCGCCACTCGCCGGGCACCGGGTTGCGGACGCGCAGCGAGTCGACCGGGCCGGACCTGCCGACGCGCTGGAAGGCCGACTCGTTGGCCTCGCCGTCGTCGGGCGCCTGGTTGCCGTCGGGGTCGAAGTAGGTGACCTGGATGCGCGGGTCGCGCTTGACCACGACGATCGAGCCGTCGGTCGCGATGATCGGGATCTTGACATGGAGATCGACCGTGGCGCCCGCGTCGAGTGAGTCGGTCACCGACTCGCCGATGCCGGCGCACCTGGCGTACGCGAACGCCTCCAGCAGCGAGCGCTCGACGTCCGCCGACCCGGCCACCACCCGGGCCCGCGGGGTGGCCGTCTCCTGCTCGCCGCAGGGCTGCCGCCAGCCGCCGGCGGCGAACGCGTCGAGGCTGGCCTTGTCGGCCGAGCCGAAGCCCAGCGGCCAGATCTGCACCTTGGCCCGCTGGGCGTCCTGGAGGCTGCCCGCGATCTGCGCCTGGGCGTTGCGGTTGCGCGACTGGCCGTCGGCGCCGTACTGAGGGCTGTTGCGGACGTCGAGCACGCCGTCGGTGAGCAGAAAGACAATCTTGGCCCGCTGCTGGTCGTCGGGCTCGTTCATGATGTCGATCGCCTGCTCCAGCGCGGCGGCGTGGTCGGTGTCGTTGCCGTCTTCCGCGCCCCTGCGGCGCAGTTTCTCCACGCACCGGCTGAGCGACTCGCGGTCCTGCGCGGTCTCCACCCCGGTCAGCGGGCAGACGATGTCGACGGCCGACTGGCCGGGGCCGTTGGAGCTGCCGAAACCCACGACCGCCACCTGTGATTGGGGCGACAGCTCGCCGAGGGCGATGAGCTGCGCGGCGGCCCGTTCGCGGGTGACGTCCTGGCCGCTCAGGCTGCCCGACTCGTCGACCAGGACGACCACGCGGACGGGCTTGACGTCGGAGGGCGCGTGGGAGGGAGCCGCCTGCGCGGCGGCGGGGACGAGCACTGGGACGAGCACTGGGACGAGCACTGCGGCGACGGCCACGGCCGGCGCGAAAAGGAACCTGAGGGATGAAGTGACGCGCACATTTCCTCGCAGTTGCCGTTTTTCTTATCCGCTGAACGGAGAGAGGCCCCGAGAAGTTTCTGCCGCGATTACGGTCTTGACGATTACCGGAAAACGTGTGTCCGAAATTGAGATAACCTGCCCCGCATAAAAGAGATCCTACGACTTGGAACGGATTCCAGGCCGGGGAAAAAGCACGGGATACGCGGCACGCACGGGATCGACCCGGCCTGACACGGAAACACCTCTCATGCGCGGTCGCTGGAGGCCAGGGCGAGCGCCACGGCCAGCAGCGCGATCACCGGGGCCACCGGCGGGAACACCCGCAGCACCACCGTGGTCGCCGCCGCCCCGAGCGCCAGCGCGGCCAGCACGGCCACCAGCTCGGGGACGTGCGGCTGCCCGGTGCCCGGGGTGAGATGCCGGGCGAGCGCACTGGTCAGCGCCCCCGTGATGAACGTCGTCGAGCCCACGAACGTGTGCAGCCGGTTGGTCACCGCGCTCTGGACGCCCATGGCCAGCGCGGCGGTGGCGATCAGCGGCAGCCGGGGCGCGCCCGCCGCCCAGCCCACGGCCAGCACGGCCAGCAGGGCCAGCTCCGCGCCCAGGGACAGCCTCGTGCGGGCGGTCCAGCCCTTGGCCGCCGTCCTGGTCAGACGCAGGACGGTGGCCAGCGCGCAGGTGAAGGCCGCGAACGCCACCAGCGAGCCGACGGCGTCGGAGAGCCGGGAATGGCCCGCCGAGACGCCGAGCAGCACCAGGTTCCCCGTCATGTTGGCGGTGAAGACCTCACCCAGGGAGAGGAAGGTGAAGGCGTCCACGGCGCCGGACGCCAGGGCGAGGCTCAGGACGGGCAGGCGGCGGCCGGACGACATGCTCCTCAGACCGCGGCGGTGGGCCGCGTCAGGCGGCGCTCGCGGACCAGCCGGATGACCCGCTCCAGGTCGGGCGTCAGGTAACGGTCGTCGCCCAGCGGGGCGACGTACCTCCTCAGCTCGGCGTGCAGCGCCCGCGTGGTGGCGGCGAGCGGCAGCGGCGCCATCCTCCCCGCGATGAGGTCGATGCCCTGGGCCGCCATCAGGTACTGCACCGCCAGCACGGTCTCCAGCCGGTCGAGGTTCTCGTGCAGGTTTCGCGCCGAGGCCATCGCCATCGTGTTGTGGTCCTCTTGGCCGTCCTTGACCGGGCGTGACAGCGTCCCCGCGGGCGTGGCCCTGGCCTGCATCTCCGGGATCAGCGCCGCGGCCACCGTCTGCACCTGCACCATCCCCGAGTTGAGCCCGACCGACCCGCCGGCCAGGTTCGCGGGCAGGCCGTAGCTCCAGCGGGGCGACAGCAGCCGTCCTGACAGCTCCTGCGACAGCACCCCGACGTCGGTGATCTCCGCGTTCAGGCTGTCGGCCACGTGCCCCATCATGGAGCCGTCCCAGTTGCCGCCCATCACGAACTCGTACCCCTCGCCCTGCTCGCGCCGGAAGACCAGCGGGTTGGAGTTCGAGGAGTTGGCCTCGCGCACGAGGGTGCGGCGGGCGTCGGCGATCTCGTGGCGCAGCCCGGCCAGGATGTGCGGCGCGGCCCGCACCGCCACCGAGTCCTGGATGCGCGGCTCGTAGTTGGCCGGGTCGAGCTTGCGGCGGCCCTCGTCCGTCATCCAGCGCGAGCCCGCCACCATCGCCCGCAGCCGCGCGCTGACCGCGTTCTCCTCGGGAATGTGGCGTTCCGCGTGCGTACGGGCGTCCAGCGAGCCCCGCTCGGCCCTGGTCGCCTCCATGAACAGGGCGAAGGCCGCCTCCGCCTGGTCGGCCAGCACGGTGGCCCGGTCGACCGCGTGCATGAGCGTGGCGGCCAGCACGGTGCTGCCGCTGACGATCGGCAGCGCCTCTCCGGCCTGGAGGGTGAAGTCCCTGGGCAGTCCGGCCCGGGGGAGCAGCTCCGAGGCCGGTCCCTCCTGGCCCATGAAGCGGACCGGGGCGTTCTCGCCGATCGCCGCCAGGCCCGCCGCGGCCTGCGGCTGCAGGTCGCCGGTGCCCAGCGAGCCGATCTGCGGCATCCGCGGCACGACTCCGGCGTTGACCAGGTCGAGCAGCCGCTGGGGCACCTCGGGCCTGACACCGACCTTCCCCCTGGCCATCTGGTTGGCCTTGAGGATCAGGGCGAGCCGTACCACGTCGTCGGGCAGCGGGTCGCCGACTCCCGCGGCGTGGGAGCGCAGCACGTTCCGCTGGAACTGCTCGGCCTGCTCGGGCGTGAGCGGACGGTCCTTCAGCGGCCCGAGCGCCTGGTTCCAGCCGTACACCCGCTGGCCGGGCAGGGCCGCCAGCGCGCCCGCCCGCGTCCTGGCCATGATCTCCCGCGCCTGCGGCGTCAGCCGCGCGGAGACCGGACGGCCCCGCAGGATCGCGAACGCGTCACGCAGCGAGAACGACCGACCGTCCAGCACGAGGTCCAGCACCCTCGCGGGGACGGCCGGGGCCGCCGGTGGCGCGACGGGGTCGGCGACCGCCTGCCCCGGCACCACGCACAGGGCGGCGACCAGGCCCAGGCCGGTGGTCGTCCGCGCGACTTTGGTGATCAACGTACCCTCCGGCGCCACGGGGAAGATCGACTTCGCTCCGTTATAACCGGTGGTGTCCAGGCTCGGGGGGCGGCTCGGCCCGGCCGGGAGGAGTGCTGACCCGCTCTCGACCGGCCTTTGGACGAGCCGCCGACCCGGACCCCGAGCCGGGCGGTGGCGGTGCGCGTCACGCGCGGGCGGCGGCCTCCTGCTGCGGGGCCTGCTCGGGCAGGTCGAGGCTGTCGCGCAGCTTGGCCGGCTTGAGGAAGGCCGCCGCGACGAGCCCCACGGCCGCGATGGCCGCCGAGATGAGGAAGATGTGCCCGGTGGCGTCGCCGTACGCGGCGCGCACGATCCCCTTGACCGGCTCGGGCAGGGAGGCGATGTCGAGGCTGCCCCCTGCCGCGCTCCCGCCGGCGGGGATGCCCGCCGCGGCCAGCCCCTCGGCGATGTTGGTCGCCACCCGGTTGGCCAGCACCGCGCCGAGCACCGACACGCCGACCGTGCCGCCCAGCGAGCGGAAGAACGTGATCGCCCCGCTGGCCGCGCCGACCTCGCGCAGCGGGACGGTGTTCTGGATGACCAGTACGAGGTTCTGCATGGACATCCCGACGCCGATGCCGACCGCCAGCATGTACACCGAGACCAGCACCAGGTTCGTCTCGTGGTCGATGGTCGCCAGACCCGCGAAGCCGGCCAGCAGGACGACGAGCCCGGCGAGGATGTACGGCTTGGTCCGGCCGCTCCTGGAGATCATCCTGCCGCTGATCGTCGAGGAGAACAGCACACCGACCATCATCGGGATCGTCAGCAGCCCGGCGGCGGTGGGGCCGTACCCGCGGCCGATCTGGAAGTACTGGCCGAGGAAGACCGAGCCGCCGAACATGGCCATGCCGACCGCGAGGCTGGCCAGGATGGCCAGGGCGGGCGTACGGCGGCTGATGACGTGCAGCGGCACGACCGGCTCGCGCACCTTCGCCTCGACCCACGTCGCCACCGCGAGCAGCAGCACGCCGCCACCGGCCATGGCCGCGGTCTGCCACGACAGCCAGTCGAAGGAGTTGCCGACGAAGGTGACCCAGATGAGCAGCACGCTGACGCCCGCCGCGATGAGCGTGGCGCCCCAGTAGTCGATGCTGACGTCCGTCCGCCGGACGGTCGGCAGGTGCAGCGTCTTGGCCAGCAGCGCGAACGCGGCGATGGTGAACGGCACGGCGATGAAGAAGCACCAGCGCCAGCCGAGCCACGAGGCGTCGGCGATGAGGCCGCCGAGCAGCGGGCCGCCGACCGTGGCCACGGCCATGACGGCGCCCAGGTAGCCGTTGTACCGGCCGCGCTCTTTGGGCGTGATCATGGCGGCGATGATGACCGTGGCGAGGATCTGCAGCGCGCCCATGGCCAGGCCCTGGACGGCGCGGAAGGCGATGAGCTGGCCCGTGTTCTGTGCGAACCCGCAGGCCAGCGAGCTGACCATGAAGATCACGATGGAGATCTGGAGCAGCAGCTTCTTGTTGAACAGGTCGGCGAGCTTGCCCCAGATGGGGGTCGAGGCGGTCGAGGCCAGCAGGGATGCGGTGACGACCCAGGTGTACTGCGACTGGCTGCCGTCGAGCGCGCCGATGATCTGCGGCAGCGCCACCGAGACGATGGTGCCGCTGAGCATGGCCACGAACAGGGCGAGCAACAGGCCGCTGAGGGCTTCGAGGACTTGGCGGTGGGTCATCGGCTCCGCCGTGGACGGCGCTGCCGGCTGGGCACTCACACGCAACCTCCGATCATGGGATGAAGTGTTAGGACTCGGACACCATACATGCTCAAGCGGCAACTTTGCGCATTGAGAATTTATTCCCCATGGGTAAGATGTTACTCATCATGGGCACGACAGCAGGGTTGCGTGAGCGCAAGAAGGCCGAGACCCGCCAGGCGGTGCACGAGGCCGCGCTACGGCTCACCGTCGAACGCGGCCTCGACAACGTCACCGTCGAGGCCATCGCCGACGCCGCCAACATCTCGCGGCGGACGTTCTCCAACTACTTCGACGGCAAGGAGGACGCGCTGCTCTACGGCGACGAGCGGCGCCTGGGCACCCTCGTGCGGCGCGTGCGCGAGCAGCCGCCCGGACACTCCGCCTGGCGGGCGCTGCGCGGCGCCCTGGAGAGCCTGTACGAGGAGAACGGCGGCCCCGACAGGGAATGGCACCTGCGCGCCCGCCTGGCCATGCGCCACCCCTCCCTGCTGGCCCGGCAGTTGGCGGCGCGGGTCCACCTGGAAAGCGAGCTGAGCCGGGCGGTGGCCGGACGCGGGCCGGGCCGGGACTGCGTCGATCCAGAGCTGGCCACGGCCGCCTTCCTGGCCGCACTCCGGGTCGCCACGCAGCGCTGGTGCGCCGATCAGGAGTCCCGCACCCTGCTCGAACTCTCGTCCCAGGCCCTCGACCAGGTGGCCCGCCGCTTCACTTGACACCGCCCAGCCGCCCTTGACCCTTTCTGTCGTGAAATGTCAATCCCTTGTCCAGTCACGAGATGACGGAGACACTCCGAAGGGGGCCGAGCAGAACACGTACCGCCCGAACCCGCTGCCGAGCCCGCGCCGCAGAAGACGAACTGGGAGGCGCCATGAGATGGCCGGCCGCGATCGCCGCCCTCGTGATGACGTTCACCGTCGGCGCGGCGGGAACCCCGCGGGACGCGTACGAGATCTGGCTGGTCGACCAGTCCGACACCAACGGACTGACCCACGGCGGCACGGTCAACGTCTACGACGGCGAGAACGTCACCAGCCGCCTGTCGGCCGCCCGCCCCGCGCACGTGATCGACCTCGGCGGCGCCACGTCGTCACTGTGCCTGGCGAGCACCGGACGTAACCCGGTCAGGCCCCACATGATCGTGTTCAACAAGGCCGAGACCCACGCCGCGCTCGCCTTCGTCGCCAGCGGCCACGTGGTCGTCTTCGACGCGGCCTCCAGGCAGCCGCTCGCCTGCCTGTCCACGGAGGCCGGGGCCGGCGGCGCCCGTCAGGCGCACGCCCTGTGGCCCACCGAGGACGACCGCTACCTCGTCATCGCCAACCAGAACGGCAAGAGGCTCGAACGCGTCCGCACCGACTACGCCGCCGCCACGTTCACCCACGAGTCCGCCGCCACGCTCGACCTCGCCACCTGCGTCACGCCGGGCGGCGCCCCCTGCCAGTCGCCCGCGATCCGCCCCGACAACGCGCCGATCTGCCCGTTCATCGCCTCCGACAACGGCCCGGTGTTCATCAGCCTGCGCGGCGGCGGCCTGTTCGTGGTGGACTGGCGGGCCACGCCGATGGCCATCGTGGGGGAGTACGACGCCGCCCACGTGCCCGCGAACGGCTGCGGCTTCGTCGAGGCCAAGGGCGCCGTCTTCGGCGACGGGGGCGGCGGCACCCCGGCGAACCTCGACCAGTTCAGCGTGTTCCGGCTGCCGCGCGGCGGCTACTCCGCCGCCAACCCGCCCAACACGCCTCCCGTCGAACGCCTCTACGACGACGACGCGCCCGAGCGCGACGCGCACGGCACCGCGGTCAGCGCCAGGGACCGCCACGTCTGGGTGGGTGACAGGGACGCCAACGTCGCGGAGGTCTTCGACGGCCACACCGGCGCGCACACCGGCACGGTGCCGCTGACCTCGCCGTTCAGCGCCGATCCGACCGTCGACCTGTTCGCGTCGTCCCCCGACCGGGCGTGGGTGTTCGCCTCGACCCGCGGCCCCAACCCGCTCTCCGGCGACCCGCACTCCTCGCACGGCATGGACCCGGGCCTGCTGATCGTCCGCCTGACGGACGGGGGGCGTACCGGTCAGGTGCGCGGGCTGATCCCCATCACGAACGTCGACGCGGGCGGTGTCGAGCGCGCCGACGCGCACGGGATCCGGGTGCGCCGGGTCCGCTGACCACGGGCGCTCATGGCCGCCTCCAAGGCGGGCCCGACCCCTAAACTGCTCGGAACATCCGAGCCGGGCCGGTGCCGCCGACGCCGGGGAGCGAACTCACGGCCGTCGGCGTTTGTCAAAACCCGGTAACGAAGGGTGTACTGCCTTCCGGAAAGCTGATCTTTCGATCGAGCACGAGGAGGACCAGTGGACTTCAAGATCCTGGGCACCGTCCGCCTGAGCGGCCCCTCCGGCCTGGTCAGCCTCAGCCGCAAGCAGCGGGCCCTGATGGCCGCCCTCCTGCTGCACCCCAACACCACGGTCTCCACCGACCGCCTGATCGCCGCCGTCTGGGACGATCCTCCGCGCTCGGCCCTCGCCAACATCCAGACCTACGTCCACCAGCTCCGCCGCGGGCTTGAGGGCAGTGGCCTGCGGCTGCGCACAGAAGGCTCCGGATACGTGTGCGAGGTGCCGCCAGGCAGCCTGGACCTGCTGGTGTTCGAAGAGGGGCTGCGCCGGGCGCGCGGCAACCAGGCGGCCGGCGACCTGTCCGCCGCGGACCACGAGTACGCCGCCGCCATCGCCCTGTGGCGGGGCGCCCCGGCCGAGGACGTCCCGCTCGGCGGCGTCCTCGCCCCGCGCATCACCGAGCTGGAGGAACGCCTGGCGGTGGCCAGGTCGGAATGGATCGACGTACGGCTCGCATTAGGCTGCGACGACCTCGTCGGCGAACTGCGCGCCCTGGTCGCGGCCCACCCCCTGCGCGAGCGGCTGTGGGAGCAACTGGTCGTCGCCATGCACCAGAGCGGGCGGCGCGACGAGGCGCTGGAGGCGTTCCGCAGGGCCCGCCAGATCCTGGTCGCCGAGCTGGGCATCGAGCCGGGGCCGGAGCTGCGCCGCCTGCACGCCGCGCTGCTGGCCGGGGACGCCGAGCTCGACGCGCGCCCGGCGACGCCCGCGCCGTTCCAGCGGCTCTGCCAGCTCCCCGCCGACACCGCGGACTTCGTCGGCCGCGAGGCGGAGATCGCCGAGCTGCTGTCGCTGACGCGGGCGGCCACAGACCGGCTCAGCCCGCCCATCGTCCTCGTTTCCGGGCTGCCCGGCGTCGGCAAGACCACGCTGGCCGTGCGTCTGGCGCACCTGCTGCGCGCCGACTACCCCGACGGGCAGCTCTTCGTCCGGCTCGGCCAGGACGCGCTCGGCCCCCGCGAGCCCGGCGAACTGCTGGACGTGCTGCTGCGCTCCCTCGGCGTGGACGGCGCGGTCATCCCGGCCCCGATCGAGGAACGCGCCCGGCTGCTGCGCCAGCGCCTGGCCGACCAGGCCGTGCTGGTCGTCCTGGACGACGCCGTCGAGGAGGCTCAGCTCCGCCACCTGCTGCCCGGCACGGCCCGCGGCGCCGTCCTGGTGACCTCCCGCTCGTGGCTGCCCGCCCTGGAAGGCGCCGTACGGCTCGCGCTCGACCCGCCCGGCGAGAAGGACGCCCTGCTGCTGCTGGAACGGGTGGCGGGCGCCGACCGCATCGGCATGGCGCCCGGCGCGGCCGAGGAGATCCTGCGCGCCTGCGGCCGGCTGCCGCTGGCCATCAGGGTCGCCGGCGCCCGCCTGGCCACCCGGCCGGTCTGGCCGGTCAGCGAGTTCGCCACCCGCCTGGCCGGACGCGGCCTCGACGAGCTGGTCGTCGGCGGGCTGGACGTGCGGGCCACGTTCGAGCCGAGCTACGCGGCGCTGCCCGATCCGGCGCGGCGCGCGTTCCGGCTGCTGGGCCTGGCCGGGCTGGACAGCGCCGCGGAGTGGTCGATCGCGGCGCTGCTCGGGGCGCCCGCGCTGGAGGCGGACGCGGCGCTGGAGACGCTGGTCACCCGCGGCATGCTCACCTCGACCGAGGTGGACGGCGCCGGCCAGCCCCGCTACCGCCTGCACGACCTGCTGCGCGTGTACGCGCGCGAACGGGCCGAGGCCGAGGAGTCCCCCCGGCGGCGGGAGGAGGCGCTGACCCGGCACGTGCTGGAGTCCCTGCGGCGGACCAGGGACGCCACCCGGCGCATCCCGATCCCGCTGGCCCCGCCGTACGCGCGCGAGCCCGAGACGGGCCCGGCCCCCGACGTACGGGCGGGCGCGGCCTGGCTCGCGGCCGAGCGGCGCACGCTGATGCTCGCCCTCACCAGCGCCGCCGAGCTGGGCCTGACCGGGACCGCCACCGAGCTGGCCCACCACTTCACCGGCTACCTGATCATGGACAGGTTCCTGGACGACGCCGTGGAGGTCCAGAAGATCGTGACCTCCCTCGGCGACGAACGCGCCGCGCTGCGGGCCCGGCTGCTGCTGGCCAGCGTGTACATCGAGCGCGGCGACTTCCTGCCGGGCGAGGAGCTGTGCGGTGAGCTGCTGGCGGAGTTCGGCCGCGAAGGCGACACGCACAGCGCCGCGTACGCGCTCATCGCCAGGGCCGCCGCCCGCCACATGACGGGCTGCGTCGACGAGGCCCTGATCGACACCTACGCCTCGATCGACCTCCTGGAGGACCACGATGACACCGCCGGCCTGGCCTACGCGTGGACCTGGCCCGTCTGGATCCACGGCGAACGCGGCGAGTACGGCCGGGCCGCCGAGATCGCGCGGGCGCGGCTGGCGGTGACCCGCGAGGAGGACCACGTCGTCCGCGGCCACCTCCTGCGCGCTCTGGGCGCCGCACTCCACCAGAGGGGCGAGACGGCCGAGGCCGTCGTCCGCTACCGGGAGAGCTTGCTGACCGCCGAGGCGAACGGCGACCGCGTCGAGACCGGCAAGGTGCTGCGCCGGCTGGGCGAGGCGCTGGGCGCGCTGGGCCGCTTCGACGAGGCGGTCGAGACGCTGACGGCCAGCCGGCGGCTGTTCGTGGAGTGCGGGGAGATGGTGGGGGAGGCGCTGGCCGGGCACTCCCTGGGCGTCGTACGGCTGGAGCAGGGCGACCTCGACCAGGCGCTCCGCCACCTGCACGCGGCGCTGGCGGAGCTGGGCGACGGCGGGCCCAGGGTCTGGCGCGCCCGCACGCTCAGGGAACTCGGCCGGGCCTACGCCCTGCTGGGGCGGCACGAGGAGTCGGCGGGGGCCTGGCGCGGGGCGCTCGCCCTGTTCGGCGACACCGCCGAGGGTAAGGAGGTGGCCGGCCTCCTGGGCGAGTGACCCGCACACCGTGGGCCGGGGCGGGCGGTCAGGGGCGGGCGGGTCGAGCGCGGAGCGGGGGCGTACGTCCCCGCGTGCCGCACCGGTCCGCCGCCTCGGACGTGGAGCGATCGTGGACGGCGTCTCCGGTCTGCCCTGTGCCTCGGCAGCATCGACCAGGCGTAGCCAGGCCGGCGTACCGCTCCCGAACACGCCTCGTCCTTCCGATCGCGATGTCCCCCGGGAGGCGACCTCCCGGGGGATCACTCGTGCCTTCGTCAGCCGTTGAGGACGAAGACGGCCGCGCAGGGGGTGCTGATGGCCTACGCGGCGTGGCGACGAGCGGTCTTGCCCATGGAGGTCTCCCTGGTTCCTTCGAGGCGCGGTCGGCGCCATGGGTCCAGGATGAGAGCCCTCACCAGAAAGTCCCTACAGGGTCACTACAGAGACCGCAGGAACGATCGTCCGGCGTGGGCCATCCGCCCGCCTGCCCCCGTCTGCCGCTCGGTTCGGGTACGCCGTGGGAATGTCGCCCAGCACCGCGTTCACGGCGGGGCTGGGCGAGGCGGGGTGGGGCGGGGCGGGGTGGGGCGGGTCAGCGGGGCATGACCTTGAGCGTGGTCGCCCGCGCCGGTCCGGCCACTATCGCCTCGACGTACTCGGCCCCGTAGCGGCTGTACTTGCTGCGGTAGGCCGCGTCGAGGCGCTCGTTCAGGTCGGGGTCGGCCTCCTCGGTCAGCGTGACGTCCTTGTCCACGCCGTCGGCCTGGAGGTGACCCTCGTGGCTGACCTTGGCGGCGCGGAACCAGGCGCCGTCGAGGCCCCGATAGGACCGGACGAACACGTCGTCGCCATCACGGACCACCCAGATCGTCACCGGTTCGCGCTGGGAGCCGTCGTCGTCGAGGGGCGCCATCGCCACCTCGGCGGTCGACTCGATCCTGTTGAGTTCCTCGTTCGTCCACGTGCCCATCGGTCTCCCTCTCTGTGCTGGTGTCGTGGTCAGGGACGGGGCCGCTGCTTGACGGCGCGGCGTTCGCCCGTGGCACGGTCTGCCGCCGCGGCGGCCCGGTCGAGGGGAGAGTCGTCTCTGCCCCCATTCCCCGCGAAGACGCAGGTCAAGCGGGCGACGACGGATCAGCGAGGCCGCCCCGACGCTTGGACGCACGGAGGCACGGCGGGGCCGGGCGCCCGATGCGACGGGCGGGCCCGGCCCGCGCTCGGCGGCGGCACCCGCGCCGTCAGGAGAGCCACCAGCGGACCTATCAGGCGAACCGTCAGGGCGAACCGTCAGGGGAGCCATCAGGAGATGAGCCGCTCTCCCACCCCCATCAGATATCTCTCGCGAACGCCCGCGAACCGGCCCAGCTCGGACTGCCACCCCTCGATCACCTCGTCCACCGACCTGCCCGAGTCGAGCGCGATGCGCACCCACGGCGAGCCGGTGAGATTGTCGATCCAGTACTTGGGCGACCCCGGGCTGCCGACGTCCGACCAGGCGAACCCGTCCGGGTACAGGCTCCTGACCGTCGACAGCACCGCGATGCCGAGCCGGACCGCGTCGAGGCGGCGCCGATCGTGCTGGCGTAGGCGGGGTCCAGCACGGGGCCGAGCGGGCGGCGGGCCGTGATCGGGTTCGGACGGTCGAGGACGACGACGCGCAGCCCGGCCCGCGCGCAGGCGACCATCGAGTCGAACATCGTCCAGATGTAGGTGTAGAAACGCGGCCCGACGTCCTGGATGTCGAAGAGCACGGTGTCGACCCCGGCGCTCGTGAAGATCCTGGCCAGCTCGTCGGGGGTCTTCTCGAAGGTGTCGTAGACGGGCAGCCGCGTCTAGGGGTCGATGAAGAAGCCCTCGGAGCCGCCCGCCTGGGCCGTACCGCGGAAGCCGTGCTCCGGCCCGAACACGGCCACCAGGTCGATCCGGTCGTCGGCGGCCATGACGTCGACCTCGTGCCGCAGATCGTGCAGCACTCCCGTCGGGTTGGTGACCACGCCGACCCGACGCCCGCGCAGGTCGCGATAGCCACCGCCGATCAGCACCTCGAGCCCGGTGGACACCCGCCCGCCCGTCGCCGCGGCCCGCGCCGCCGGGGGAGCCGCGAGCGCCCCGGCCGCCCCGGCCGCCCCGCCCGCATCGCTCGCCCCGCCCGCACCGGCCGCGAGACCGCCGAGCAGGCTCCTGCGACGTATCAACGGCCCCGCCCGACCGCGATGTCGGCCACCACGGGAAGGTGGTCCGAGGCCGTGGTACGCGGCACCTCCGCGGCCAGCACCCGTACCGACCGGGAGACGGCCACGTAGTCGATGCGCCGGTCCGGCACGTCGGCCGGGTAGGTCGTCTCCGGCCTGCCCGCCATCGCGTCGGTCAGCTCCCGCCACAACGGGGCCAGCTCAGGCGCGCCGGACCGGGCGTTGAAGTCGCCGAGCAGCACCTGGGCGCCCTTCCCTGCCATGATCTCGAGCATGTCGGCCACCTGCGCCTGCCGGACCGCCGGATCGGCCCGATAGTCCAGGTGCGTGGCGTACACGTGCACCCGGGCCCCCTTCGCGTTCACCACGACCTCGGGGAAGCCGGGCGCGGGGGCGGGCACAGGGTTCGGCGTCTGCGTCGACAGGCGGGTGATCGAGTGGTTCTCGGCGTACTGGATCGGATATCTCGACAGGATCGCGTTGCCGTACTGCCTGCGCGGCGCGCCCTCCTGCGGCGGGTCGAGGTCGTAGATGGGCCCGAAGTACACCCGCATGCGCAACGCGCCGGCCAGCTCGGAGGCCAGGTCCCGCCACTCACTGCGGGCGTCCCAGTGGGCGTCGACCTCCTGCAGCGCGATGACGTCGGCGTTCAGCGCGCGGATCGCGTCCACCTGGCGCGCGAGGTCGAACCGCCCGTCCTGCCCGGCCCCCGCATGAATGTTGTACGTCGCCACCCGCAACCGCACCTCACGCCCCTGAGCTTCGGCCAGGGCGGGCGAGGGCACGGCAAGCACGGTGGCGAGCGCGGTGGCGAGCGAGGCGGCCATGAGCGTGGCGGTGAGGAGGAATCGTCTCATCGGCTGCGGTCTCCGTTCATGATCTCCAATTTTCACAAACGGACACTCTCCATAATCCGGACAACCGATACCCGGACGGCGAACATCACCCAGATGACACCCCCCAAAACACTTCTCCCGCGACCACGGAGGAGGCACAGGCCGCAACCACCCCGAGAAGGGCACCACATCCGGCCGAATATGATCGACTCGGGCTCCACCAACCCGGAGGACCATGGAATGATGTCGGTGGAGACATCTCTCCTCGGCGGGCGCCACGACCGGATCCGATGCTCTAGCCTTAGCATGCGCGGGGCTCGACATGATCCTCTCGTCGTCCACCGCACGTCGACACAACTTCATCCAGGGGCGGTAGCTCAGCCGGTCAGAGCATCGGACTCATAATCCGTGGGTCGTGGGTTCAAGTCCCACCCGCCCTACTCTCCAACGCCGCGCCCGACCTGGGCTTTCTCGGTTCTCGCCGAACTCTGGGCTCGTTGTTGATCATGATCGGGTGCTCGGCGGTTGCTCTTGTGTACGGACTGTGTAACGCGGTAGATCGTTTAGACGGTCACCGTCAGTTCAGACCCTAGAGATGACCACCAGAAGATCAAGCCGGAAGGTCTGCGCGGCATCGCTGGCCAGGGGTTGCCTGAATGCGTGGTCAAGCCTCGCCCAAGCCCGCTCGCCTTGCCCGCCAGGCCGTCCGTGACCAGCAGATAAAGGATCCGCTGCTTCTCGCGGTGATCCTCTCGGCCCGTTCATGGCGCAGACCCCCGGGTGCGGTGGTGCCGCCGTGAGCCTCTGGATCGATGTCTGCTCTGAAACGAACGTCACCTGCGGCACCGCGCCTGCCGAAAACTCCATCCGTGCAGGTCAGGCGGCATGTGAGTACTCGTGGAGTACACCGCCCGGATCTGTGACGATCAGCGCGCGTGGGCTGACTACCGGGGCTGGGGTTTGGACTTCTCGTAGGCATTGGCCGGCCGTCACCGCAAGGCTCGATTCATAGCCGCCCGGGTAGGCGTCAGGTGAGCAAGTGAAGGACCCGACGGGCCTACCGTTCCAGAGTCTCTGCGGGATTGCGGGCAGCGAACGGCCCACTCGGGCCGAGCATGAGGAATCCGGTCCAGCGCGAGCAGACGGCGGAAATCCCGTACGCGTTCGCGCTCCTGCCTACAGCGTGGTGGGCGAGCGTCAGGCGAAGGGGAAGAACGTGAGGTGCCTCCATGGTTGCCACACTGTAGAGCAGCGATCGCGGCCGCGATCACACGTAGGGGCTCGTGGCGATCTCGTTCATCAGCCATGCGGTGAAGAGCTTCAGCCGTCGCCCGACCGGCCGGTCCTTCGGCCTGGTCAGGTAGTACGCGCTGCCCGGATCGATCTCGACGTCGAACGGGCGGACGAGTAGGCCGGTCCGGAGGTCCTCGTGAATCAGACCGGAGAAGAACAGGGCAGCGCCGTGGCCGTCCAAGGCGAGCTGGCGCAGCGTGTGCGAATCGTCTACCTGATCGGCTCTGGGCGGTTCAGAAAGCTTGACGCCGGAGGCTTCGAACCAGCGGATCAGATGCTTGATGCTGAACTCGAACATAAGCCTGTGGCCAAGCAGGTCGTGTGGGGAGGGATCGGGAGGCAACCGCTTGAGGTAGGCGGGGCTGCACACGATCGTGAGCCTGCCGTGCAGCACCAGCGTGCTCTCGGCGTTGGGCCAGTCGCCCGGACACCAGTTGATCCCCGCGTCCAGGTTGTCGGTGTGGAAGTCGGCCGGCTGGTAGGCGTGGTGCAGTCGCAGGTCGATGTCCGGGTGATGGGCCCAGAACCGGCCCAGCCGTGGGGTCAGCCACCGCGCCGAGAAGTACGGGGCGACGCTGACCGTGAGAGTCTCCTGCTGGTCGGTCCGTTTGACCTCTCGAACCGCGCGGCTGAGGATCTGGAGCGCCTGCGAGCACTCGGGGAGGAGTCTCATCCCGCTGGGGGAGAGCTCGATGCGCCGGTGCAGGCGCGTGATGAGCGGAACTCCGAGCTCCTCTTCCAGATGACGCACATGGTGGCTGAGCGCGGCCGGGGTTACGTAAAGCTCCTGAGCTGCCTTAGCGAAACTAAGATGACGCCCGACCGCCTCGAAGGCTCGAAGCTTTGTCAGTGTCCCTGAATCCAGTTCCATGCGCTAACGCTACGTTAGTTGGGCTCATGTGTCATGCCGCCCAGGTAGGCGTCGGCGACTCTGGGGTCTGCGCGCAATTCGCCGGCGTGGCCCTCGAGAATGCGGACGCCGTTCTCGATGACGTACCCGCGATGCGCGATCCCGAGGGCGGCGGTGGCGTTCTGCTCGACGAGGAGGACGGAGGTGCCCTCAGCGTTGATCTGTTCGATGAGCCGCATGACGGAGGTGACCACGAGCGGAGCCAGACCCATGGAGGGCTCGTCGAGAAGGAGCAGCCGAGGGCCGGTGACGAGGGCGCGGCCGATGGCGAGCATCTGCTGTTCGCCGCCTGAGAGGGTGCCTCCTTGCTGGTTGCGGCGTTCGGCGAGACGGGGCAGCAGCTCGTAGACGTGGGCGATGCGTTTGCGGATCTTGGTCTGATCGCGCACCAGGTAGCCGCCGAGCTGCAGGTTCTCGTGGATGGTGAGGGTGGAGAAGACGCGGCGGCCTTCGGGGACGTGAACCAGCCCGCGTGCGGTGATGGTGTGTGGTTTGTCACGGGTGATCTCTTGGCCGTCGAAGACGACGGTGCCGTCGCTGGGACGCACGAGTCCGGAGATCGCGGACAGGGTGGTGGTCTTGCCCGCTCCGTTGTTGCCGAGCAGGGCGACGATCTCGCCCTGCTCGACGGTCACGGACAGGCCCCGCAGGGCGTGCACGCCGTCGTAGTGGACGTCGAGGCCGTGGATGTCAAGCATGGGCGTCGCTCCCCAGGTAGGCCTCGATGACAGCGGGGTCGCGCCGGATGTCCTCGGGGCGGCCGTCGGCGATCTCGCGGCCGAAGTTGAGCACGACGACGCGCTCAGAGACCTCCATGACCAGGCCCATGTCGTGTTCGATGAGCACGATGGCGATGCCCAGGGCCTGGATGCGGCGGATGAGGTCGAGCATCTCGGCCTTCTCTCCGTGGTTGAGCCCGGCGGCGGGCTCGTCCAGCAGGAGCAGGTTCGGGCGGCGTGCCAGCGCCCTGGCGATCTCGGCGCGCCGTTGCTCGCCGTAGGGCAGGTTGCGGGCGGCGCCGTAGCGGTCACCGCGCAGGCCGACGAAGTCGAGCCAGTGGTGGGCGTCATGGGTGCATTCGCGCTCGGAGCGGCGGTAGCGGGGGGTGTGTAGCAGAGCGTCGAAGATGTTCTGCCGCAGCCACAGGTGGGCGCCGGCGCGCACGTTGTCCAGCACCGACAGTTCGCCGAACAGGCGCAGGTTCTGGAAGGTGCGCGCGATGCCCAGGCCGGCGATGGCTGAAGGGCGGAGGCCGCTCAGGCTTTTGCCGTGCAGCGTGATCTGGCCGCCGGCGGGCCGGTAGAAGCCGGTGACGCAGTTGAAGGCAGAGGTCTTGCCGGCGCCGTTGGGACCGATCACGGAGACGATCTCGGCCTGGCCGACGGAGAAGCACAACCCGTCGATGGCCAGCAACCCGCCGAAGGACAGGCGGAGATCCTCGATGCGCAGCATGGTCATTTGACCGTCTCCTTGGATCGGGCGGGCCACAAGCCCTGGGGCCGTGCCAGCATGAAGACGATGAGCAGGGCGCCGAACAGGAAGTAGCGGTAGTCGGCGAGGTCGCGCAAGATCTCCGGGAGCAGGCTGATCACGATGGCACCGACGACGACCCCTGGGACCGAGCCCATGCCGCCGAGGACAACGGCCATGAGTACGAGCGCTGACTGCAGGAAGGTGAAGCTGTTGGGGGAGATGGCCGACAACTGGGAGGCGAACAGCACCCCGGCCAGGCCGCCCCAGACTGCGCCGGCGATGTAGGCGGCCAGCTTGACGCGGTAGGTGTGCACGCCCATGGCCTCGGCGGCGTCCTCGTCCTCGCGGACGAACCGCCAGGCGCGCCCCAGGCGGGAGCGGCCGAGCCGGGCCGAGCCGAGTACGGCCAGGGCGACCACGGCCACAGTCAGGTAGTAGAAGACCACCGGGCTGGTGGTCAGCGGTGGGATGCCGTAGATGCCGGACGGGCCGCCGGTGACGTCGAGATTGTTGGCAGAGATACGGATGATCTCGCCGAAGCCCAGCGTCACGATGGCCAGGTAGTCGCTGCGCAGCCGCAGCGTCGGGGCGCCGATGACGATCCCGGCGATCACGGTGACCACCAGCACCACTGGCACGGTGGCCACCAGCGGGAGCTCGAGTCGGGTGGCCAGCACGCCGCTGGTGTAGGCGCCGACGGCGAAGAAGGCTGCGTATCCCAGATCCAGCAGCCCGCAGTAACCGACCACGATGTTCAGCCCGGCCGCCAGCATCACGAAGATCACCGTGCTGGTCATCACCGCCAGCGCGTACGGGCTGGCGTTCACGAACGGTGCCGCCAGCGCGATCAACAGGCCCGCCAGCCCGACCCGATTGTTGCCCAGCAACTTCGAGGCGAGGCTGGGGGTCCTGTCCTTCCCCGGGAGGCGCGGCTCGCTCCCGGTCCTGCTCTGGCCGGCCGTCATCATACTCGCTCCGTGACGCGTTCACCGAGCAGCCCGGTCGGCCGCACCGTCAGGAAAAGGATCAGCACTCCGAACGTGAACACGTCCCGCCACTCGCCTCCGAGCCAGAACGTGCCGAACGACTCCAGCAGGCCCAGCAGCAGGCCGCCCAGCATGGTGCCGGGGATGTTGCCGATGCCGCCGATGACCGCGGCGGTGAACGCCTTCAACCCGATCAGAAACCCCATCAGGAAGTCGATCTTCCCGTAGTAGGCGCCGGCCATCACGCCTGCCGCTCCGGCCAGCGCCGAGCCGAGGAAGAAGGTGCGGGAGATCACCGCGTCCACGTCGATGCCCATCAGCGAGCTGGTCCGCGGATCCAGCGCGATGGCCCGCATGGCCCGGCCCTCGCGGCTGCGGGTGACCAGCAGGTTCAGCCCGGCCATCAGCGCGACGGCCGCCGCCACCAGCACCAGTTGCTGCAGGGTGAGCCGGGCGCCGAACACCTCGATCGCCGTACCGCCCAGCCGCACCGGGTACACCTGCGGATCGGCTCCGGCCGTCGCGCGCATCCCGTACTCCACCGCGAAGGACGCGCCGACCGCGGTGATCAGCAGGGACAGCCGGGGCGCCCGGCGCAGCGGCCGGTAGGCGATGCGTTCCAGCGCCACCCCGGCCAGGCCGGAGGTGACCATGGTCACCAGCAGCACGGCCAGCAGCGCCAGCAGCCCCATTGAGGCGGGTACGCCCCCGACCGCGCCGAGGATCGCGAAACCGGTGAACGCGCCCAGCATGTACAGGTCGCCGTGGGCGAAGTTGAGCAGCTTGATGATCCCGTACACCATGCTGTAGCCCAACGCCACCAGGGTGTAGAAGGAGCCGACGAACAGGCCGTTCCAGACGAGCTGCGTCATGACAGCGAATCCTGCAGGGTGAAGGCGCCGTCCTTCACCACGAGGATCTGGAATCCGCCGCCGGCCAGCGTGTGTTCGGGTGTGAACTTCAGCGGCCCGGAGAACATGGGGAACCCGTCGATCGCCTCCAGCGCGGCGATCACTTTCGCGCCGTCGGTGCCGCCCGCCCTGCCCACTGCCTCGGCTGCCAGCCGGACTGCGTCGTAGGCCTGGTTGGAGTACGGTCCGGGCTCGGCGTTGAACTTCTTCTTGTACGCCTCGATCCAGTTCTTCGCACCCTCCAGAGTGTCGGGCGTCTGGGTCATGGTGGCGTAAACGCCCTCGGCCGCCTCGCCACCGGCGATCTCGACCAGCTTCGGCGACACCGATCCGTCACCGACCATGATCGGACCCTTGTAGCCGGCCTGCCGCATCTGGCGGACGATCAGGCCGCCCTCCTGGAAGTAGCCGGTCCAGTAGACGAAGTCGGGTTTCTTGGCCAGTACGTTGGTGATGTTGGCGCTGTAGTCGCTCTCCTTCGGCGTCACGGCCTCGACGGTGACCGCCGCCGTGCCGAGACTCGATTGGGTGCGCAGCGCGATGTCCTTGGAGTAGCTGGTGTTGTCGTGCATCAGTGCGACACGCTGACCGCCCTGCCCGGCGATCCACTTCTGTGCGGCCTCGGCCTGCTGCGCGCCGGTGCCGTTGATCATGAAGACGTGCTCGAGCTTCTGGTCGACCAGTTCCTGCGAGTTCGCCGCCGGAATGATCATCGGGATGGCCGCCTTGCCGAAGATGGGCAGTGTGGGCAGTGTCGCTCCTGAGCAGTAGCCGCCCACTGACACGTGCACGCCCTCGGTGACGAGTTTGTTGGCGGCGGTCGTGGCCGACTGGGCGTCGCAGGCGTCGTCGGCGGTCTTGAGCTCCAGCTTGCGGCCCAGCACGCCGCCCTTGGCGTTGATCTCGTCAACCGCCAGTTGGGCCGCGTTGGTCATGTACGGGCCGATCGAGGCTTCGCTGCCCGACTGCGGAACGAGCATGCCCAGGACGATGGGGCCGTGCTGCTCGCCCCCGGTTTCCTGGGCGAGCAGGCCCTGACCGCAACCGGAGGCCAGGAGGCCGAGGGCGACGACCGTCGCGATGGACTTCAGAGGAATGGCACGCATGCGATTCCTCCTTTCTTCTGTTAGGCGAATTCGACGCCTTGTGCCAGTGGCAGTGCGGAGGAGTAGTTGATGGTGTTGGTCGCACGGCGCATGTAGCCGCGCCAGGCGTCGGAGCCGGACTCCCTGCCGCCTCCCGTGCTCTTCTCACCGCCGAACGCGCCGCCGATCTCCGCGCCGGAGGTGCCGATGTTCACGTTGACGATGCCGCAGTCGGAGCCGTCGGCGGCGAGGAAGCTCTCGGCCTCGCGCTGGTCCAGAGTGAAGATCGACGACGACAGGCCCTGGGGTACCGCGTTGTGCAGCCCTATGGCCTCCTCGAAGGAGTCGTACGTCATGACGTACAGGAGCGGGGCGAAGGTCTCCTGGCGCACGATGTCGCTCTGGCCGGGCATGCGGACGATGGCCGGCCGGGCATAGTACGCCTGTGGAGCCCCTTCCCGGTCAACCCTGGTGCCGCCCGTGACGACGGTGCCGCCGTCCCTGGCGGCGCTGTCCACCGCTCGGCGCATCGCGCCGAACGCGGTGCCGTTGATAAGCGGCCCCACCAGCGTGGCCTGGTCGAACGGATCGCCGACCACCAGCTTCGCGTAAGCCGCGTCGAGTCGCTCGACGAGCTCGTCCACCACCGACTCGTGGGCGATCACCCGTCGCATGGTGGTACAGCGCTGGCCCGCGGTCCCGGCCGCCGCGAACGCGATGCCCCGGACGGCGAGGTCCAGATCGGCCGACGGCGCCACCACCGCGGCGTTGTTGCCGCCGAGTTCGAGGATCGAGCGTCCGAAGCGCCGGGCGATGCGCGGGGCGATCTCGGCGCCCATGCGCTCGGATCCGGTCGCGCTCACCAGGGGGACCAGCGGGCTGTCAAGCAGGATTTCGGCCGCCGGCACGTCGCAGATGACCAGCCGGTTGATCTCGGCGGGCATGTCGCACTCGGCGGCGGCACGCTCCAGCAGGGCCGAGCAGGCGAGGGCGGTGAGGCTCGTCATCGGTGACGGCTTCCACACGACCGTGTCACCGCAGACGAGCGCGATCGTGGCGTTCCACGCCCAGACGGCGGCCGGGAAGTTGAACGCGGAGATGACCGCGACGACTCCCAACGGATGCCAGGTCTCCATGAGCCGGTGTCCCGGCCGCTCGGAGGGCATGGTGCGCCCCTCCAAGCGACGCGAGAGGCCGACGGCGAAGTCGCAGACGTCGATCATCTCCTGGACTTCGCCGAGCGCCTCGGAGCGGATCTTGCCGACCTCGATCATGATCAGCTCGGCCAGGTCGTGCCTGTGCTGCTCGACCAACTCGCCGAACCGCTTGACCAGCCGTCCCCGCTCCGGGGCGGGCACGGTCCGCCACCGCAGGAAGGCTTCGTGGGCGGCCTGAACGGCGGCTCCGACGGCCGCGGCGTCCGCGGCCGGGATGTCGAACAGCTCGTCCCCAGTCACCGGCGTGCGGGCCGTGACGGTGCTGCGGGCGAAAGTGTCGGTGGCGACGCCGCACCGCTGCAGGCATGCCTGGGCCAGATGGCGCAGGTCCTCGCTGGAACGCGGGTGGAGGGACGTCGGGGATGATGATGATGTCACGGCCAGACTCCGGTTTCGCTCGCTACCACGCCATGACCCCGCCGGCACCGTCGCGCAGCGCGCGACGGTAGACGAGGTTGGCCGCGACCATGTCCTCCATGCCGATCCCCATGGCCTTGTACACGGTGATCTCACGGTCGTCCCGCCTGCCCGCTCGTGGGTCGAGGACGACCGCACCCAGCGTCGTGGCGTTGCCGGGATCGGCGGTGGAGAGTTCGGAGCACCCGATCGGCGCCGGTTCGAAGGCGTCGAATGACTCCACGAACAGGCGATGCCGCTGGGCCAGTTCGCGGGGCAGCTCGCCCTCCGGCGGGAAGTACCCGACGGAGGACACATGCGCGCCGGGCTTGAGCCAGTCCGGATCGATCACCGGCGCGGCCGCGTGCGTGGCCAGGCAGACCACGTCCGATTCGCGCACGGCAGCCTCCAGGTCCGCCGAGGCGTGCGCGATGTCGTCGCGAGCGGCCAGCCGCTCAGCCTCGTCGACGTGGAGCGAGCACACGTTGATGCGGTCGAATTCCCGGATCAGGGGCAGCAATCGCAGGTGCTCGCGAGCCTGGACACCCGCGCCGACGATGGTGGCGACCCGCGCGTCGCGCCGGGCCAGCAGCCGCGCGGACAGCACCGCGGAGGCCGCGGTGCGAATCCCGGTGATGTAGGTCCCGTCCATGACGCAGGTCGTCGCCCCGGTCTCCGGGTCGAAAAGGTTGATCATGGCGAGGTGGTTGGGCAGCCCGAGATCGAGGTTTCCGTCGAAGACGTTCACCACTTTCACGCACATCTGCCAACCTGGCTGCCAGGCCGACATGGCCAAGGAGAAACCCTTGCCAGGAACGGTCAGCTCCGGCCGGAAAGGCGACTGGACCTCGCCCAGTTCGAGCCCCCGAAATCCGTCCTCCAGGCCGTCCAGCAACTCCTGGGGATCGAGGTTCTCCTCGACCTCGGCCTCGGTGAGCGTGAGAATCTCACGAACTCCTTTGACGATCTCGAAGGCGGCCCTACTCGCCGTCCCGGTCATGTAGATCTCCCTGCGTTCAATCGGGGTCTCGGTGTGTCGATTCTGGGAGACGCAGCAATTTCACTCAACCGAAAAATTTGCAGCTCACATGAACAGAACTAATGTGACGAACTTTGCGAGCAGGGCATGGCTCGCGAGATCACTAAAGTCGTGCTAGGGCTTTGGATGCCTTCTTGCGTATCGTGCAGGAGATGAATTCGGCGCAGCGCACCGGGCGCCGCCCTGCACCGACACGACGAGGCCAGGCGGCTGCTGTCGGCCGCGCGGGTGGTGACGCTCACCGGCGTGGGTGGTGACGCTCACCGGCGTGGGCGGTGTCGGCAAGGCCCGGCTGGCCATGCGGCTCGCCGACGAGGTCCGGCGGGCCTTCCCCGGGCGAACAGGTGCTCCATGTACCGACGCTGCCCCGCACGAGGCGGCGCTGTGTGGCGCACGGTGTGGCCGGCCACCAGCAGTGAGCCGCAGACTCCGCGGGCCGCCTCGCCGCCGATGACGACGTGGACGGGCTCAGGAAAGGAGGTCGCAGTCATCGGAACGGTAGGGGTCGCAGCCAAAGCAGCGTGGGTTCCCGCAGCCCACGCAGTGATTCAGGACCCGGCCGCAGTGGCAGCGCGATGCGCTGCTTCCGACCGCGGCGCTTTCGGATGTGGAGCCCTTCCCGGCCACGTGGTGCGCCGCTGTCATGCCCGCTCCGCGAGGGGAACGCGGCCCTTGAGCCGCATGGCGGCACGGACCCTGTCCTGGGCGAGCGTGCGCGCCGCCTCGTGGGGCCGCATGCCGCCGGTACGGGACGTCGCCAGAACCGCTTCGGTGTTGTCGCGCAGCTTGGCCGAGACGAGCGGGAAGATCCGTGCCGGGTCGGGCCGGAACGGCGAGTAGCGGGCTTCCATGGCGAATCCCGCGGCCACCACGCCGCCGGCGTTCGCGATGAAGTCGGGCACGATGCCGACGCCTCGCTCCGCCAGGACCCGCTGCGCCTGGGGGGATGTGGGCAGGTTGGCCGCCTCGACGACGAGCCGTGCCCGCAGACGGGTGGCGAGATCGGCGTCGATGACGTCCTGCAGAGCGGCGGGCACGAGGATGTCACACGGCACGAGCAGTTCGGTACCCGGGGCGCAGACGGGGACCGAGCCGTACTCGTCGACCAGGGCGTCCCCGTAAGTCTCGCGCAGTTTGACCAGACGCTCGACGTCCAGACCGGCTGGGTCGTGCAGGGCACCACGGGCAGTGGAGACGGCCACCACGGTCGCGCCGAGCTCCGCCAGACGCCGGGCGGCGGCTGCGCCGACAGCGCCGAAGCCCTGAATGGACACTCTGGCAGTGGCCAGGGAGAACCCGCTCGCCTCGGCCGCCGCGTCCGCGGCCTCCGCGACGCCGAACCCGGTGATGCCAAGCGCGTCGTACGGGACGCCGCCCAACTCCTGCGGTGTGCCGACGGCGGCGCCACGGTCTCCGAGTTCGTCCTGGATGATCGCCGCGTCCCGCTCGGTCAGGCCCACGTCCAGGCCGAGGACGTACTCGCGGGGGACCTCGTTGGACAGCGCGCGTACGAAGGCGCGCAGGATCGCCTCCTTGTCCGGAGAGGCGGGATCGGCGACGATCCCCGCCTTCGCGCCGCCGTGGAACATGTCTACGGCGGCCCACTTCCAGGTCATGACCCTGGCGAGGCGGGCGACCTCACCGACGGTGACGTGCGGGCTCATCCTGGTGCCGCCCTTGCCGGTGCCGCGGGCGGTGTTGTCGATGACCAGCACGCCCTTCATCCCACTCCGGCGGTGCGAGACGACCACCACCTTCTCCGGTCCCCATTCGTCGATAAGCGCGAGCGTGTCCGTCATGACGTGAGCTTCCTTCGGGTGGTCGAGATGGCGAGGAGTTCGGCGAGGTGTATGGCGGTGCGGTCGCTGAGCTGGGAGATCTGGGTGCGGCAGCTGAAACCGTCGGCGAGGATCAGCGTGTCCGGGGCGGCGTCGCGCACGGCGGGAAGCAGCGTCTGCTCGGCGGCGGCGACCGAGACGTCGTAGTGGCCGCGCTCGAAGCCGAAGTTCCCGGCGAGCCCGCAACAGCCGGATGGCAGGACGGTGTTGTGCACGCCCGCTCGCCGCAGTATCTCGCGGTCGGCGTCGAACCCGCCTTCGGCGTGCTGGTGGCAGTGTGTCTGGCTGATGGAGCGGACGTCGATCCGCGCCGGCGTGTAGTGCGGGGCGTGTTCGAGCAGAATCTCGGCCAAACTCTTGACACGGCCGGCAGTACGGCGGGCGGCAGAGGTGTCCAGCAGCCTGGGCAGGTCGCCGCGGAGGGCGGCGGTGCAACTTGGTTCCAGGCCGACGATCGGCAGGTCGGGCCGGGTCTCCAGCGCCGCGACGGCGCGCGTGGCCACCCTGCGGGCAACCCCGAGTTGGCCGGTGCTGATCCACGTCAGTCCGCAGCACTGGGTGCTGGGCGGCACGTGCACCTGGAAGCCGGCGGCCTCCAGGACGGTGACGGCGGCCCGCAGCACGTTCGGGCTGAAGTGGTTGTTGAACGAGTCGACCCACAGCAGCACCGGGGTGCCCTCCCGCGCGCCGTCGCGGCGGCGGAACCAGTGGAGGAAGCTCTCGCTCGCGAACGCGGGGATGCCGCGCTGCGGGGCGATCCCGCCGAGCCGCTTGACCAGCGGCGCGAGTGGCGAGCGGGTGACCGAATTGGCGAGACGAGGGGCGCGGGCGGCGAGCCGGGACCACACGGGCAGCCATCCCATGGAGTAGTGGGACGGCGGGCGCAGGCGGCCGCGGTAGTGGTGGTGCAGGAACTCCGACTTGTACGTCGCCATGTCGACCCCCACGGGACAGTCGGAGCTGCACCCCTTGCACGACAGGCACAGGTCCAGTGCGTCGCGGACCTCTCGGGAGCGCCACCCGTCGTCGATCAGCTCTCCCTGCGCCATTTCGTACAGCAGCCGGGCACGGCCCCTGGTGGAGTCACGTTCGTCGCGGGTCACCCGGTAGCTGGGACACATCACCGATCCGTTGGAGCCTCCGGTCAGGCACTTGCCGACGCCGACGCAGCGGCGCACCGCCCGGCCGAAGTCGCCGTCGTCGTCGGGGTACGAGAACGTGGTGTGCAGCGGGATCGTGCTGCGGCGCGGGCTGACGCGCAGGTCGTGGTCGGAGCGACGAGGATGGACGATCATCCCGGGGTTGAGCTTGTCGCCGGGATCCCAGAGGTGCTTGAACCGCTCGAACAACTCCACCGCCTGCCTGCTGTAGACCAGGTCCAGGAATTCGGAGCGGGCCTGCCCGTCGCCGTGCTCCCCGGAGGGCGAGCCGCCGTGCGCGGCGACCAGGCGGGCAGCGTCGGCCAGGAAGGCACGAAACGCCTCCGTACCTTCGTGGGTCTCGAAGTCGAAGTCGAGGCGGACGTGCAGGCAGCCCTCCCCGAAGTGGCCGTATACCGCCCCCTTCAAGCCGTAGCGGGCCATGAGGTCGTTGAAGTCGCGCAGGTAGGCACCGAGACGTTCGGCTGGAACGGCGGCGTCCTCCCAGCCCGGCCACGCCTCGGACCCGTCGGGGAGCCGGGTCGCCAGCCCGGCGCCGTCCTCCCGGATCCCCCACAGGGCCCGCTGCTCGTCCGGGCTGGTGGCGACGTACGCGCCCAGGAACCCGGCGGTCCGCTCGGCCGCCGTGGCGAGATCGGCCGCAGCGCGCCGGGCCTCGTCGGGCGTGTCTGCCCCCAGTTCGGCGAACAGCCAGGCATCGCCGGCGGGGAGGCGCTCGACGGCCGCCAGCGCGGCCGGGCGGGTGACCATCCGGGTCAGCGCCCGGTCCAGTCCTTCGAGCGTCATCGGCGCCCGTTCCACCAGGGCCGGCACCGCGTCCGCGGCGGCGGGCGCGTCGGGGTACCCGAGCACGGCCAGCGCCCGCGCCCGGGGGCGGCGTACCAGGCTGAGCTTGGCGGACAGCACCACGGCGCAGGTGCCTTCGGAGCCGACCAGGGCGCGGGCCAGGTTGAACCGCGCTTCGGGCAGGAGGTGCTCCAGCGCGTACCCGGAGACCTGCCGAGGAAAGCGGCCGAACTCGGTGCGCAACGTGCTCAGGTTCTCCATGGCGAGGTCGCGTACGCCGGCCAGCAGCAGGCCGCGTTCGCCGCCTTCGGCGATGGCGTCCTCGAGTTGGCTCGTTGTCATCGGCCCGACGGTGAGGACCGTCCCGCCGTAGGTGAGGACTTCGAGTTCGATGACGTTGTCGCTGGTACGCCCCCAGGCGAGGGAGTGCGACCCGCAGGCGTTGTTGCCGATCATGCCGCCGATGGTGCACCGGCTGTGGGTGGACGGATCCGGACCGAAGGCCAGGCCATGCGGGGCCGCTGCGGCCTGGAGGTCGTCCAGGACCAGCCCCGGCTCGACCCGGGCGGTGCGCGCCTGCGGATCGAGGTCCAGGATGCGGTTGCAGTGCCGGGAGAAGTCCAGGACGATGCCGGAGCCGATGGCCTGGCCGGAGGTGCTGGTTCCGGCGCCGCGGCAGGTCAGCGGCACACCGTGGCGTCGGCACGCCGCCACGGCCACGATGACGTCCTCGCGGTCGAGCGGGAAGACCACGCCCAGCGGGACGCGGCGGTAGTTGGAGGCGTCCGCGGCGTACTGGGCGAGGCGGCCGCGATCGGCGGTCACCTCGCCGCGGACGACGCGACGCAGTGCGGTCAGGATCGGCTCGCCGGCCGATGATGCCATGGTGGCCCCCGGGGCGTAGTCATACGGGAGGAGTTCCCCTCCAGGGTGAGGGGAGGGGGCGCGGCAAGCCAAGAGCCAGAAGACCGGTAGCCTCTAGCTGTGAGGGAAAGCATTCCTTAGCCTAGAGTCGGTTCATGATGAATCCGACTCATCTCCGCACACTTGGGGTCGTCTGCCGCACCGGTTCGTTCGCCATCGCGGCGCGCGAGCTCGGCTACACCTCCTCGGGCGTGTCACAGCAGATGGCGGGCCTGGAGCGGGCGTGCGGCCTCCTGCTGTTCGAACGGCAAGCCCATGGCATCCGGCCGACCGCGGCGGCCGACCAGCTCGTGGAGCGGGCCGGCCGCGTGCTGGCGATGCTCGGGGAGTTCGAGGACGAGATACGTGACCTGGCCGCCGGGCGAGTAGGCCGCCTGCGGCTGGGCAGCTTCCCCACGGCCAGCGTGCGTCTGGTGCCCGACGCACTGACGGACCTGGTGGCCGGCCATCCCGCGGCGGAGATCCTGCTGGAGGAGGGCGAGCCGGACGAACTGGCCCAGATGCTGGTCAATGGCGAGCTGGATGCTGCCCTGCTGTACGAGTACGGGCACGTGCCTCAGCGGTGGCCGACGGAGCTGGTGACGGTGCCACTGCTGCGCGAGGCGCTGCTGCTCCTGACGCAGCGTCAGCGCGCGAATGCCGGTGAGGCGACGGCGCGACTGCCGGCACTCCGGGCGGCGCAGTGGATCACCAGCCGGGAGGGCACGGCGGGCGCGATCTCGCTGGAGCGCCTGTGCGCGGCCGCCGGCTTCGCGCCCGCCATAACGCGGCGCAGCGACAACTACGACGTCGTGCGCCAACTCGTCGGGGCAGGGTTGGGCGTGGCTGTCGTGCCCGCGTTGGGACATGTGCCCGACGAACGCGTCCATGCCGAGCCGATCGCCTCTCATCTGGCTCATCGCCGCGTCCTCGTGGCCCATCGCGCGGCCAACGTCAACCCGCTCCTGCAACCCGCACTGAGGGCGATCAAAGCGGCTGTCGCCACGGACGACCCGTGGCTCGCCGTATCAGAGGAATGATCGCAGGGCAAGCGTAGCTTGGTCTGGCGGCCACCAGCTCCCGCCCTGCTGGGTCTTGGCTAATCGCCGCCCCCGCTCCCAGGCTGGAAACTACGGCTCCACCGAGCCGCGCCCGTGGAACGACACCCAGGAGACTCGCATGGTTCCCACCTGGCGGCTGCGCGCCGCATTCGCCCGCCGCCTGTCGGACATGTACGGGACCGAAGTGCCCGCATACACCACGCTCCTCGACGTCGCCGGCGAGGTCAACCACGAGGTGATGCGTCAGAACGCCGACGCCGAACGCCTGGGCGGCATCGACCGGATCACGGCAGAACGCCACGGTGCCATTCGTGTCGGCACCCCGCTGGAGATGCGACAGGCGGCCCAGATCTTCGCCGCCTTCGGCATGTACCCCGTGGGCTTCTACGACCTGCGCGATGCGACCTCCAGCGCGGTACCGGTGATCTCCACCGCTTTCCGTCCCATCGACGCCGTCGAACTGGCCCGCAACCCGTTCCGGGTCTTCACCTCCCTGCTCACCACCGCCGACCGACGCTTCTTCGACGCCGACCTGCAGGACCGCCTGGAGAGGTTCCTCTCCCGCCGCGAACTCTTCCCGCCGGAGCTCCTCGACCTGGCCCGCCGCGCCGAACGTGACGCGGGGCTGCCGCACGAGCAGGCCGAACGCTTCCTCGCCCTCGCCGTGGTCGCCTTCAAGCTGTCCGCCGAGCCGGTGGACCGTACGTGGTACGCGGAGCTGGAGCGCGTCTCCGCCGTCGCCGCCGACATAGGCGGCGTCTCCAGCACGCACATCAACCACCTCACGCCGCGCGTGCTCGACATCGACCTGCTCTACCAGCGCATGGCGGCCCGCGGCATCGCCATGATCGATGATGTCCAGGGCCCACCGCGCTGGGACGGCCCCGACGTCCTGCTGCGCCAGACCTCCTTCCGCGCACTCGCCGAACCGAGGAAGTTCCGCGAACCCGATGGCAGCGTCACCACCGGGTCGCTGCGTGTCCGCTTCGGCGAGGTCGAGGCCCGGGGCATCGCCCTCACCCCGGCCGGCCGCGCCCTGTACGACGAGCTCGTCACCGAAACCGACCTGCGGAGCGCCGACCATCCCCATGTCACCAGGCAGGAACTGGCCCGGAGCATCTGGCAGGCCCGCTTCCCCGGCAACGAGCGCCGGCTGCTCACCGAGCGCCTGGCGTACTTCACCTACCAACTCGCCACCAGACGTCCCGGCGACCGGCGGCAACCACCCGCAGACGTCGCCGGACTCTTGGCAGACGGCTGGATCACCGCCCACCCTGTCGTCTACGAGGACTTCCTGCCTCGCTCGGCCGCTGGGATCTTCCAATCCAACCTCACAGGCGAAGGCACCTGGAACGCCACCGTGAGCGGAGCCCACTACGACGCGCGATGGCTCACCGAGACCATCGAGCGACCCGTGCACGATCCCTTCGAGCTCTACGCGGCACAACAGGACGAGTCCCTGGCCCTTACCCTCCGGGCGCTCGGGCCGACCGGATCGACGCCCGCGAGCACTTCCTGACCTGCCGGATCGAGCAGACCCAGACAGAGATCGACACGCTGACCGCGCGTCTGGGCGAACTCAGCGAGCAGGTCGAGCACCTGCGGATCAGCCGCAAGACCCTCGTCTCGCTTGCCGAGGAGGACCCTGTCCCGGCCGAGCCGGCCGGGACTCCTCCCATGATCCCCGAACACCCCGCCTGCCAGCAGATCCTCACCGTCTTCGGCGAGGTCGGCGGCTCCCTGCGCGCCCGCGACCTGGCCATGGCCATCCACCTGCCGCCGACTCAGAACGCCGTCCAGAACGTCTGCCCCAAGCTCAAACGCCTGGCCGGCGGCGGCGGCCCCACCTACAGAGTCAGCATCGGAACCGACTGATCCGCCGGTCACCGCCCCCGTAGCCCGTCCCAGCTTCAAACGATCAGCACGCTGGTGATCGTTTGAGGTTGGCCAGACTGAAAGACGCCCCTTCTCAGGCGTGCTTGGACCGTTTCCCAGACGGACAGGTGAGGTGACAATGCGCGTCCGCCAGGGCGAGACGCTCGTCCCCGCCCGCTCCGGCATCGAAATCGCCCCCGACGTCCCCGAACCGATGGCCAACATACGCCTTGGGCGGCCCCGTCCTCGACCACGCGGGCCACCGGCTCGGCCTCTTCACCGGTGCCGGCCAGCGCGCCACCGACCTCATGCTTCGAACACCCCCACTCTTCCGCTCTCGCGGGCGTCGCTCGGCGACCATCCGCACCGCTCGGCGGCGCAGTTCGGCGGGGTAGGGGGACTCGCCGGGCATGGACTCGATCCTTTCAAGAGATCAAGTCTCCACCGAACCCGAGGCGATTCAGATCGCCTTCGAAGGCCGCCTCGTCCCTGCCATCCTCTGAACACTTCAACAACCAAGATCAGCCGTTGAGTTGACTCTGGCCCACTTTCGGTGGTGACGGACCGTGATAGTTCGTGTCGGTACATGGCTATCTCGGGGTGCTGTGTCAGCGTGACGCCGGTGTGACG